>CALMIS010000055.1 GCA_937864185.1 uncultured Chloroflexota bacterium
AGGGCTTGAACGACCTCTTGCTGTCCGCGGCGGCGGGCTTCTTCGATATTGGCATTGAGAATGAAGAAGAAAGCTTCATCGATCTCCTTAAGCCGTTTCTCGATGACCCGATCCGGCCGGTCAGACTGCAAAATCTCTTTGAAAATTTCACCGGCCCGCTCTAACGCCTGGCGGCTTGCTTCTTCGTGCTGGGCCTTCATATCCAAAACATTTTGGCGCAAACTGCGGAGCGTTTCGGCCGTTTTCTGATCGCCCTTTTTGTCGGCTTCATCAATCTTGCCGGTCAACTTCTGGAAAAAGGCATAATCCAGCAGCGAGTGCCCGCCTGCCACCAAAGACTCAAACTCTTGGGCACTTTTAGCCTGCAATAAGCGATCGAGCAGTTCATCCTGATTTTCCAAGACGACAAGGCCAATTTTTTGATCGATCTCCGCGACGGCTTGCTTCCCCTGAGTGCTAAATTTGCTTAAGAAGCGGCGTAAAGCAAAGAAGGTTTGAGCTCTCTCCGTATCGCCTTGAAGCTGGGCAGTTTGAATAAAAGCGGTCAACATCTCAAAGAAATCGTAATCGAGTTTGTCATCATGTTCTTTGATTTTTTCTTTCAGGGTAGCTTCATCAGGAGCGGTCAAAAACTCCTCGATGAGTCTGCTGCGGGCGGCCTGCTGCTCCAGCATTTCTTCGGTAATACCGTCGGCTTCCAGTACGGCTTTGACCAGACTTTCCATCGTCAAAAACTGCTTGGGATTGAGTAGATAAAATTTACGCTGCTCTTGAGGCAGGTTGTTGAAGACGCGGTTGGTCAAATCACCAATCATCTTTTCTTGGGTCACGCCGCCTACCATTAAGCTGGACGGAGCATAGATAAAGGCTAACTCTTTTTCCAAATCATAAAACAAGACCGGCAGATTAGCCGAGTTAACGGCACCGCAGCGCGGACATTGGGATAGATTCAAGTAGCCTTGAATTAATGCCCCTTTCATGGCCGGGTCCTGGCCGTTGACAATGGTTTCAACCGGAGCGTTATACTGGGTCCTGCAATTTGCACAGGTAAGGGGCGTAACTTGTTGCACAGCCATAAATCTGAGTACCTTTCTTTGGTGTATTGCCGACAGTTAACAAGGCGGTATCTTACTCGTACACCTAACAAAAGTCAACGAAACCGGGCTAAATTGGGCCATTACTTAACCAGGTGGTTTAATACTTTTCGCATGGCTTCAAGGCTGGCCGTTTGAAAAAAACGTCGATAGGCCGCCGTCTCCGCCAAAGCAGCTATCAAAATTTCTTCGAGGATGGCCGCGTTTTCCGGTGAAGGTGAATATTGACCAGGCCGTACTACCAGCCAGGAGTCTTCTTCAACCTCGATGGCCAGCTTACCCTGCGCCACCAACCAATCGAGCCCCAACCTGGCCGTGGTAACCCGGTGCCCGAGCGCGGTCGCCAGTTCGGTCAACTCAACCTGACCTTCTTTTTGCGACACCGCATACTTGATCAACCCCATCAGCCGCGGCATAAAAGCGGGAAACCGAGCGAAGGGCGAGGGCTGCCCAACCAGGACAATTTGCTGCGGTCGCACCGCCACCGTGGCCTGCTCCAAAATATCTTGCCCGGGCGGCGCCGTCCAAATAACCAGGGTTTGGGCTTGCTGAAGCTGGTGACGACCAACAGTGGGTGAGTGAGGCAGGCTGATACCTTCTGACCAAATAAGACAGGGGGGTAGAACCGGCAAATCGGCGATGGATAGGGCCGGCTCCGGCTTAGCTCGCCAATCAATGACCTCGAGCTGTTTAACGACGACGACCGGCTGCCATGGCCGAGCCGCCTGCCATTCGACCTGGACGGCCTCGCCGCCAGTGAAGTCGTCCGGGCTAAGGGTAAAGGCCAGATCAAAACGGCCTTCCGGCGATCGCTCCGCCGCTCCTCGCCACCAGATGACCGACTGCTGATGGCCGGCTTCATCCTCAACGAGCAACTTCTTGTGAGCCCGCTCCTTGCCAAAGATGGTTTCATCCACAATCCGCAGACCGGCAGCACCCAGCCTGACCGGCGGGTTGCCCGCTCCAAAAGGGGCCAGCCGCTGGATAGTACGCAGCAAATCAGCCGAGATTTGGGGCAATTCGACCAGTAAATCCAGCCGCATTCCCTGCTCCGCCGCTGGCCGGCAACCGTGCAACGCCTCGGATAGCCCCCGGCGAAGATCCGGCACCTTTTCTGCGGCAATGGCCAGCCCGGCGGCCATCGGGTGACCTCCGAAACTGCGCAGCAGGCCGCTCTGGGTCTTGAGCGCCTGGTGAATATCGCAGCCCGGCACCGAGCGAGCCGAACCACGCCCCAAACCGTCCGCCTGCAGAGAGATCAGGATGACCGGCTTGCCATAGGCATCAACCAGCCGGTTGGCCGCAATGCCGACCACCCCGGGGTGCCAATCGGCGGCGGCGAGCACGATGGCCTGGTATTCAGCCAGACTGGGGGTATCTTCCAGCAGGCTGAGCGCTTGGGCGACCACCCGGTCGACCAGCAGTTTGCGCCGGTCATTTAGCCCTTCAAGCTGCAAAGCCAGAATCCGGGCCCGGCTCAAATCGGTGGTGGTCAACAGGTCGACCGCCAGATTGGCATCGCCCAACCGGCCCAAGGCATTGAGCCGCGGCGCTAGCCAGAAGCCAATATGGTCTTCGGTCAGGCGGCCGGTTTTAAGCTTGGCGTTCTCAATCAGGGTGCGTAGGCCCACGCGAGCTGTATCTTGTAAGATACCGAGCCCGCGCTGTAGCAAATAGCGGGTATCGCCAATTTGTTGGGCCACGTCGGCCACAATGCCGAGCGCGACCAAATCGAGCAGGGCCTGGCTGTCATCGCTGCGGTCGTAGGCCCGGTACATGGCCTGCGCCAGCTTGTAGGCGACTCCCACCCCGGGCAGTTCCCGCAGCGGGTGAGCAGCGGGCAAGCGTTTGGGGTTGATCACAGCCCGAGCCGGAGGCAAGGTTTCTGCCAGATCATGGTGATCGGTAACGAGGACGTCCACCCCGGCGGCGTTGGCCTCAGTCACCGCCGCGTGCTCGGCGACGCCGGTATCGCAGGTGAGGATAAGCTCCACGCCCCTGGCCAAAATTCGGCGCAGGGCCGGCAGCTTGATCCCGTGCGACTCAGTCAAGCGGTCAGGAATGTAGTAACTAACCTGCGCTCCTAGGACCTTGAGCATCGAAAAGAGCAAGGTGGTCGAGGTCTGACCGTCGACGTCAAAGTCCCCCCAGACACAGATCCGCTCTCCAGCTTTAATGGCTTGCACCAGCCGGTTTACGGCCAATTCAAGATCGGGTAAGACCTCCGGAGGGGCGGGTTGGTAGACGTCGGGATTCAAAAAGGCGCGGGCCGCGGCATCGGTGGTGATGCCGCGCTGAACGAGCAGTTGGGCCAGGACAAGATCGTGGCCGGCGGCGGCAAGGAGAGCAGGGGAGACAGCGGCTAAGGGCGGAAAAATCCAAGGGCTAGGCGGCATGATTACGGTACCGGTTCGACCGGCTCATTGATAATCCTCGTACCAATTCTCACGGACTTGTTGGTTACGCTCGCCGAGCCAGTTTTCGTCTAAATGTTCAACGCGGAGGTCTTCGATCAGTTGGGCAAAGTCAAAATCCGCCGTCTCGCCCCACTCCGTGCCGAGGGTCATAATCAGGCCCAACACCTGGTTGAGTTTCAGTTTGTTGTCTTCGGACGGGGCCTGATCAAGGTCATGCTCCCACGCTTCCTGGGTCTCTTCAATATCGATGACCATGCGGGCCAGCGTACCGGGTTGGAGCGTATTCAGCACAAATTTTAGCGAATCCCAATCCACTACAACCTCCTTTGGTTAGTTTCGTTTCTCTTGTGCGGTCAAAATTGAATCTCGGCGATTTGTTCCCAGTCTAAACTCACCGCCTCCAGAGGCTCATCGACCTCACGGGCGAGTAACCCATCACTCAAATCTCCGGCCTTCTCTCCCCGACCGCAGTAGGAGCGGTAGACGCACTGCCGGCAGGGCTTAGAGTCCTCGACCAGCGGGAAATCACTGGCGATAATCTGCTCAAGCAGCCGGGTCAAAACTTGCTCGTCCTCCTGGAAATGCGCCAGACTATAGCCAAATTCTTCCGGCTCATCGGGGAACTGAGCATACCAGTAGATCATTTGCACCCGGGCCGGATCGATCGGCTGCCCGCCATTAAAGACCTGTCCGGCCATGCACATCACGTAGCGATAAACCCGAGTCTGAATCCGTTGGCCCGGGTCTGCCAGCTTTGCTTTGCGCTGTGAAGTCTTCCAATCAATGATCACAAACCCACCGTCAGGCCGAACTGCCAGCAGATCGAAACGGGCCAGCAACCGGTAACCGAGCAGGGGCGTCGACAGCGTCAGCTCCGGATAGAGTTGGGCCGCTTCCAGCCAGTCCGGGCGATGCCGGAGATAATTTTGCCACCAGCGGCGCAGGTCAGCGTCGTTGGTTTGAAGATAGGCGCTCAACGTTTCAGCCTGGATGCCAACCAGATGCTGTTGGACCAGACGGTGAAAATCCTGCCCCAGGCGGGCCAACCGCTCCGCCTCGCGAATGGGTTCCGCCTCCACCGCCGGCCAGCGCAGGCGATCAAGGTAAAACAACCTGAAGCGCCGCGGGCAGGTAGAGAAGTCTTGCAAACTGGATTGGCTAAACTGAAAATCCCTGGGAATCATTTACCTACTCCCTACTTCCTACTTCCCGCTCCTCCCACCAAGTCTGCAAGGCCACAAACGGAGCAGCGGGTTGGTTATCCGGTTTGCTTTGATACTGCTGCCCGAGGTTCCAGGTGACGATTAGCTCTTGCTTGGCCCGGGTCAACCCCACATAGAGCAGCCGCAGCCGCTCCTTTACCAGATCAAGGCGGGCCGCCTCGGTGGCCAGGCCTTCCCGGTAACGCTCCTGGTCGATGATGGCCTCGAGTTGAGCCAGGACTTCAGCCTCTAAGTTAAGATCATCCCGCACAAACCATTTTTCCGAGAAGTAACTATCTTGGGGCTGGCCGGAAGGAAAGCTGTAGTTGTTCAGCCCCATCAGGTACACCCGATCCCACTCCAAGCCCTTAGCCCGGTGCATCGTGGAGACGGTGACTTTGCCTTTAGGCGGCTCAAAGCCCACCGACTCCTCATCAAAGCCCAGGAAGCGGCGCTGGTTGCGGGCAATCTCGGCCAGCTCCTCAACAAACTGGGGCAAACGAAAGCCGGGCCGGTCGGCCGCGGTGCGGCGCAGCACCACAGCAAACTTGTGGGCCAGCGCCAAATCGGCCGGGTTGTCGAATAGATCTTGGGCCAGCACCAAAATAAGCTGGTCAATGGGTAAAACAGCCGCTTCCAACCAGCGCCGGACCAAAACCTTGAACCGGACCAGATAATCCTGAACCACTTCCACCTCGGATTTTTGCTCGACCGGGTTTTCATCTTCCGCCAAATCGATGGCCAAGGCCTCTACCCGGTCGCTCGAAGGTGCGGCGGAGTCACTCAGGCCGACCAACTCCGGCAAATTCTGCAGCCAATCATAACCAGGTCGGGGCAAGAGGTAATCTTCCACGCGCGGCAGACCCCGCAGCGACTGCTCGATGTAGCCGAAAACATTTTGCCTATCCTCCCGGTCCCACTCATGCCGTTGCCAGACCTGGAAGACCACGGCCAGTTGGCGAGCATCTTCCGGCTTGGCCAGATATTTCAGCACATTGCCCAGCACGCCGGCCGTGCTCCGCGTGGCGGCCGTGCTGTTGAGCAGTTCCACGTACGGGACCTCGGCCCGGCGCAAGGCGTTGGCCACGTCAACCCCGCGCTTGTTCCGCGCATCGAGGATCGCCACGGTGCCTTCCGGATTTTGCGCCAGCCAGCGTTTAACCGAGCGGACCAGGGCTTGAATCTCCTGCTGTGGCCGGTATTTTTCGGTGCGGAAATAAATTTGCTCGGGCCGGTCCGGCGGGTTGGGCTGCGGATCGCCGGGTGGTGTTGGCTCGATGTGAGGTGGCCCCAAGGCGGACTGAGCGGCCGGCTGGGGATGCTCATGCCTCACCCAATCGATCAAGAAGTTGGCCAGATTAATGATGCTTAGCGAGGATCTGCCCGACTCCGGCATCGGCAGGTCGATCACTTCTGGACGGCGCAGAAACTCGCGCAGGTACTCCGGGTTGGCGGTGGTGAAGGTCTCGTAGATGGCCTGGTTGGGATCGCCAACCCGAACCCAAGTCCCACTTAGACCGGCCAAAGTATGCAAAATGCGTTCCTGGAGCAGACTGCTATCCTGAGCCTCATCCTCCAAGATGTAAGGCCACTTGGCTTGCAGCCGGCGCAAAAAGTCCGGGTCCAGGTCGATGGCCTGGGCAGCCAGCCGGATCAGATCATCAAAATCGACGCCGGTGCGGGCCAGCCGGGTCTGGTAATCGCGGTAAATGTCGATGCCGAGCCGGGCCAGCGGCAAATCCTGGCCGAGCTGGCGATAGCGGTCTTCCAGTTGGTGGGGCTGAAGCCGGCGATCTTTGGCCCGTTTGATAAAGTTCTGAGCGATCGACAGCGCCAGCTCCGGCAACTGGTGGCGAAGCAAAGGTTGGACGTTGACCGTTGGCAGTAGGTACTCTTCCATCATGCCGAGGTGACTCGACAGCCAAGTACTCACCACTTCCTCAAGCAGCCGCTGCGCCGTGCGATCATCGACAATGTCAAAATCCTGGCTGAGGCCGACCAGCGAGGGCCGCTGCTTGACAATCTCGTGCGCTAACGAGTGGAGGGTGCAGACTCGGTAGTTGAAGCCGGGCAGCAAGCCCTTCGCCCGCACAAAGCCGTCGACTCGGCGCCGGAAATTATCGACCGCGGCGTTGACCAGAGTGACAATCAAGACCTCCTGCTCGTCCTCGACGCGCTGGATCAACTCCGAGGCCAGCACGGAGAGAATATGGGTTTTCCCGCTCCCCGGCACTGCCGAGACGCCCAGCCGCATGGGTCCGTTGGCTGTAAGCAGCGTATCGAGGATGGCTTCTTGGGAGGGTCGGGGGGTGAAGATAGGTTGAGTCACTGGTTACTCTCCCGCTGCAACTGCCGCAGCATCTGCTGCAAGACCGTCAACAACTGGCCCCGCTGCTCGTAACCCTGCTCCCCGATTTCGGCGTTGGTGATGAAGATGTGCTTCCGGCAGCGACGGGTCAGCCCCAAGACCAACCGGGCCAGCCGATCGCGTTGAGCAGCAATCTCGTCGGCGTCGGTCCAGGGCCGGCCGGCCGGATAATCGATGGTCAGGATGTAGGGATGAGTCAGTGGCTGGGCAATGCGCTCCCACCAACCGCTGCTGCCGGCATCGAGCCAAAACTGGTAATCGACCGGCCGGTTGCTCATCAAAAAGGTTGTGGCCGGGGTAATCAAAACCGACTCTTCCGGCGCCAACTCCCAACTGCGGATATACTGCGCCGCGGCGATGCCCTGCTCGATCGTTTCTAGATAGGCCCGATTCAGCGTATCGATCCCGGGTCTGTCGCTCGCTTCCTGCGGCACCTGCTCGGCGACCTGGCGAAACTGGCGGGCGGAGTCGATCAGGTTGGCGATCACCTGGCCCGCTTCGATGTCACCATGGAAGCCGAAGCCCTCGCGCGCCAGGAACTCGAACAAGCGGCTAAAGAAGTGATCGAGCACGGGTGGCTCCGGCTGACCGGCCACCGCGAGCAACTGGCGACGCAGTTCGTCGTAGTGAACCCCTACTTCATAAGAGATGCGCTCCCGGACCCCACCTTCGATTTGATCAAAGGTGGTCAGAATCTGCGCGAGCGTGCCTTCGGCCTCGGCGGCGGTCGTCGCTTTAGCGGCGAAGGGGCGATAGACCACTTGAGTCAGCAGGCTAGCTCGAATCAGATCCAGGCCAACCAGGCTGTGGCTCAACGCCTGGGTCACGTCAAAGGGTTCAGGCAACATCTGCCAATGCGGGAAGGCCAGTCTGGTTAAAGTGAGCACTGTTTGAGCCGCCGCTTCTTCGTTGAGCGGCCGTGAGGGACGATGCGACCGTGTGGCAATACCATATCGTTGTAATTTATTCGCGAAGGAGAAGCGCAGCGCATCACTGATAAAGGGAGACATGACCACAATCTCGCCGGGAGAGACCTCTTTTTCTGTGACCAGGTGAGCAATCTGCTTCACGGTCCAATCGATCATTTGGGGATAGAAGCGGGTCTGTTCAAAAGACATGATTTGGCTAAGGTCAGCAATTGGCGATGAAGGAACCGGGCGATGAACAGCTTGGCGGGCCGGAGGATGAGAGGATTGATCGAGAGTCGAGGATACCAAGTCACCGTTTGTTGAAGGCGGAAAAGTAGCTTTGGCGCCTTCATAATTAAGGATGTCGGCGGCCCGTTGGCCGAAAGCGAGCAAGGCGGACGGGGCCACGTAAGAGGTATCGCGGCGGACCACCTCGTCGGCTTGCTCGGCTAGATGGACGGCGGTGCGCCAGTTGGCCCCCAGGAAGATCCGATAACCGGCGTCTTCATCATTGATCAGCAATGATTGCTCGGTATAGGGCAGCCACGCTTCGAGAATATCGTGGGCAAAGGGGTTATCTTCCTCTACATTATCGACAATCAGGTAGCGGTAGCGTGTGGTCAAATAAGCGCGCACACCCGAGACCGGCCAAAGGTGGCGGTGAAAAGTTTCGATCCGCAGGGAGAAGTCGAGCAGATTGCGGGCCAAACAGTAGTCCCGAAAGCGGTTGACGCAGGCCTGTGTATGCTCCAACGCCACCCGGCTGCTGGGATCAAGCGCCACCGAGGCGGCCAGGCGCGGTCCCACCTGAGTGTGGGGTAGCCCCATCAAAGCGGCCTTGTTCAGATTATCCAAAATTTGGCTCATCAACCGCGGCAGAGAAATCGTCAGATCAGGGACCACGTTGGGATCAAAATAGCCTTGCTTGAGAAGAGGCGCAATAGCCTGACGCAAAAAATACTGAGCGGTTTCAATAGATAGAAAAACCGGACGGTCGTGAGGCCGGTCAAAACCGGCCAGGTCAGCGATGAGGGGCCAAAAGAGCTCGATGGTCCTTAGGGCCAGGCCGTTCATCGTGAGAATCTCGACTCTACCCGAACCCGGCAGTTGCGGCTCGCTAAGCAAAGCACGATAGGGCTGGGCCAGGGTTAGTTGGGGCAGGATAACCAGGATTTGGTTGGCCGGGATGCCGGTGTTAAGCCAACGGCGGAGTTGCTCAATAGCATAAGTTGTTTTGCCCACCCCAGCCGGGCCGGTTAGATACGTTGTTGCCATACAAAGTTTTTCCAGGCTAATAAATAAGAGAGATTTTAGCACAAATGAGCGAGTAAGAAAAGCCTAAATTACAAACATAACCAGTCCTGATTTCACTTCTCTAACCTTTTTCTTATGAATTTCCGATCTCTTTCCCACGTTCTTACCCTACGATCCATTGTGCAGACCTAAAATGGGCTGAATTAGTGGGCCGAAAACGGAGAGGAGTAAAGGTCCCCCAAAAGTACTGCCTTGACAGTGCTTGGGCACGCTTCCTAGATTCCTCCCCTCGTGATACAATATAGCAAAACAGACATAATAAACTTAGAGTGTCTGCCCTAACTTTGTCGCTCTCTGATACCCGCCTACCTGTCATCCCATTCATCGTTTCCCCATCCGTCATACTTGCAACTCTCCGACATCCTAAAGTAAACCTTAGATATAGACTCAATCCTAGGCGAACATACCGAAAAAGTCTACGATCGATCATCTAATTTGAAATACTTGGCGCCTAACCTTAGTCGTACAGTAACTCGTTAAGCCATGCGTCAACTTGTTAACTATTTTACCTCGCGGATAAGATTTAAGGTGATTTTGCCCTACGCTGTGCTCACCTTAGTCGTCGCCGTTATTGGTGTCTATCTCAGCACGCAACTGGTATCTGACTCCTTAGAAGAACGATTTACCCGCCAGCTTGTTGAAGCCAGTAGCGTGGCAGCCGCCGGTCTGGCCCAACAAGAAGAAAACCAACTTGAAGATCTAAGATTTATCACTTTCATGGAAGGACTGGATCAGGCCGTAGTCGAGGATAACGATTCGGAGCTTCAGAATATCCTTTGGCCGATTGTCGGCAACCGAGGCATTGATCGAGTCGATATCCTGGATGCAAAAGGGGAATACATCTTTGGTCTTCAGCGTCCCTTTGGGGCAACCAGTGTTGACGATTATCAAGTTACCCGCAATGGTGACGCGCTCAATTGGACTCGCTGGCCGACCGTCCAAAATGTCATTAACGGCAAGGTAGATGAGTGGGGTGACAAATTTGTAGGCCTAGAAACAATTAATGAAGATATGCTTTTCTTCACTGTCGGGCCGCTAAAACAGGGCGATGAGATCGTGGGCGTAGTGATGGTCAGCAGCTATCTGCGGGATATCCTCCGGTCGCTAGCTCAGGCCACATTTGCCGATGTCAGTTTGCATAATTTAGAAGGCGAAGTCATTGCTACAACCCTTTCTACCGATGATCGGGGCCTGACCGCGCTAGCCTTGGGTGAACAAGCTCAACTTATACGGGCTATCGATGGAGAGTCGAGTTTCAAAAAATCGGTCGGACTGGGCAATCTTGAATATGATGTCTTTTATAGTGTCTTTAGAGCCAGAGATGAGACGCTTGGCTTTTATTCAGTGGCCCTGCAAACTACCTTTATGGTCTCCTACCGGAATACGGCTCGAAATCAAATGGTTTTCATCTTCGCCGCTACCCTGCTGCTGGTTTTTCTGATTGGTTATTTTACGGCGAACGCCATTACCCGCCCGGTGCAGCATTTGATGGAAAACGCCCTGGCAGTAGCTAGCGGTGATTTTTCGCGTCGCACCGATATTTCGTCCAGAGACGAAATCGGTTCGCTAGCCCGGTCGCTGGATCATATGACAGACAATCTGGCCAACTATACGAACAAATTACAGAGCCGCATCGACGAACTTATGCTGCTCTATGAAAGTAGTACGGCCGTCACTGTTAAATCCGGTTTAAACTTGGATTATATTTTAGATGCCATCGTCGACAATGTCAGAGGCGTCATTCCCGGCACTGATCAAGTAGTAGTTTACCTGTTGTCTAACGATAAAAAGGTCCTAGAGCCGATCGTGGCGAAACCCCGCGGTCCGGTCAATTTGGCCGGCATCCCCTATGACCAGCACGGGACCTTGTGGAGTATTTTGACCGGTGGCAAGCCGAAAATCATCGATACCTCTATGCTGGTTACCGGGATTCAAAACGGCAAGGCTGATCCTGAAGAGGATAGGGCGCAAGCCTTGGTTGTACCTCTACTGTCCGGACAGGATACGGTTGGAATGATAGCCCTGTTGCCCAACTCAACCAACGCCGAAAACCGCTTAACTCTAGATGAAGACAACGAACGGCTGCTCATGACTTTAGCCAACCCGGCCGCAATTGCCATCAAGAATGCTCAACTGTTTGAAGCTACCCAAAAAGCCTATGAGGAACTGCGCCAACTTGATGACCTTAAGACCGAGTTCATCAATATTGCCGCCCACGAACTGCGCACGCCGCTCGGCGCGATGATTGGCTACGCTAGCTATATTGAGAAGCGTGTCCCTCCCAAACTCCATAAATCAACCCGTTTCTTAATTGCGAGTTCACTACGACTCCGGACAATGGTCGATGCCATGTTGGCCATCCAGCGCTTAGACGCCGGAACGGCTTTTCTCAGGCTGACCCAAGTCAACGTACGCGATATCGTGAAAAAAGCGGTGATGGATTTTCAGCCGATGGCCGAGTTAGAGGGGCACGTTATCGAAGTCAACGTACCTGAGAAGTTGCCGCCAGTTCAGGCTGATGCTGAGAAAGTCGGCTTGGTGCTTTCCAACCTTATTTCCAATGCTATCAAATTTACACCGGAAGGTGGTCGGATCGAGATTTCAGCTCGAGACTACTTGAAAGGTGTGTTAATTAGTGTCAAAGACAATGGAGTGGGCATCTCCCCAAAAGATCAGGCGCAAATTTTTGAACGATTCTATCAGGCTCGACCGGAACATATCGCCGGGCACGGCGGGATGGGGATCGGCCTGACGATTGTCAAACACTTGGTTGAACTTCACGATGGGCAAGTCTGGGTTGAAAGCGAGGAAAATAAAGGCAGCACTTTCTCCTTTACTTTGCCGCACAAAGAGCCCAATGAGGTCACCATTACTAGCATTGCTGGCCGTGAAACACATCAGTTAGAAGCGTTAACGCCTCAGGCGATTAAAAGCAACCAGCCGGAGGGTCAATTGAACCCGGCTTAATTTTTAAAAACGACAGGCAACAGCATAAGTCTGGGTCTGTCTGACTCGCTATTTAAGGCCAATCGACTAAGGCAATGGATCAAGAACAGCAAGCCGAGCAGAGTAACTCTAAACGCGAAAACTTCGGTCTTTTACGGATCGATACTTTGCTCATGGCTTTCTTGTTTATTGGCTGGTCCCTCATTTTTATCGCGGCCACTATCGGCTTAAGTCGCAGCGATGAGCTGTGGTTACCGATCAATCCGGTGGTTAATGCCTCTGCCGCTAACTACAGCGTTGATACCAACAATTCAAAGATAGTCCAGGTCAAACCTGAAATCATTGAGGCCGTCAAGCAAGACGAGCGATTTAAAACACCCACGCCTACGCGTTTAACACAAGCCACCATCACCCCTACGGCAACTCTAACCGAGACCACAGTTGACCTCTTAACCGTAAGTATTGGCGGACCCTACCGGGGTGTTGAGGGTAGCTCCCTAACTTTTGTTGCCAGCAATTTTAACTCAGCGTTAAACTTTATACCTGGCACAGTCTCCTACCGCTGGGATCTTGATCAAGACGGTCTTTATGATGATGCCGAGGGGGAGACGGTTGAATATACCTACTTCGATGAAGGCAACTATGCCATTTCTGTCAAAGCTGAAGATTGGCTGGACCGTGAGGCCACCGCTATCAGCTTTGCTTATATCGAGAACGCGGACCCGATAGTCGATGTCGGTGAAGATTTATATGTCAGTGAAGGAAAAAGTCTGGGGTTTTCCGCTGTTGCAGATGATCCAGGCAACGATATTCTGAGCTTCGAGTGGGATTTCGGTGATGGAATGCCATTTGCTGCCGATACCCTTACCCCTCAACACACTTATGCCGACGACGGCGAATACGTGGTTACGCTCTATGTTCGCGACAATGACGGCGGTCAAGGCCAAGACTCGCTGACCGTTTTTGTCGGCAACTTGCCACCGGAGGTCGACGCGGGGCCTGACCAAACGGTCGATGAGGGCAGCGAGCTCACCTTAGCCGGTACAGCCGAAGATCCCGCCGGGGACTTTGACACGTTGTCCTACGCCTGGGACTTCGATTATAAGGGCGTTTTTCAACCCGATGTTGAAGGCGAACAGGTGACCACTGTTTATCCGGATGGACCGGCCCAGGTTGTGGTGGCGCTTCAAGCCAGTGATGAGGACGGGGGGGAAGACGTTGACACGCTTAATGTTGCCGTTAGAAACGTACCGCCAACCATCACCCAACTGACCCACGACGGTCCGGTGAACGAGGGGTCGCCCCTTAACCTTACCGTCGCAGCCACAGATCCCGGCGAAGACACCTTGACTTATAGCGTTGATTGGAACGGCGATGGTTCCTTTAACGGGGAAAGCAACACCGATGATATGTTCCACATTTACCTCAACCAGGGGACCTTTAGCGTCACCGTTCGCGTACGCGACGACGACGGCGGTGAAGACTTAGCCTCAACCACGGTTTCCGTCCTCAACGTCCCGCCCGTCGCCGTGGCCGACTGTTCTGCTGACTCTGTCTTTGAAGGGACCAGCATTTCTTGCACCGGTCAGGATTCTTTTGATCCCGGCAGTGCCGATAGTTTAACTTATCGGTGGGACTTCGGCGATGGAACCGTTGTGGATGCTATAGACGCCGCTCATACCTATGCTGATAACGGGGTTTACTCTACCACCCTGACGGTTAGCGATAACAGCGGCGATAGTAGCATCGACGCAGTGGCGCTCACAGTTCTGAATGCCAATCCCAAAATCGATATGTTGGAGTTAGAATTTGATAGTATTCCCGAGTGGCGCCCGGGCAGCGACGACAACGTTACGCTCGATCAATTGATCAGAGCCTTTGAAGCCAGCGATCCCGGCCCGGAGGATAATCAAAATCTCATTTATCAATGGGAAGTTGTCTACAATGGCAGCTCACGCCTCGTGTCGGGTAAAGTTTCGGCCTTCACGCTTGAAAATATTGATGGCCCGTCCGAAATCAGATTGACCGCTCGTGTCCGGGACAATGACTATCCGGCTCCTACGGCTAATGGGGGTCAAATTGGCGAGGCGGTCCGGACCTTGGTTGTGAATGTTGAGAATGTCCCACCGCAAGAGCTTCGATTTACTGGGCTGCGTTATGTACGCCTCGATGGGGAGACAAGAGGTTATATTGGTTTGGCTAATGAAATAATTCAGTTATCGGCCCTCGCGAATGACGTCACCGGCGATGAAAATAACCTTACCTATGACTGGGACCTGAACAACGACGGCATTTTTGAGATACGAAATGCCCAAACCACTCAGTTTAGCCAGAGTAATACTGGAGTCTATAACATCCGGGTCCGCGTCTCTGACGGAGACGATGAAGCAACTCGCTCGACTCAGGTCTACGTCATCCAGTCGGCGGATGCCACCAATCATCCCGCTACCTCGCTTGAAAACACCCCGATCACCTTCAACGCCGGCAACTCCGGCAATCCGGGCCAGGACTTGCTCACTTATATTTGGAACTTCGGTGACGGCAGTCCTACCAAAACCGGCCGAACCGTAACTTACTCTTATGCCGACAACCGCAGTGACAGTTATCTGGTCAAACTCTGTTTATTTCTTGCCTCCCAGGCTACAAAGACATGCAATAGTGATGATGACAACAGCCTCAGTTCCAATACAAGTCCGATCACGATTACGAATGCCAATCCGCAAGCAACCATTACGGGACCCAGCGGCGGTCCTGAGGGACAGCCTCTGACTTTCACCGGCGTTGCCACCGACACGAACGCCGATACTTTGACCTATAGCTGGAACTTTGGCGATGGCAGCCCGACCATTACTCAGACCACCGTGTCCTATACCTATCCCGACGAGGGGAACTATAACCTGGCTTTGACCGTTAGGGATGAAGACGGGGGCAGCGCTACGGTCATAAGAACTGTCACCATTACCAACGTGCCGCCTCTCGTCCTAGCCACCGACGGCCTCAAAGCAACTGAAGGCCAGGTAATCACCGTCACCGGCATCGCCACCGATGTAGTGGGGGATGTGTTGACTTACACTTGGGATCTGGATGACAACGGCAGTTTTGAGACCCCGCCCACCCGAGCAACCACCGCCAGCACTAATGGCGCGCTTAAAACCGTCGATCTGCGGTCTCCGGCAAGTTGGCCCACCGGCGGTCAAAAAACAATTGCCGTGCGGGTGATCGATGGCGACGGGGGAGTCACCACCGACACCACCACGGTTGACGTTAACTTCACCCCGGTCGCTGATGCCGGCGGCCCCTACAGCGGAAATGAAGGCGAACCGATAACCTTCACCGCTGTGGCCACCGATACCGACAGCGGTGATACCTTAACATACAGTTGGGATATGGGTGATGGTAGTAACCCTAAATCTAACCGCGTCGTTACCCATATCTATCCCGACAACGGGACCTACATAGCAACGTTAACCGTTAAGGATGGTCAGGGCGGGATCATTAGTGACACAGCTCAAGTTACAATTAGCAATGTGCCGCCGGTGATCGTTTCCTTAAGCGGAAACACTAGCGGGAGTGAGGGCCAATCCCTCAGCTTCACGGTCACTGCCACCGATGCCGCATCTGATACTTTAACCTACCGCTGGGACTTTGATAATAACGGTACCGTTGATCAGTCCGGCCCCAATTCCACGGTGACCCATGCTTATCCCAATGAAGGGAATTACACCTTGCTTTTGACCGTAGCCGATGATGATGGGGCTTCGATCACAAGGACTCTAGCCCTATCGATCAGCAATGCGGCTCCCATAGCGGCAATGAACGGCCCCTTCAGCGGCGATGAAGGAACGACGAGCATAGCCTTCGACGCCGGCAGCTCCCGCGACCCTGGTGTCAACGATGCGCTCTCGTATGTCTGGAATTTTGGAGATGGCTCGCCACCGGTCTCTTCGCGGACTGCTAATCATACCTACGCCGCTGACGGCACCTACACCGTGGTTTTGACTGTCACGGACGATTACAACCCGCCGGCTTCGGATACGGAACAGGCAACCGTGACCATACGGAACGTCGCCCCAACCGCCCGGATTACAGGCGGTCCATTCAGTGTGGCTGAAACAGCCCCAACCGTTAACTTCAATGGCAGTACCTCTAGCGATCCGGGCGCGGACGATCTAACCTTGACTTATCTCTGGAACTTTGGTCACGGCAGCCCCAGCACCGCGGTTAATCCCAGTCACACCTATCCAAATGACGACGGCACGTATATCGCCAGGCTGACCGTCACCGATAGCGATGCCATTACCGGGACTACGACCGTCCAGGTGACCGTCAATAACCTGCCGCCGACCGCCGCGATTACGGCCAG
>CALMIS010000056.1 GCA_937864185.1 uncultured Chloroflexota bacterium
TCCATCCTTCCATCCTTCCATCCTTCCCCTCACCCTGCTATGCCCCGCTTTCCTTCCTTTATAATGGTCTCAAATTCCGGCCAGGGCAGCGTATTGACTACCCCCGCCGGCGGCACCCAGCCGCGTTGGGCCGTGGCCACGCCAAAGTGCAGCTTTTCAAAATCAGCGATGTGATGAGCGTCACAGTTGATCATCAGCCGGGCGCCCAGCTCGATGGCCCTGCGGGCATAAGCATCGTTCAGATCGAGCCGCTCCGGGGAGGCGTTGATCTCCAACATGGTCCCGGTTTGGGCCGCGGCCTGCAGCAGGGCTTCCATATCGAAGTCGCCGGGCTCGCGCCGGGGCAGCAGTCGCCCGCTGGGATGGCCGATCAGCCGGACGTAAGGATTGTGAATAGCCTGAAGCGCGCGCCGGGTCAGCGTCTCTCGATCCTGGCGCAGCCCGGTGTGGACCGAGGCCACCACAAAGTCCAGCTCGGCCAGGACCTCATCCGGGTAATCCAGCGAGCCGTCGGCCTTGATCTCCATCTCGGTACCTTGCAGCAGCCGGATGCCCGGCACCTGCTGCTGAACCTGGTCGATCTCTTGCCGTTGTTGGCGCAACTGCTCCGGGGTTAGCCCGCCGGTGACGCCCAAACTCTGGGAGTGATCGGTGATGGCCAGATATTGATAGCCCCGCTCAAGGGCGGCCCGGGCCATCGCTTCGATACTGTGGGCGCCGTCGCTCCAGGTAGAATGGCAGTGTACTTCACCCTTGATCTCATCAACCTGGACCAGGGCCGGTAAAGTGTGGGTCTGGGCCGCTTTGATCTCGCCGCGGTCTTCACGCAGGCGGGGGGGAATATAGTCGAGGCCCAGAAACTCGTACAGGCTGGCTTCGTCAGCAAAGTGAAACTGCCGGCCATCGCGCTCGCGGGTCAGGGCATACTCATTGAGGCTGTAGCCCTGCTTCTGGGCCAGCTCGCGCACCTTCACGTTGTGAGCCTGGCTGCCGGTAAAGTACTGCAAGGCGGTACCCCAGCGGGCCGGCTCGACACAGCGCAGATCAACTTGCAGCCCGTTGCCAAAGCGGACCGAGCTCTTGGTCTCGCCGGCCCCGATGACTTCGATGACATCCGGCAGGCTCTGGAAAGCGGCCATGACCGGCCCGGCGGCCTCGGTGGCCACCAGCAGATCCAAATCTCCAATCGTGTCTTTCATCCGGCGCAGGCTGCCGACCGCCTCGATGGTCAGGACTTCGGGCAGAGGCCGCAGGGCAGCCAGTAACTGCTGGGCCAGCGGCCAGGCGATCCCTAAATGCACCCGGCTGGTATCGCGCCGCTCCAAAGCCTCGATGCTGGCCAGGATGCGGGCCTCGCTCTTAGCGCCCATGCGGGGCAAGGTTTGTAGCCGGCCGGCCTGAGCGGCAGCCTTCACTTCAGCCACGGTCGTTAGCCCCAACTCCTGCCACATCAAGCGGGCCAGCTTGGGCCCAACATCGGGGATGGCCAGCACGTCGACCAGGCTGGCCGGCACTTCGGCGCTAAGCTTTTCCCAAAAGCCCAGCCGGCCGGTGCGGAACAGTTCGTCACTCTTTTCGGCGATGGCCTGGCCAATTCCCTCAAGCGCCTGCAAATCCTGGCCCGCCTCCCACAAATTGAACAGGTCCTGGCCTAAAGCAGCGATGTTGTCGGCTGCCTTGCGGTAGGCCAGAATCTTAAAACGATTCTCACCTTTAATCTCCAGCAGGTCACCGATGTTGGCAAACAGCCGGGCTACTTCTTGATTGCTAAAACGAGGCATCTGCTTTCCCCTTCCTTCCGCCGGCTGGCCGTTATGGCCAACGGCGCTGCCCGCTTCTCAAGACCTGGCCTACCTAACCAGTTGGCCAGGTTATAAACTAGCTAATGATCTGAAGTCTTAACAATTGACTTATGCTATAATAATATTAGATGACGCGGCCAACAAAGACGTTAGGCTTCGCGAAGAGTTCTAACCTCTGTAATTGGGCTTAACATCCGGAGCGGGTGTATTGGCTGCCAAAGGGGGATTGCCTCGAAAAGAGGGAGCCTGAAGGAGTCAAGCGCTTATGGCCGGCAGTAATGTTAAGTCCGAGCAGAAGGTAGTGGCAACGCGTAAGTGTTCGGTAGAACTTAAATAGTTCCAGTCAAACTAGCTCAAAGGTAAGGGAACGAGACAGTTCCGGATCTCGGTGGAGTGCTGAGAGTAGCTTTGAGTACTCGGAGAGAGCTGAAATAGTTTTAAGAGAACTAGCTAAACGCGCAAAAATAAGGACTCTTGTTCCTAGATAAACTTGAAAAGATTTGCCCCAATCTTTCAGGCTCGTCGGGAACTTGGCATAGATGCCAACGCCAGATTGACCCATCATCTACTTCCAAGAGCCTTCTCGTCATGAGGAGGCTCTTGTTGTTTATTCCCCCCGGCGGGCAATGAAATAGATCCACTGCTGCCGGACTGTGGCCTGCGGGTCAGCCAACTGGTGCGCTTCTTCCAGCAAAGCCAGGCGGGTCTGGTAATCGAGCGGCGGTTCCATCCAATCGGTGGCCACGGGCAATTGGAAAAAGAGATAGCTCTCCTCGGCCGAGCGGGTGCGCTCGAACTCTGCCATCGCCAGCAACTCAAAACCAAAGTTCTGGAGAAAGACAGCCATTGTCCGCCGGTCTTGAACCCCAACGCCGTAGCGCTCGGCGGCCAGTTGTTTGAAAAGCAGGCTAACTTTGGGGCTGCGCGGGATAGACTTGTTGATAAAGTAAGGCTCCGGGACATTAAAGACAAACCAGCCGCCTGGTTTGATGACCTGTTGCAAGGCCCGCATCACCTCAGCCTTGTGGCGAAACTGCCAAAAGAGCGAGTTACAGACCACTCGATCCAGCGGGTCGGCGATGATGCCGGCCAGACCGGCCGCATCGGCGCGAATGAACAGGACCTGGTCCGATTGTACCTCAGCCTGAGCCGCCTCGAGCATGGCGGCGGAGACATCGAGGGCCAGCACGACGCCTTGACCTTGCAAGGCCGCGAGCAGCGCCTGCGTGGTGACCCCGGTGCCACAGCCCAAATCGAGGACATGCATGCCCGGTTCGATCTGGGCCAACTCAACCATTTTCTGGCTGAGATCCTGATACATGGACGTGCGCGCCACAAAAGTCTGGTAACGACGAGCGGTTTCAAAATCCAACCAGGCGGAGTGTTTGCTCATAAGCGGGATTATACTTGGGGTTGGTCATTCTGTCGAGATAGAGCGTGGGGGTGAGATAAGGCCTAAATTTTGGGCAGACCTCATAGGTTTTCATAACCTATGAGGTCTGGTTTCTATTGGCTACAAAGATTTGGTGGCGATAACGCGGGCGCTGTACAGCCGGACATCGGCCGGGACCGTGGCCCACTCGACGCCCTGGCTGAGAGCCTGGCGGCTGTCCGCATCCAGAGAATCGAGATTTTCCAGGCCGTAGGAGACCCGAGATTCTACCTCGAGGGCGCTGAAACCGGCTTCGCGCAGCTTGGCCAGATAGACCTGCTGGTCGAGCGCGCCGGTAATACAGCCGGCCCAGGCGTTGACGTTTTGCCGCAGCCGCTCCGGAAACTCACCCTCGGTGACCATATCCGAGACGGTAAAGCGGCCGCCCGGTTTCAAAACGCGGTAGGCTTCGCGGAAGACGGCGTCCTTATCCGGCGAGAGGTTGATGACGCAGTTGGAGATAATCACGTCGACCGAGTCGCTCGCCACCGGCAGATTTTCGATTTCGCCCTGGCGGAACTCGACGTTGGTCAGGCCCAGTTTGGCCTTGTTTTGTTGGGCCAGGGCCAGCATACTGCTGGTCATGTCGACGCCGATGACGTAGCCGGTCGGCCCAACGGCTTTGGCGGCCAGAAAGCAGTCGATGCCGCCGCCGGAGCCCAGGTCGAGGACGGTCTCGCCCGGCTTAAGGTTAGCCAGAGCGAGAGGATTGCCACAACCCAACGAGGCCCCGGTGACAGTCTCGGGCAAATCGGCCAGATCGGTTGACCCGTAGAGGGCGGCGGCCAGGCTCTCGGCGGCCGGGTCGCCGGGGGCACAGCAGCTTACACCGTCGGCGACGGTATAAAGCTGGCCTTGAGGCTCGGCCGGGGTGCAGCAGCCCGGCCCGCAGCCGCACGAGCTCGGTGCGGCCGGTTGAGGCAACCCGGTTGGGTCAGCCTGAACGTACTTGTCGGCGATCGCGCCGTAGCGCTCTTTGACCTTTTCTTTCATCGAGAGGTGAGACATCTGTTTCTCCTTTCAAATATACGTATCTAAATACATCTATACGATTGAGAAAAAAAATATTATGAGGCCAGCTTTTCAGGCTCGACGTAGTCGGTTAAGTCGATGGTGGTGGGCACAAACTTGGTCCAGAGCATACCGCAGCACTCCGTGATATTGTCTTGATTGAGCCGGTAGTAGATCTGTTTGCCCTCGCGCCGGGCTGTAACCAAATTGGCTTGCTTCAAAAAGTTGAGATGGTGGGAGATGGTAGGCTGGGAGACATCAAAGGCAGCGACCAGATCGGTGACGCACAGTTCGCCTTGCTGCTGCAAAAGTTCGAGGATACGCTGGCGGGTTTCATCCCCCAACGCTTTGCAGAAAGCGATCATATCCGGGTTAGTCATTGTTTCGCCCATCAAATAGATATCAATAAATATGTCTATATATTAGCTTAAAAAAAAGGGCTTGTCAAGAGCCAAGCCCAGAACAAACAGACTGTGTTGGTGGATTAAAAATGGAGTTGGATATTGGGCGTCTTGAGACGCTCGGGGGCGACCGCCGCAGCTCCCTTGCTTTCGTTGATGAGGGTATTAAGGGCCACGAGGATGGGCTCGAGTTCTCGGCCATTGACCGCGGCCGCCTCGGCCAGGCTTTGCCGGCCATCGATAGAGCAACTGGAGCAGCCACCCAGGTGGAAGCCGGCCAGCACCTGCTGCGCCTGCGGATGGATGGAAAGGATATCGCCCACTCTCATCTCCGGCGCCACTCGAAGCTCGCCTTTCAGTTTGAGCAGTTCAAAACGCAGATTGGCAATCTCTCGCTCGGCAACTTCTTGAAGTTCCTCTTTCTCGCGGCGGAGGCGATAGATCCGGCTGTTAGTTTCGGCAATGCGCTCTTTAAGCTCACCGTTTTGTTTGTGGCTGAGCCAAGCCAGAACAAGGCCCACGATTGCCAAAATCAAAGCAACATAAACCATGCCAAAGTCCCCTGTCTCTATACGCTTAGGTTGTGGTGGTAGAATACTCCGCATGTATACCATGGATAGCCGGTATCTGTCAATTTCTGGAATTGATTTTCTATAATATTTATGATAAAATTTTCTGGCACTTCTGCCGGATAAGACGTGGCAGCTTTACGAAGAGGGGTGGAGACGGGATCGATGGAACTCCATGAGACACGCCAAAAAATAATAGAGCATCTCAAAGAAAAAGACCAGGCAACCGTAGATGAGCTGGCCCACGTCGTCAATTTGACGCCGATGGCGGTTCGCTACCACCTCAATGTGCTGCAAAAAGATAACTTGATCACAGCGCCGGCGGTGCGCCGCCCGACCGGGCGAGGCCGCCCGCAGCAGGTTTACCAGTTGACCGAAGCGGCGGATGCCTTATTTCCGGTAGACTACTTTGCCTTAACCGACTATTTGCTGGAAGAGCTGGGCGAGCAGTTGGGGGAAGCGGCCGTGGGTCGCCTCTTTAACCGCATTGCCGAGCGACTGGCCCAAGAGGCGCCGCCGATTAAACCCGGCCAAAGCATCGAACAGCGATTGAATGAAGTTACTTGCTTTCTGCGCCAAAAGGGGTTTGTGGTCGACTGGGAAGAGGACGAAAACAGCTATGTCATTCACGCCCACTCATGTCCGTACCGGCAGGTAGCCAGACAGCATACTCAGGTCTGTCTGCTCGATAAAAAGATCATTGGCTCCATGCTGGCCTCCCAACCCACCCGAACCGCCTGCCTCACTAACGGGGATAGTCACTGCACCTACCGAGTTTCCAAACCCATCGAGCTAATTTTAAAAGCGGCTTGACCTAAAGCCAAAACTGAATATAGTAACCTTCTAGAGTCATCAACCCCAAGTCTTTCGTTTTTGCCGGTGACTTTATTTTTAAACCGTGTTATGTTCTGGTGGCATAACGGATTAAGCGGGACAACACCAGTACCAAAAGAAGCGGGAACGAGGGACCCAGAGGATTTTCACTACGACGTTCCCTGGCCGTCCCAACCCGGCTATTTATA
Source organism: uncultured Chloroflexota bacterium (assembly GCA_937864185.1). GTDB lineage: Bacteria > Chloroflexota > Anaerolineae > 4572-78 > J111 > JAGRBY01. The sequence goes on from CALMIS010000056.1 coordinate 6,238, forward strand.
GAGGAAGCTGCGCCAATGAAAGATCGCTTTGGCCGCGAAATTAATTATTTGCGCCTATCACTAACTGATCGCTGCAATTTGCGCTGCGTCTACTGCATGCCTATGCACGGTTTGACCTTTGTGCCCAATAAAGAGTTACTGACTGCTGCCGAGTTGGAACAGGTCGTCCGGGCGGCGGTTGAGGTGGGTTTTAGCAAAGTACGCCTGACCGGCGGGGAACCGACCTTACGCCAAGATATCGTCGAGATTGTGGAACGCATCAACCGGATTGACGGGATCCGCGAGATCGCGATGACGACGAACGGTTATCGCCTCCCCTACATCGCCGAGGCGCTCAGACGAGCCGGGATGAAACGGGTTAACATCCATGTTGACTCGCTCAACAAAGCCTCGTTAGAAAAGACGATGCGCCTGGGATCGTTGGAAAAAGTGTGGGCCGGCATCGAGGCGGCGGAGCAAGCCGGCCTGCTGCCGATCAAGCTCAATGCGGTCATCACCCGCGGCTACAATGATGATGCGGCCGTGGACCTGGCCCGCCTGACCCTGACCAAACCGTGGCAAATCCGCTTTATCGAGTTAATGCCCTTTGGCGGGCCCACCGAGATTCAGTTGGAGCACTACGTCTCCAGCGAGGAGGCCAAGGGCTGGATTGAGCGCGAACTTGGCCCGCTGTTTGAGGTGAACCAGGGCGAGTTGGATGGCGAAGCCCGGGTCTACCGGTTGGCGGGCGCGGAGGGTACGGTTGGCTTTATCAGCCCAATCAGCAATCCCTATTGCGACGACTGCAACCGGATGCGCCTGACGGCCGATGGTCGCCTGCGTCTCTGCCTGCTGACCGACGACGAACTCAACTTTCGCGATACCCTCCGCCGGGGCGGCAGCCAGGCCGAGTTGGTCGCCCTGTTTAAACGCGCCATCGAGGCCAAGCCCGTTGGTCACCAGCTTAAGCACGGGGTCTTTGCCGAAAACCGGACCATGAGCCAGATTGGCGGCTAACTCTAGACCAGCAGTTGGTAGCCACCATCAACCGTAATCGTCTGGCCCACGATCATGGTATTCTCTTCGGAACACAAAAAGGCCACCACCCGGGCCACATCTTCAGGCCTAACCAGGCGGCCGGCCGGGGTGCGTTCGGTGGCGTAGCGGATGGTGTCTTGCAGATCAATGGGGAAGGCTGTCAGCGCCTTGGTTTCTACCATACCGGGCGAGACGGCGTTAACCAAAATCCCCCCCAAAGCTAGGTCAATGGCCAGGTAGCGGGTCAGCGCTTCGACCACTGCCTTGGAGAGGCCGATGGCCGCGTAGTGAGGCAAGACGCGGCGGCTGCCGGGGCTGCTGATCGTGACGATCCGTCCCCACCCTCTCCGGGCCATCAACGGCGTCGCTCGCCGGGTGCAGTGCAAGATCGAGCGCGCGTTAACGTCCATCGTCCAATCCCAATGCTTATCGGTCATCTCTAGAACGCTTTTGGGCGTGCCGGTTGCAGCGTTAGCGACGAAGATATCGCAGCGGCCAAAGTGATCGCCAAGCCGGTCAAACAGCAGATCGATCTGATCTGGCTCGGCCAGATTGGCTTTAAGCGCCATCGCCCGGCAGCCCAGAGCTTCGATCTGAGCTACAACCTCGGCGGCGGCACTGTGCCTACGCAAGTAATGGACCACCACGCTGGCACCCCGGCGGGCCAGTTCCAGAGCGATGGCCCGCCCGATGCCACGAGATGAGCCGGTGACGAGAGCAACTTTATCCTTAAGATTAGACATTAGCCCCTGATGATCTCCAGCACTTGATCCCGCTTCTCTATCATCAGGGCCTGACTGGTGGCCTCGAGGTTGAGGCGCAGCAAAGGCTCGGTGTTGGAGGGACGGACGTTAAAGTGCCAGTCATCGTACTCCACGGAGACGCCGTCAAACCAGGTGACCTCGGCCTCTCGAAAAGTCTCGGCCAACTCTTTCATCTTAGTTTGGGGATCGCTCTTGATCCGGGTATTGATCTCACCGGAGATGAAGTACTTGGCTTCCAGGGGGGCCAGCAGCTCCGACAGGCTAGCCTTTTGCTGAGACAGCATTTCCATAATAATCAGGGCCGGCACGATGCCTGAGTCGGCGTAGAAGAAATCTTTGAAGTAGTAGTGACCGGTCACCTCGCCGCCGTAGACGGCCTCCTCCGCGGCCATCCGGCGCTTGATAAAGGCGTGCCCGACCCGCTCCATCAGCGGCGTGCCACCGGCGGCTGTGATTAAGTCGGGTACGGCCCAGGAGGCGCGCACATCATAGACAATTTTGGCCCCCGGATACTTTTCCAGATAGTGGCGCCCCATCAGGGCGGTTAGAAAATCACCGGACATAAACTCACCCCGATCATCAATGGTAAAAAAGCGGTCGCCATCGCCGTCAAAGGCAAAGCCAATATCGGCGCCTTCGGCCGACACCCGAGCTTGCAGCTCGGCCCGGTTCTCCGGCTGGAGCGGGTCGAGGCCGTGATTCGGCAGGCTGCCATCCGGCTCCAGGTACATCCCGGTCAGATCCACCGCCGGCAGGTGGGCAAAGACGCGCTGGAGGATGGGACCGACCATTCCGTTGCCGGTATCGGCGATGACTTTCAGCGGTCGCAGGGCCGCCGGATTGATCAAGCCGAGCACGTAGTTGACAAACTCTTCGCTCAAGTCGAGGTCGGTCATGTGACCCTGACGGCTGGGCGTCTCAAAAGCATCCGTCTCGACAATGCGGCGCAGGTCTTGGATGCCCTCGTCGCCACTGAGGAGCTGCGGCATCTTCTTGACCATTTTAAAGCCACTATACTGAGCCGGGTTGTGTGAGGCCGTGACCATCATCCCGGCGTAGCCCAATTTGGCGCAGGCAAAGTAGTATTGATCGGTGCTGACCATGCCGATGTTGATCACATCCGCGCCCTGAGCCATTAGCCCGCTGGTGACCGCCTCAAACTGGGCCGGGCTGGAGAGGCGCATATCGCGGCCCACGATGACCTGCTCGACCCCGAGAAACGAAGCAAAGGCGCGACCGATGGCGTAGCCGACGTCCTCGTTGAGATCATCGGGATAGATCCCGCGAATATCGTAGGCTTTGAAAATGGTGGGGTTGACTTTCATAGTTTACTCCAATATTGAGCCAGATTTAACCTTGAACATCCCTCACCGTCAAAGCCAAGCGATGGACGCCATCTTCGATCTCGGCGGGGGTGAGGGCGCAGTAGGGCAAACGCAGAAAGCGCTCGCCACCGCCGTCGGGGAAGAAAGCCTCGCCGTCGGCCAGGTTGAGATTGTACTTTTTGGCTCCGGCCAACACCTGGCTGGTGGTTGTGCCGGCCGGCAAGGTAACCGACAGGAAGAAGCCGCCTTGCGGGCGGGTGGCCTCAGCGGTGGGCAGATGCCGGTCCAGAGCCTCAAGGGTGGCCTGCAAGCGCGGGGCGTACAAAGCCTTCAGGGTCTCGATCTGGGCCGGCAGTTTGCCGGCGTTGAGGTACTCATAGACGATACCCTGGGACAACAGGCTGGGAGTGATGTACGTATCTTCGGCGATTTTGCCGATTTGGCTGACCAACTTTGGGTCGTGCGCATAGAGGATACCGACTCGGGGGCCCGGCCCGACCAGTTTGCTAAAGGAAAGCATATGCAAGGTTACCGCCGGGTTGAGGTCGAACAGAGCCGGTTGGGCTTCACCTTGGTAGCGCAGCGGGCGATAGGGCGCGTCCTCGACCAGGAGGAAGCCGTGCTGGTCCGCCAGTTGGACCAACCGCTGCCGCTTCTCGAGCGAGCAGGTGGCACCGGAAGGATTCTGGAAATCGGGGATGATATAAAAGAATTTAGGCGAGTGGACCTTAAGGGCTGCCTCCAACGCCTCGAGGTTAGGGCCATCCGGCTCGAGGGGGATGCCGACGATTTTAGCTCCGTGCCGCCGCAGCAAGGTAATAGTCCGGTCATAGGTGGGCACCTCGGTAAAAACGACATCACCGGGCCGGATTGAATGAAAACAGAGAAACTCCACAATTTGCAGCGAACCGTTGCCGGTCAACACCTGCTCCGGCGACACGCCTCGCCACTCGGCCAACCAGTCCCGCAGCGGGGCAAAGCCAAAAGATTTGCCATACTGCAAGATCGTGGTGCCGTATTTCTGGATGGCGCGCTGAGCCGCGGCGGCCATGTCTTCAATGGGGAAAGACTCGGTCGCCGGAACGCCTCGCGTAAAGTTAATTTCAGGCCTATCTGACACGGAACTTGCCTCCTGTCCTTGATTGTATTTTGCGCCACTCGGACGCGTTGGGCTGAGGATAGCACGGACTGAAGGGCTTGTCAATCCAATTTTGGACGGGAAACTGGCCTTGATGATGAAGAAGGTAGATTTTTCTTGACCAGTTCGACCAGCTTCTTAAGAGAATAGGGCTTTTGCAGAAAGCCGGCCAGCTTGTGACCGGTAAAACGAGTAATCACTTCTTGCTCGGTGTAGCCGGACAAGAGCACGGCTTTGACCTCGGGATTAATCTGCCGCAAGCGGCTGAGTGTTTCTTCGCCGTTTAAGCCGGGCATCGAGTAATCCAGGAGAATAAGATCGATCTCAGCGGCGTGTTCGCTGTATTTGGCAATCCCAGCCAAACCATCCTCAGCCGTAATGACCCGAAAGCCGCGGGCCTGCAAGATATCCTGAGCTACCTCGCGGACCGCGTCTTCGTCATCGATGATGAGAATAAGACCAGTTCCATCTCCGCTCCAATCCACCTCTTCGCGCAGCTCTTGGAGTTCCAAGTCAAGATCGCTAATCGGTAAAATAAGCCTGAAGGTAGAACCCTGACCAACCCGGCTAGAGACCGTCAGCCCGCCTTTGTGGCCCCGCACGATTCCCAGCACGACGGCTAAGCCCAACCCCCGGCCGGTAAATTTGGTGGTAAAGAAGGGATCAAACAACTTTGGGATCGTCTCTCGATCCATGCCGACGCCGTTGTCTTGAACCTCCAGATAGGCATAACGACCCGATTGGAGCGGGGTGCCGGTATAGCGGGAGTAAGACAGATCTTGCCGGCCGATTGCTTGACTGCCCGTCCTGATCGTTACGGTGCCCATTCGGTCGCCCATCGCCTCACCGGCATTGATCACCAAATTTACCAGCACCTGCTGAAGCTGCCCACTATCAGCCTTGATCGGCAGTTGATTGGAAGCCAGATTCAGCTCGAAATTAATGCGTTTAGGAATAACCGTCTGCAGCAGTTCCAGATTCTCTCTAACAACCGCATTTAGATCTACGACCTTAAGAAGAAAATGGCCCTGCCCGGAGTAGGCTAACATCTGTTGGGTTAACTTGGTACTCCGGCCAATGGCGCTGAGGGCTTTGTCCAGGTGATCTTGGACCGGGTGATCCGGGTCTAACTCCATCGAGGCCAACGAAACCTGCCCCAAGATGACGGTGAGCAGATTGTTGAAATCGTGAGCAATGCCACCCGCCAGCGTCCCCAGACTTTTTAGTTTTTGACCATAATGCGACGCCAGTTGCGCCTCTTTGAAGACGGTAATATCGGCGATGGCGACCCGAATCTGATTGACGCGCCCATCAACACCATAGACCGGGTCACAACTGAACTGTCCGAACAGACTCGACTTATCTTGGGTTAATAGACGCAGTTCAAACAAGCCGGGGGCATAGCCGTGGGTCAACCGCCGAAAATTGAGGTAGAAGACATCCTGATCCTCGGGATGAATGAAACGGGTGATGGGCTGGCCAAGTAGAAGCTGGCGCTCTACGCCTAACATCTCGGAGGTGGTCAAGTTAACTTGCAACAGCTTGCCTTCGGGATCAAGCGTGGCATAGCCAATGGGGGCAAATTCATAGAGATGGGCATAAGCATCTTTGGCAGCTTCAAGTTCCTGCTGAATTTCGCGCAGTGTATCATTCTGCATTTCCAGCTCAATCTGATACACGCGCAACTCGTGAACCAATTGCTCAATTTCAACGCGATCCAGTTGAGACACATCAATGCTCTGTTCACTGAGAAACAACTCAGCTTTTTTTCGAAGCGCCTTGAAGTCATCGGGGGGAAAATCGGCGGACTGAGCCATATGAGTCAAATTCCTCATCTCTCTTGGATCGATTTTTTTGATAATTCTAGCACACCCTTTCGATAAAGGTAATTTCAGCCCAATACCTTTTAAATGGGCCGGTCTTCCTGAGGGAATGGTCAGAACGGTCGTTAAATGTTTTTTCGGTGTTGACACACTATCGTATCTGAGCTACACTCAGCTTACCATTTTTTTAGGAGATTCACGAAGGGGTGCCGATTTGGATAGAACAATTCTTAGCCAAGCAATGGAGGATTATCTCAAGGCTATCTTCGAACTGCAAAAGTTTGACGAACAGATATCCACCTCTGCCCTGGCTGAGTATCTGCGCGTGGCGCCCGCTTCTGTGACCAATATGTTAAAAAAGCTGGCCGATCTCAACCTGATCCACTACGAGCCTTATCGAGGCGCCACCTTTACGCCGGCCGGCCGCAAGTTGGTGCTCGAAGTGGTCCGCCATCACCGCTTGATTGAACTTTACCTGGCCGAGGCCTTGGGCGTACCGTGGGACCGGGTCCACGAAGAAGCGGAAAAGCTGGAACACGTGATCAGCGAAGATCTGGAGGAACGCATGGCCGCCGCTTTAGGCGACCCCAAGTTCGATCCGCACGGGGCACCAATTCCCACCCGGGCCGGTGACTTTGACCAGCCCACCAGCAACCGCCTGGTCGACATGACCACCGGCGATAGGCTGGTCGTGATCGAGGTCGACGACCGTGACCCCGAACTCCTCCGCTACTTGGGCCAGTTGGGGATTTATCCCGGTACCAAGCTGGTTGTTCTAAGCTTTGCCCCCTTTAAAGGACCGCTTACTCTCAGCAGCGGCGAAGATGAAGTCAGCCTGGGTTATCAAGTGGCCAAATCGATTTTGGTGGCGCATCAAGAAGAGTGATAGTTTGAAGCGTGATTAAACCCCAAGCCATCTACCTGATCATCTCCGGCGCTGTCACCGCCCAGGTTGGGCCGGAGTTGCTGCGCCAACTGCCTCAGTTTGCCCTACCTGTTTACACCTTCCCAACCGACAACGCCCAGCGCTTAATCAGCGCCTGGCAACTGGCCGAGGTGCCCGGCCACCGGCTCATCGACAGCTACTTTGATCCGATCCTGGCCGGCGAGCGGGTCCCCGGCTTGACCCTGATTGCCCCGGCTACCTTCAACACTGTCAACAAGATCGCCCAAGGTCTGGCCGATACCCTGGCCCACTCGCTCGTGGCCGAGGCCATCGGTGGCGGCTGGCCGGTGATCGTTGCCCCGTCCGTCAACCGGGCCCTGGCAAATCATCCTCGCTTCCGGCAAAGCCTCGAAGCCCTGCGCCAGTGGGGCGTGACCGTGCTGGAGATGCAGCCGGCCGGCGAGATGTTGCTGATGGCTTCCGTGGAAGAGGTCACCACGGCCGTTGAGGTTACCCTGCGGGCAGCCTCATCAATTGTTAACCCATAACCAAGACTGGATCAACTTATCCAGGACCATAACTTGAGGCAAGGAAAACCTCCCATGACAACTCTACCCATCATCCATATGACCCTTTATAAACACGGCGTCGGCTACTACGTGCGACGCGGTCCGCTTGAAGGCGAGTCGCTCAAGCTCACCTTTCGCCGGGAAGAGATGGACGATCTGCTCAAGAGCCTGACCGTGCTGGACCACGGCGGCGGACGAGTCCACGGCATCGATTACGACACGCCGCAGAGCCAGGCCGAGAAATTGACCGGCTGCTCGATTATTTTGGACGACCAGCGCAGTCTGCGCGATCTGCTGGTTGCCCTGCGCGGTCGAACCGTGGCCCTGGCGGTCAGCGACGGCAGCCGGGTCGAAGGGCTGCTACTGGGCCTGGATGAGGCCGAAGAAAAGCCGCATAAGCAGTCGCTGGTCTCGGTCCTACGGGCCGGCACGGAGCAGGTTAGTGTTCTCTCGATCAGCCGGATCGAGGGCGTGGAGATCCAAGACGCGACGGCAGCGGGTGATCTGCGGTTTTTCCTGCAAACGGCGCTGGGCCAGGAGACGCACCGCTCGATTACCATCCGGCTCAGCCCCGGCGAGCACGATCTCGAGGTCAGCTACATTGCGCCCGCCCCCACCTGGCGGGTCAGCTATCGGCTGGTGCTCGAAGCGCCGGAGGGTGAAGCGGTCAAAGCCCTTTTGCAGGGCTGGGGTATCTTTGACAACCGGCTGGAGGAGGATCTCGCGGAAATTTCACTGTCCCTGACCGCCGGGATGCCGATCTCGTTTGTGTACGACCTTTACACCCCCCACACCCCGGAGCGACCGGTGGTCCAGGACGAAAACCGGGTAGCGGCCGGGCCGGTAATGTTCGAGGCCGCGCTGGCCGAAGCGATGCCGGGAGCGCCTCCCGCCCTGGCCGCGCCTGCCCCGCTGGCCATGACCAGGCGGTCGGCCGGCCATGCTTTCGATGTCGACGCGATGAGCAAATCGGTTGAGAGCGTGGCTGCCGGTCAGGCTATGGGCGAGCTGTTCCAGTACAATGTCAGCGTTCCGGTCAGCGTTGGGCGCGGCCAGTCGGCTATGGTGCCGATTGTTAGCAGCCGCCTCGCCCCCAAAAAGGAGCTAATTTACAACGGCCGCAAGCAACCGACTCACCCGGTCGCTACGCTTCGCTTTGATAACACCACCGGGTTAACCCTGGAACGTGGTCCGGTGACGGTTCTGGAGAGCGGCGAGTATGTCGGCGAGGCGGTTCTCCCCTTCACCACCGACCAGGCCGAGACAGTCGTGGCCTACGCCGTCGAGTTGGGTGTTCATATTAAGGAAGAGCTGCAAAGCCGGACCGAGCTGCACAGCCTCGCGGTGAAAGAGGGCTACCTGTTGCAGCAGCTTTACGATATCCGGCAGATCGAGTATACCCTCGACAACCGGACGCCCCAGGCCAAGACCATCCTGATCGAACAGCCGATAATCAGTGGCTACACGAATTTCGACACCCCCGAGCCGGAGGAAACGACCAGCGAGACCCAGCGCTATCGGGTTGAAGTAGCCGCGCGCCGGACGCTGAAGTTTAGTGTCCGGACGCGCCGCCTGCGCAGCCAGCGCGAGACCCTGCAAAACCAGAATTATCAAGGCCTGAAACGATACCTGGACGGCAAGTTTCTAGATAAAAAGACCTATGACGCCTTGACCGCCCTGTTGGACGTTTGGGGCGAGATAGCCAAGTTGGAACAAAAGATTAAGGACCAGGAGCAAGAACGCACCAAGCTCTATAAGGCTCAAGAGCAGATTCAAAAGAGTATGTCGGCCCTGGCCAAAGAGGGTGAAGAGGGCCGGCTGCGCGGTCGATACGTCAAGCAATTGGAGCAGAGCGAGAACCAACTGACCGGGATCAGCCAAACCATTGACCAAACTCGGACCGAGATCGAACGGAAGCAGACCCAAATCGAGCAGATGATCGCCGCCTTGGGATAAGTCCCATGCATAACTTTGTTATCTTTATCGTTGTCCTGTTTGTCATTGCGGCCCTGCTGCGGATTGACTTCTTCTTTTCGATCCTCTACCTGTTCATTGGGATTTATGTCGCGACCCGTTTTTGGACCCGGCGCATGCTGGCCAGGCTAACGATCGAGCGCAACCTACCCACCCATGCTTTTCTCGGTGAGACTGTACCGGTCAAGCTGACCGTCCAGAACCAAAGCAATCTCCCCGTGCCTTGGTTAATGATCAATGAGACCTTTTCCAATATCCTTTCAACGCCGCCCTTTTTTCGAAAGGTAATTACGCTGCGAGGCAAAGCCAGCCACGCCGTGACCTACGAGCTGTATGCCCGGCGCCGGGGGTATTACGCGGTCGGCCCGTTGCGCCTGGAAGCCGGTGACTTGTTGGGTCTCAGTCGCCGCCTGTCCGGCCAGTTTGCCGCCCACGCCCTGATCGTCTATCCCAAAATTCTGCCGATTGCCAGCCTTAAACTGCCCGCCTTTAGCCCTCAGGTGATTTTGCCCGCCCCTCTGCCGCTGTTTCACGACTCGACCCGGCTGACCGGCGTGCGGGATTACATCCCCGGCGACAATCCCCGCCACATCCACTGGCCGGCTACCGCAGCGACCAACCGCCTGCTGGTCAAACAGTTTCAAACCGCTATTGCCCGCGAGACAGTTATCTACCTCAACATGAATTCGGCCGACTACGGCCGCTCCGGCCAGGCGGAAATATCGCTGGAGTTAGCGATCATTACCGCGGCTTCCCTGGCCAACCATATTATTACGCGCGAGGGGCTACCGGTGGGCCTGGTGGCGACGGCCACCGATCCGGTCACAATTACGCGGCACGAATTTAGAGTCCCGCCGGCCAAAGGGCAAGGGCATCTGATGCAACTGCTGGAAGTATTAGCCCGCATTGAAGGAACCACTGATCCTGACTTTTTGGGTCGATTGCAGCGAGAAGTGGTTCACTTAGCTTGGGGCACGACTATCACGGTTATCACCTGCCAGGAGACTGAGTCACTCCTGCAGTTGGTGTTGCTGCTCAAACGCAGTGGTTTTCGCGTGGCGGTGATCTTTGTTCAACCGGCGGCCTACCCTTATCCCCGGCCTCGGCGCGTGGGCGCTTTAAACATCCCAGCCGTCCACATCACCCGCGAAAAGGATGTGGAAGCATGGCCAACCTTGGCATAAAACAAGAAGAGATTATCCAGGTTAAGCGTGACTCCTGGAACGATAACTTGTTCAGGCCGCTCCTCATCCTGACGATGATCATGTGCTTGAACATCTCCCTCGTGAATTTGGTGCGGCTGGTCAACCCCGGTTGGTCGGGGGTTTTCTTCCTGGCGGCCATGCTTCTGACCTCAGTCGAGGGCCTTTACTCCTACCGGATGGCTCAGCGTTACGGCGCTCGAGGAGTTTCGCTGTTTCGCTTCCGGCTGGCGGAGTGGACGGTGCTGTTACTGGTCATTAAACTTTTTACCTTTCTGGACAAACCGCTGGCCGACATTGGCGCCGAACTGCAGCTTATCTTCCACTCTCCTTCCGCCTTCTTTACCACCGAGTACGATATCAGCATCACCCTGGCCTTTATCGCCTGGCTGCTGGCCACTTACACCATCGCCGATTTTGAGCAACTCTATGATCCCTACACCGACAACCGCCAGATTCTCAACGAGTTGACGGCTCGTTTTTTTTGGGGCGGAGGGCTATTGTTGGTTATTTCAGGCTTGACGCAGTGGGTCGCTCTGGCCGGGGTGCATAGCCTGATTGACTTCGATCGGCCCACCTTGAGCGGGGTAATTCTGAATGTCCTGGTTTACTTTGTGACCGGTCTAGTCCTGCTCAGCCAGGTTAACTTAACCCGGCTCCTGGTCCGCTGGCGAGTGCAACGGATTACCACCTCGCCGGAGTTGGTCCGGCAGTGGGCCAGGTATGCGGCCGTGTTCTTGGGCCTGATGGCGCTGGTGGCCTTTCTGCTGCCCACCCGCTTCACTTTAGGGTTCCTGGAAACAGCCGGCATGGTTTTGGAATTTGTCCTGGGTCTGATCATGTTTGTCCTGCAACTGATCGTTTTGCTGATCACCTGGCCGATCACCTGGCTGCTCAGCCAGTTCGGCCTGGGGCCACCCGACCTGAGCGGCCTCCTGCCCACTGAACCGCCTGGGCCGCCACCACCCAGCGAAGCCGAGGGGCCGGCCTGGCTCGAAGTGGTGCGTTCGCTGATCTTTTGGCTGGTGGCTCTGGCGGTGTTGGGCTATTTTCTCAAAACTTATTTGGACGATCACCCGGAACTGGTGGCTCACCTTAAAAGCATCAGGCCGCTGGCGCTTTTATGGACGGCTTTGGTCGCCGCCTGGCGCCTCTTGATCGGCCTGCTGCGAACGGGAGCTGATCTTGTTTCTGCTCAAAAGCACGACCCCGGAGCCTCGTCCCCCTCCTCGAGAGCCGGTCAAGCCTGGTCCTGGCTCAACCTACGCGGCCAACCGGCGCAGCGACAAATCATCGCCTATTACCTCAACCTTCTTAACCATGCCGAGAAAATCGGCCGGCGCCGGCGAGAGCACCAAACCCCATTTGAATATGAACCAAATCTGCAACAGACGGCCCCCGACGCCCAATCCGAAATCCACGATGTCACCGAGACTTTTGTTCGCGCCCGCTACAGTCGTGACAAGTTTGATCAAGAGGATGTTGAGCGGGTCAAGACTGAGTGGAAACAGATTAAAAAGTCACTGCGAACTAAACGATAACCCCTAAAATCCCGGTATTTGACAATTCTGGTATAATTTAAGAAAACGCAGCAGCGGCGAGTTATTTTATGGATGGTAAGAACTTAAACTCAGAGAGCGCCGAACAGCCCGGTCGTTGGCTCGTTGACTGCCCAGACTGTGGGGAGAAAAAAGCGATTGCCTACCAACCCGACATCTTGGACTATGAGTGTCCCCATTGTCACCACACCTTTTCCGCGCATGAGCTGGTGCAGTATCAGCGACAACTTAAACGGCAGTTTAAGTTAAACCGGCTGCGGCTGTTGGCAATTGGGGCGCTCGTCGCCCTCCTGCTGCTTCTCATCCCCATTCTAACCGTCCGGGTCAACTATGACGAAGCCAGAAACGCGATCAATTTCACCGCGCCTGGCGTTCAGCTTATCCTTAGTTCCAGCTTGAGCGGTGGCCCTGAGCTCCAATTTTACCTCATCGGCAACTATTTGGGCCGGTGGAAACTCAGCCCGCGCCCGGTCATCGAGCCGGAGACTGAGCCAACCACGACCCCAGCTCCCGAGGAACGACAAACGCCAACTCCTCCCCTTATTCCCAAGCCGGCTACGTTGGATTCGGCTTAAGCGCTGGTCGGCCCTCCGCCGGGACGAGGATTTCACCACTTCAAGAGTCTCTGGCCAATTCTTAAAGCAGGCAGCAGGGCATAGCTCTTAACGATGCTGGTCGTTACCCCGCCAATTCCGGCCTCGGAGTAGCCGGATAAGGGGTGATTGGCAGTCAAACCGGCTCCCGCTATGGTGTAAGGAACCGGCGTGGATCGGTGCTTGCCATCCAGGCAACAGGTATAGTGATCGGGACAAACCAGCAGCCGGTACGGTTCCCGCTGCCCGGCCAGGTATTCAAGCAGCGGTCCGACTACCAGGCGATCGATGGCCTCAATCGCCTGGACTTTGCCTTGCAGTCGCCCCAGATGCGCTTCCTCATCCGGAGCGTTACAATGAATCAGACCCACGTCGATGTCGGGCAGCCATTCCCGCAGAGCCCGGCATTTGGCGCCGAGATCGGAATTGAGATAGCCGGTCGCGCCCGGCGGGACCACCGCCTCCCCCCCCAGGCAGCTAACCATCCCGGCCACAAAACTCAAGGCCGTTACCGCTCCTAAGCAAAACGGTACGCTTGGAAACTGGCGTTTGCGACTGGCCCCCCACGGCCAGAGCATCAAGCCAGCCTGCCGAGAGTCGAGCATCAGCTTAATCAAGGGTTCCAGGGGTTCACCTTGATAGCGGGGCAAAAGCCGCGCCACCGGTTCGCCGACAACCTCGTGCGGCGCCACCAACTGCAATTGCGTTAAATCAAGAGGGCAATTGCGCCAGAGCAGCACGTTCCGATAGCTTAGATCGTGGTACAGCTCAAAAGGCGAGGGCGGAAGGATACTGGCCAGGTACGCCTTCGCGGTGACTTCATCAATTTGAGCGGCGGTAAAATCGGCCAACCGGCCGCTTTGATCGATGCGGACGATGTTGCAGCGAAAGGCGGCATCGTTCTGCTCGAGTGTCAGACCCAAGGTGTGAGCCTCAAAAAGCGCCCGCCCCAAGGGAAAGTAGTCGACCGGGTTGTAGCCAAGCAGCCCCAAAATGCCAACCAGACTCCCTAACGGCAGTCCGGGGTACATGGTTTGAGTTAAGCCCACTTGCCCTCGACGAACGAGCGCATCGAGAGCCGGCGTGTGAGCATACTCAACCGGTGATAGATAGCCTAACTCGGCGTAGCGAATATCGCTTAACCCATCTGGAATGATGATTACTAGCTTCATAGCCTAAGTCAACGCAGTGATAGCTGATTGTAACATTGGAGGGATGCAGTCTAAAATCGGAGCCAGGGTTCGAATCTATGGAACAGCCTTGTTAATGCTCAAAGCTTATGGTAAGGTTGTATTAGTCTGGCTCGGCCCGTGGTCGACTCCCCAGAAAAGGTCGGCCTTTTTGCGGCTGACCCGAATCTTTTTGGTTGGAATCAAGACTTTTTAAAAAGACACAGTCAATCCTATAGGAGCCGCTCGACTGTGGAAGACGAACATAGCCTACTTGAACGCGTCCAACAACACGACCAGCGAGCGTTAGCCGACGTCCACGATCTCTACTTCGATCAGATCTTTAATTACATCAGCTACCGTCTCAATGATCCGGATTTAGCTGCCGATTTGACCGGTGAAGTTTTTTTGGCCTTGATTAAGGCCCTGAAGCGAGGAAAGCCACCTCGAACCACGCTAAAAGGCTGGCTCTATGCGGTGGCCCGGAATCTGGTGGTTGACCATCTTAAGAGTCGGGTCACCACCGTACCTTTATTGGATGATCTTATTTCCGATGAGCCCTCGCTGGTGGAGCAAGCTTATCTTTCCCAAATAAAACCGACTCTCAAAGAAGCCGTACTCAAACTAACCGACGAACAACAAGACGTGATCGCTCTAAGATTTGGACAAGGGCTGAGTTTAGCCGAAACGGCTGAGATTATGGGCAAGACGGTTGGGTCCGTCAAAGCGCTTCAGCATCGTGCCTTGGCCTCATTGGCGCGCTTTATGCCGGTGGAGGTGAATCTCGATGGATAGGTTTGAAGCCGTCCTCGATGAGAGCATCTCTGCCTTGCAGGCCGGCATCCCCATCGAAGAGATCCTGGCCGAAGCTCCGGACTACGCCGGCGAACTGCGCCCGCTGCTGTATGCCGCTCAGTTAGTCACCGATCCGCAGCCTCAGGCCGTCCCGGAGGAGCGCAAACAGGCGCTTCGAGCTCAGTATCTGGCCGAGGCGGTTGAGCTCTCCCCCATCTCCCCAACCCTAACCGAAAAAGGTCAGGCCATTCTCAACATCATGCGCCGGCGTTTCTCCCGGCGAGCAATGCTCAACGATCTGGTCACCGTGGGGGTGACTATCGTCCTTACCTTGGTCATGAGTTTCCTGGTCCTCAGCTATGCCGCTCAGGATAGCTTACCGGGCGATATGCTGTACACGGTCAAACGGGTGACAGAGTCTGCCCGGCTAACCCTCACCTTTGAAAAAGATAGCCGGGCGGCGTTAGTAGAAACATTCAACCACACCCGAATTCTGGAGATAGAGGAACTGATCAGGCAAAAACGAGCAGCGATGGTTGATTTTAGCGGTATTTTGGAAACGAAAGGCAAAAATTTGTGGGTCATCGAAGGCTTGACCGTTTTTGTCCCGGAAGATATTGGCAACCTGGAAGCCGATCTTCAGGAAGGCGATCCGGTTGAAGTGATCGGTTTGCTGCGAACAAACACCATCCTCCTAGCAGAGTCGATTCAACATGTCGATAGGCCATGAGGCCTATACACTTTCTTGCGGATTAAGTTAAACTAGAAAATAGTCACTGCTACAGGACAATTTTTATTTTTTGTGTTACAATGAGGTCATCTTTAGCCTTGAGTAGATTTATTGCAACTCAAGGCTTAGAAATTCTAAAGAAAGGAGGCATTCTAGTCCATCATGTTATTCCTACCTCAAGAAGAAGGCCAGGGTTTGGTCGAATACGCACTCATTTTGGTACTGGTGGCAATCGTAGTCATCGCAATTCTGTTGTTATTGGGCCCGGTTGTTGGTAACGTGTTTAGTAACATCGTTTTCGTGATGACGCACACCCGTACCTCGGGTGGGCTTTGGCAGTAAGAGCCACACACGTTTGACTAGAAAACAATAAAACCGTGTTCTAACGACGATGTCTAAGTTATGTCTTGGCGATGAGGAGTAGTTATTATACTTCTTGCCTGTTATTTTTATTGGCATCATTTTTTCTAGCATTCAACTTTAATTTAGGGACCCGTCGCTAAAGATTATCACCCTCTCGTCTTGAAGGTTAGTTTCTTGTCAAATAATCAAAAAACCCTATGCTTTAGAGCCTAGGGTTTTTTGTTGCATACTCTTAGCCAGTGAGTTTTAAAGAAGTGAGCACGCTAGCTTTTTTTGACCTTGACTATACCCTCCTGAGCGCCAGTTCCGGTCTGAACTATGTGCGGGAATTAATCGGACAACGCCGGGTGCCGCTCCCAGTGGTGGCCCAAATTGGTTTGAAGTATCAACTCAGGCATCTGGACTTTGGCCAAGCTCATGCCCGACTAATCACTTATGCCGGCAGATCCGGTTATGAGGCTACCAAAGAATTCTTTGACGAGTGGGTACCCCGCCGGCTCTTCCCGCGGCTGGCACTGGCCGGGAAAGCCAAAATAGCCTGGCACCAGCAACAAGGTCATCGGGTGGTCATCATTTCCGCCTCAATAGAGGAAATTATTCGGCCTATCGCTGGCCATCTGGGGCTAGGTTCTGATTATCTTTGCACCCGCCTGGCCGCCGAAGGGAATCGATATACTGGGGCATTAAATGGGCCAACATGTTACGGTCAGGGAAAAGTAGACTGGGTTAAAATGTGGTTAGGACAAAATAACCTGAAGTTTCCAGATGCGATCGGCTACTTTTATTCGGATAGTTCTTCTGACTTACCCTTGTTCGAATTGGCCGACTACCCGGTCGCGGTCAATCCCTCGCGTAAGCTAATCAAGATAGCCAAGTCTAGAAACTGGCCAATTGAATATTTCTACTAAAGGAGGACGCTGAGCTAAAGTTGGGGTGGATTCTGCTGCATCGCGGTCAGGATCCGCTCGTAAGTAGCCTCAAGCGTTTCCGGCAGAACCCGGGTGTTGCTAACAACCGCCATAAAACTACTATCGCCGTTCCAGCGAGGCACGAGGTGCAGATGCAGGTGACTATCGATCCCGGCACCCGCGGCTCGGCCAAGGTTCATGCCGACATTGAAACCATCAGGCCGCATGACGGTGCTCAATAGTTCGGTGAAGTAGCTGGTCAGATGCATCATCTCACACCGCGCTTCAGGGGACATGCTCATTAGCGAGGACACATGATCGTAAGGCAAGATCATCAGGTGGCCGGTATTGTAGGGGTAAATGTTCATGACGACGAATGTATTTGGACCCCGGAATAACAAGTAATTGTCACGGTCAAACTCAGGGGCATCATCACTCTTGGCACAAAAGATGCAACCATTCTCGTTTTTCTTGGTTGAGGTCACATAATCCATGCGCCACGGGGTATACAGCCTGTCGATTGTCATTTTTTCCTCGGCGAGGTCTAAGAAATTATAAGTCTAAGCCAAACACAACGCCTCATTTTACCAAAGAAAAGCCCAGACAGGCAAAAGTTTAAGAACGTTTTACACTATTGATCGTTACAGAGCTTGCCAGGAGCAGTTGGACCCGACAGGGGCCAAAGTTAGCCCATCTCCTGCCCACCGGTCACATTGATGGCCTGGCCGGTCATGTAGCTCGACTGTTTTGAGGCCAAGAAGACCACGACGTTGCAGACGTCATCATAGGTGCAACCCCGCTTCATCGGCACCTGATCGATGTAGCGTTGGCGGACTTCGGCCTCAGTAAGGCCGAGGCGCTCGGCGTACTGGCGATAGAGTGAGTCTACCCACAACGGAGAGTCAAGCAAGTTACCGGGACAAACCGCATTAACCCGGATCCCGTCCTCAGCCAGTTCCAGAGCCAGGCTTTGAGTTAAGCCAATCCCGCCAAATTTACTGGCCGCATAGGCGGCGTTCTTGTAGCTGCCCTTCTTACCGGACTTAGAATTGACTTGGACAATCACGCCGCTCCCCTGAGCTTTCATCACCCGGGCGGCATGTTTGGCCGTCAGGAAGTAGCCGTTAAGATTAACATCGATCACTTTTCGCCAACGTTCGGCCGAAAATTCGGTGATCTCCCCGGAGATAAGAATCCCGGCGTTGGCTACCACCAGGTCGAGACGGCCAAGTTGAGCCACCGTCTCATCGATTCCAGCAGCCACCTGAGCTTCATCCGTCACATCTATTTTCAACCCGATCGCCTGACGGTCTGTCTCCGCCCGGAGAGCAGCCGCGGTAGTGATGGCGTTCTCTTCAACCAGATCGGCCACGGCGACGTGAGCCCCCTCGACAGCCAGCCGCCGGCAGATAGCCTGGCCCAGACCCTGCCCGCCACCGGTCACGAACGCAACGTAATCTTGCAAAACCTTGCTCATGGCAGCAGCAACTCCAAAAACTCTTGTTCAGCCTCAACGGTCCACTCGTGGCCATCTTTGAGCTTGGCGTAGACTGAGGGCAGCCGCTCCTTTAACGCCGGCAGGGGCGTGAGGGGAAAGTCTTTGATCTGAGGAAAGATGACGACCTTGCCGGGAAATCTGGCATCATGCACCGCTTGGAAACCCTCCCGCGCCGCCGCTAGCGAGCCGACCGCCTTGACCGAGCGATTGGGCGAAAGTTCGCCCGCTTCCGTCTGGTGCAGCATCCGCTTTAAATCGTCAATCGTCGAGGCGGTGTGGCCGATGAAGCGAATATTTTTCAGGTAGACCCCGCTCAAATCCAACGGCACCATCGTCCCGCGCTTGAGGCCGGCAAAGACATTCATCACCCCGCCCGGGGCCAGATAGCCGGCCGCCTCGGCGATAGCCGTTGTCGACGGGGCCAGCACAATGATATCGTCAAAGCCGGAGCCGGCCAGGGTGGCAACCTGGTCCGCATAGTCCGGACTGCTTAAACTGAGGCAGGTAAAATTTAGGCCGCGAGCCCACGCTTCCTGACCGATCGTTTCGTCCAACTCGGCAATTCGATCGGGGGTGCGGGCAGTGGCCAGAATCGTGGTGGGTGGGCTGGCCAGCCGCACCGCTCGCTGCACGTGCATCTGGCCCATTGGCCCGCCGGCGCCAATAAACCAGCTTCGACCGTCAGCCTTCAACTCGCTTCGGACCGGGTGGGCGCTGTAGGCTTGGGCAATATCAGGCGTGGTCCCGCCCACGTAAGTCCAGCGGTTGTAGTGAACGCGGCCGATATCGACCTGCACCGCTCGGGCCAGCGGCTCTGTGGCGATAAGGGCCACAATCCCGAAGTCGGCCAGGCGCGGGCTGGCCGCTTCAATCACATCCGGATCGGGGCCAAGCACGATAATGTCGTCGAATTGAGGCAGGTCGGCCCCGGGATCGTGCAGCGTCTCCGGCGAAAGCTCGGTCAGCTCGATGCCCAGGTTGGCCGCCTGGGCCTGTAACCAAGTGGCAAACGGGTCAGGCACCTGAGTCAAGACCAGGCGGGCCGGGTGGCTCTGAGCGTCGAAACCGACGCTAAAGACGTAATCGTCGCGAGACCGAGACGTCCCGATGATCCAGGTGGTACCCCCATTTTTAAGCCCGGTCCGGTAAGTTAAGCCGTAGGTGGCGATGACACAAGCCCACGGCTCGGCCAGAGCGCTCTCGGCGTAGCCGGTGCCGGCTTGCACCGGGATGAGGTAGTTGCCGTCATCACCTTTGAGAATGCGGTGATCAATGACGCTGTACTGGGACATCCCGCCCTGGATCATGTAACCATAGGCATAGTTGACGCCCTGGTAATAAATATCGGCCTGCACGATGAAGCGATCGCCGACCCGGTACTGAGTCCGCAAATTATCGCCCACGCCGACCACCGTCAGAGAGACTTCGTGCCCCAACACCACCGGCTCTTTTTTCATATCCCGAAAGATGCGGGGATGCTGCTCGCCGGCATTGATCACTTTTATATCGGAAAAACAGATCCCTACGGCATCGTGTCTGACCAACAGTTGATCGGGTCCGATCTCGGGGGTCTGCTCGCTGGTGGGCTGCCCGTCAACCCCTAGATTTTCGAAGCCGGCGCCAAATAAAGGCCAGAGCCGGTTGTCCGGGGCAACCTCTGTGGCTGCCACATATTGTTTAAGCTTATCGCTCATAAAAGACACTCTCCATTGAGCTTCTCGCTTGAAACTCAATACGACTAGACTTAGCCGGCGACCTGAGCTAAGAGATCTGACGGGGTTAAAGCTGAGTCCAGGCTAGCCAGATGAACTTGAGCCGCGGCTCCCGGCTCGACTGCCTGCCCGAAGGCGGTATAAAAGGCGTTTCGGTCACGGCGGCCCGGCAAATAGGCCTTGGCCCAATCGCTCTGGTAACCCAATCCCAAAACTCGCTCGGCGACGGTATGACCATAGATGAAGTAGGCGCCTGCCAAAAAGGCCTGGCCCACCGAGGCCAGTTCGGGGGCATCAAAATCATCGACCAGCTTCTGGCCGAACGCGTTCATCTCGGTCCCAATGTTAAGCGGTAGATCGAGCTGTTGGGCCAGATCAACTACCTCGTATAATTTTTGCAGTTTAAGCTGCTTGGTAGCCGGATCGGCGATGTTCCAGTTGCGATCCGGGATGATATTGAGCGCGACCACGCCTTGGCTGATGAGCCACTCGAGCAGCTCGCCGATTGCCGCCTCTCCGGGGCTGGTGCCATCGAGCCAGGTGGCGCAAGGTAGCGCGCCGGAGGCCACAATCAACTCATGAAAAGCCTGCAACGTAGGAAAACTGGTTGGCCCGGGCTGAACATAGCCCACCCCACCTCGTTTCATAAGCTTGGCCCGCACCAGGTTGTGAAACTGCGGGGGATCGCTGATCTCAGCCTGGACCTGCGCCGGCGGAAGGTCCAGTTTATCCGCCCAAAAGGCCACCGGGTTGCGAGTCTGCGCCGCGACCGCTTGAACATAGGCGGCTACGATATGGCGTTCGGTGGGATTGTGGTTAGGCGTCAGGGGTAAAACGTCTTGATCATAATCGAGGCTAACCGGGTTAAGATGAGCGTTGATCCGGACGACCATTTCGCGGTTGCGCTGGGCGGCGCGCTGAGCCAGATCGGCCAGGATAGGGGCAACCGAGGCCGGTACATGGCCGGTACTAAAGCCAAGCCCCATGTGGTAGTAGACTCCCGGCTCGCCCGGCGAGTTGATCACCCGGTCGGCAAACTCGGGCAGGTAGAGGCGGGTCTCGAGGCCGGTGCTTCCCCGCAGGCCAACGATGGCGCAGGCATCGAAAAATTCATCAACCCCATCAAGGACGTCAAAGTCAACAATGCCCATCAACTTGATCCCACGTTTCTTAGCCAGCCAGGCCAGCGAGGCCGGAGAGTGACCGTAGCCGTTAAAGGAGAAGAAAGTATGGCAGTGCATATTGGCCACCTCAGCCGGTCGGGGCCACACCAGTTCCCCGCGCTCACTCCGGCGGCGCAGTTCAAGCAGCGCCCGCGTTCGCGTGGCCCGGTCAAAATCGTTGAGTTGCT
Source organism: uncultured Chloroflexota bacterium (assembly GCA_937864185.1). Taxonomy (GTDB): domain Bacteria; phylum Chloroflexota; class Anaerolineae; order 4572-78; family J111; genus JAGRBY01. The sequence goes on from CALMIS010000056.1 coordinate 27,614, forward strand.
GCTCCACGTCAGTTAGGGCGATGGTCATGGATTTCACCTCCACCGAGGCCAGGAGCCTGGGCCAAATCGCCAATTATCCGCTGGCGATAGTGCTCATCGGGGCGGGTGTGGATCCGATCCACCGCCGCCGGGGTCATAAAATGGGGTCCACCCAAGGCGTAAGTCCCGACCAAAATTCGAGCGGCCTTCACCGCCATAGCCGTAATGTTTTCCACCTCTTGAGCCGTGGCTGCCAGGGCAATCAAGCCGTGATTTTGCATTAAGATAGTTTTGGGGCGCTCGCCGTAGGTGTCAAAGTAGGTCTGGAGGCCGGCGTGCAGGGCACGAGCCAGAGGCAAACCCGGATCGACGTAGGGCACCAGCAGCGGGGCCGGACCACACAACACAATCTCATCGGGGAACAGCCGGCCGCCCACCGCCGCCTCGAACGCGGTAGAGCAGGTAATCATATTGATGGCGGTCGGATGGGTGTGCCCGACAAACTTGACCCCGGCCAGCTTGAGACAGACAGCGTGAAACGCGGTCTCAACCGAGGGGTGGGCTGGATCGTTGGGATCAACTTTAGCGGCCCGCAGTCCCTGTTTTACTTCTTCGTCACTCAAATTAGACGCCTCTAGCAAAGCCAGCACTCGGTCAAAGCAGACCTGCACAAAGCCAGCCGGCTCGATGTCTTTAAGCTGCCGGCCGCTGGCTTTAACCCAGAAGGTGTCATCATCGACGAGCGCTGAAGTGTTCCCCTCACCCAAAATCACATAATCATTGGCCGGATAGCCCAGATTACGGGACATGGTTACCAGTTGCTCTAAAGTTTGCCCTGTCATTTCTTCTTTCTCAGGTATTTGGTCACAATTTCTTTCTATACCTTGCTAATCTCGGCAATTTCGTAAGAAATCGAAAGAATTATAAAACAAAAGAAGTGAGGAAGCAAATCCCTGCGTTCTTACCCTGGAGATTTTTCATGAAAGCGGTGGTGGCGCAACTCCGTGGAGGATAGGTCAATCCGGAATTCTGCTTCTGACACACCCTCAAATAGGGAGATAAAGTCAGCGGGCAGGTCGAGATCGGCGACGGTCATGAAGCCCTGGTCAGTTACCCGACCGACCACCAAAAAACGGCAGCCTTGGCCTTGAATGTCAGCCAGAGCCAGCCGCATTTTGGCCGGATCATGATCGTAAAAGCGGGGATCGACGATCCGGACGGCGGTATCAAAACCAACCACAAAGACCGAGTTGGGATAAAGTTTGGCTTTCTGATTAAAGAGAGGAGCGCAGGATAAAACCAAGGGGGCAACATCAGCGAACTGAGCGGCGCGACGCCAGGCCTCGGCCGGCTGAATGACGGCTTTATCGGCATTAAGCAGTGGCAACTCAAAGTAGACCGGGTAACCGAACTTGCTGGCTGCCAATTGAGCCATATGTAGATGCCCCTGGTGCAAAGGATTGAATGAGCCGGAAACCAGGATCACCTGATCCAACCGGTCATCCTCCGTTAGGCGGCCATCGGGCCAGACGGTCACCGTCTCGATTTGGCCGGCCAGCAGATCAGCCGCCAGGTGAACGGGCTGGTGCAATTCAAACAGCCGTTCAGCCTCAGCCAGCCGCAAATCGAGCCTTGGCTCAAGATCACAGGCTTCGGCCAGGGCCCACAGCATCAGCCGGCTGACCAGATCTTCTTCTTCATGGCGCCGGCGCAGACCTTTGGTCATCGTTAGGCCAAAGGTAATTAGCTGCTGTGGGGTAAAAGCCGAGACAAAGCAGCGGTGTTCGCCCCGCTTGCGCCGGTCGGTGGCGATGGTGGCGGTGCATCCCAGGCCAACGAGCGGCGAGCCGACTTCAGCCAAACGCTGGGCCCGCTGGTAAGCCGCGGCCGCCATCGCCGCCGAGACCTGGCGCGAGGTGAATCGCTCCGGCTGAAAACCCAACAGCTCGGTCAGCGAGGCCGCGGCATAGCGGTCAGTCGCCTCCAGAATAGTTCGTGATGAGCCGGCCACGCTGTGGAGCCAGGCCAGCGCTTGGACGCCTGCTCCGCCAAACTCAATCACAACTTGGTGCGGGCTGGCGTGGATGGTCTCGATGAGTCTCCGGACTGGCAAGGCAAGCCTTCCTAGGTCTTAGTCTGGGCCTTGGCTTGCTTTTCGGCTTTGGCTTGCGCCTTCTCTTCTTCGTACTCGGCCACCATCTGCTGAATCTCGTCGGCAACCTGATCGAGTTCCGGCTGTAACTCTTTGACCGAGACTTTATTCACGGTTCGACAGGCAGGGCAGACCGCTTGGTAATGAGACGGTTTTTTCTTTTTGAGTTTGCTTAACTCAAAGCCAACAAAGACGGGATCCAACTCGAACCGGCGTTTACAGCGAAAGCACGTTGTCAACATGGCAACCACCTGTTGAATTTATGTAAGGTTTGGTAATTTTACTTTAGGGTGAAGGGATGTCAACTAAGGCCATGTGACCCCGGCTTGCTAACGAACCCTTGACAACTTAGGCAAAATATTTATACTACCTGGACAATCACTCTGATTTGCTCGCCTAATCCCAGACAAATTCATTTACAACGCCGGTGCAAAATGACTATCGGCCCCAATCCGGTTATTGCGCTGCGTTACAATACTAATTAATATTCAGCTAAGGAGGTTTTTTACTATGGCTCACGAACTGCCGTCTCTCCCTTACGCGCATAATGCGCTCGAGCCTCATATTGATGCTCGGACAATGGAAATTCATCATGGTAAACACCATCAGGCGTACATTAACAATCTCAATAATGCCCTCTCCGGCCATGCTGACCTGGAGGCCATGAGCATTGAAGATCTGATGAAAAACCTAAATTTGGTTCCAGAAAATATTCGGACTGCTGTCCGCAACAACGGCGGTGGTCACGCCAACCACTCGCTGTTTTGGCCCTGCATGAGCCCCAACGGCGGCGGCGAACCGAGCGGCGAGTTGGCCAGTGCCATCAACAGCGCTTTTGGTAGCTTTGCCAGTTTTAAAGAAAAATTTGGTCAGGCGGGAGCCACTCGCTTTGGGAGCGGCTGGGCTTGGCTGTGCGTCGATAGCAGTGGCCAGCTAACTATCACCAGCACGCCTAATCAGGATAGCCCGCTTTCAGAAGGGCTGACGCCGATTTTGGGGCTCGATGTCTGGGAGCACGCTTACTACCTTAATTATCAGAATCGGCGGCCCGACTACATTAGCGCCTGGTGGAATGTGGTCAATTGGGACCAAGTCGCCAAGAACTACGTCGCGGCTCGTCGTTAAGCCAACAGACTCAAGTCCAAAAAACCGGATCGAACGCTCGATCCGGTTTTTATTTTCCCCTCAAGCCGGCTCGAACCATAATTCACGGACAGCCTGCCCAATATTGACAATCGCCTCTGTTACGGTTAAAATGGCGCCCAGAAGTGAAGTTAACCGGCATTAACTTTGATGGTAGCCCTCGCTTAAATAAATCCATGGAGGTTTAGATGACCCACGTAATCACCACTCTTTGTACTCGTGAAGGCGACTGTGTAGAGGTTTGCCCCGTAGATTGCATTATTCCCGGCCCTAAGGGCGACGCCGACTGGGGCGCTTACTTCTACATTGACCCCGACACCTGCATCGACTGTGGGGCCTGTGTCCCTGTTTGTCCGCCAGAAGCAATCTTCCCCGAGGAAGATCTGCCGGCCGAGAACGAGGCCGATACAGAGCTCAACGCCCGATACTTTACCGAAGGTCCCGGCTATTGGGATTATGATCTCGATGAACAGCGCGGCGCCTAGCCCCGCAATTCAGTCCGGAAAATTTCGTTCTAAGGCTAGCCGGCAGCGATGCGGTTCTCATCTGGCAATGAACGACTCTTAGGTTTTCAAAAGCGGCTACATAAGATTGGCCGCTTTTTATTTCCAATTTTATTCAATGGAGAAGGACTCGATGGAATACCGAATTGAAAGCGATACTATGGGAAAAATTGAGGTCCCGGTGGATAGGTACTACGGGGCCCAAACCGCGCGGTCATTGATGAACTTCAAAATTGGCGGCGATCGCTTCCCGCGCGAGATGATCCGAGCTTTAGGCATTCTTAAGAAAGCAGCCGCCTTAACCAACCAGGAGCTTGGCACCCTCTCCGCCGAAAAGGCCAACCTGATCGTCCAGGCTGCCGATGAGGTCATCGAAGGTAAGCTCGACGATCATTTTCCGCTGGTGGTTTGGCAAACTGGCAGCGGCACCCAAACTAATATGAACAGCAATGAGGTCATCGCCAACCGGGCCATCGAGTTGGCCGGCGGCGAAATGGGCAGTAAAAAGCCCATCCACCCCAATGATGATGTCAACAAGGCCCAGTCCTCCAACGACACCTTTCCTACGGCCATGCACATTGCCGCCGCCGAGCAGATTGTGCGCCACCTGCTGCCCGGCATCAAACAGCTCCGCGATACGCTCCACGCTAAGGCTGAAGCCTTTCAAGGCATTATCAAGATTGGCCGCACCCACCTGATGGACGCCGTGCCTTTAACCCTGGGCCAGGAGTTTTCCGCCTACGTCCAGCAACTCGATAACGACGTGAAGCGCCTTGAACTCGCCCTGGACGGCCTGTATGAACTGGCCCTGGGCGGGACGGCGGTCGGCACCGGCTTAAACACTCACCCGGAGTTTGCCGACAAGGCCGCCGCCAAGATTGCCGAGATTAGCGGCCTGCCTTTCCGCTCCGCGCCCAACAAGTTCGAAGCGTTGGCCGCGCACGACGCGATTGTCTTTGCCAGTGGCGCGCTCAAAACATTGGCTGCCTCATTGATGAAGATTGCCAACGATATTCGCTGGCTGGCCTCCGGTCCGCGCTGCGGCATCGGCGAGCTGCGGATTCCGGAGAACGAGCCCGGCAGCTCGATTATGCCCGGCAAGGTCAACCCCACTCAGTCCGAAGCCATGACCATGGTCTGCGCCCAGGTCATGGGCAACGATGTGGCCATCAACGTTGGCGGCTTGTCCGGCAACTTTGAGTTGAACGTCTTTAAGCCGGTCATGATCTTCAACCTGCTCAACTCCATCCGGCTGTTGGGTGACGCTTGCCGCTCCTTTGATGAAAACTGCGCGATCGGCATCGAGCCGAACAAGGATCAGATTGACCACTTCTTGCGGAATTCCCTGATGCTGGTCACCGCCTTAAATCCGCACATCGGTTACGACAACGCGGCCAAAGTCGCCAAAAAAGCCTTTGCGGAAAACTCCACCCTACGCCAGGCCGTCATCGACTTGGGCCTGCTGACCGGCGAAGAGTTCGATAAGTTTGTTCGGCCCGAAGACATGATCGGACCGGGCGGCGACTAATCCTTACGTAGCCACTGAGGCAATCAATTGACACAAAAAAAGCGCGGTTCTGAGCGAACCGCGCTTTTTCTTTTCCTTTAAGGTCAGAATTTGTTATGGAATGGGATAATCCACCGGCCCGATGATGTCCTTATCAGTCTTGCCCCCACCCTGGCGACCAAAATCAAAGGTGGCGTAGGCGGCCCCGTCCATATAAGTCTTGACGGTGAAGTCGGTGCCTTCGATGGTCAGGTAGTAGAAGCCGGCCATCAATCCGGCGAAGTCGCACGCGCCGTCGCCTTTAGCGCCGGTGGTGCAGAAGGCCTGGTAGCCGCCGCCTTCACTTTCGATCCGCACTTTGAGACCGGAGGCCGGGGTCCGGACCAGAATGTTAGACCAGCCGCCAACATTTTGATTCGGCTTGCTGGGATTATCAAAAGCGGCCAGGAACCACCCGGACGGGCTGGCAAAGGTCGGTCCAGAGAAGCTCAAGCCTTCCCGGAAGGTAATCAACACCCGCTCGCCCGGATCGATATCGACCTTAACCTTCTCGGACGGCCGTTCCGGATCTTCGATCCAGACATCGTAGTCTCCCGGCGGGATGTAGCGGAAGACCCAGGTATTCGGGCCAAACTCGCCCAGGAAGCTGATATCGCTGTAGCCTTCCGCTTCATAATCCCCGCTGCGAATCCGCACTTTCAAACCATACTCATCACCGGTCTTAACGATCAGAGTCGTAATCCCGTCGGGATCGTGGTCCGTCCAGAGTTCGTCCACCCAGGTAATCCCCCCGTTGACCACTACCTCGATCGGATGGTCGGCCAGAGGCAGGAGTGGCTCTTTGGCTTCAGCCTGGTAGTCTGGCGCGGTCGGGACACCCTTTTTGTATTCCTCTTTGGGCGGATACGGCATGCTTTGTTCATACTCCGCTTTCGGCGGGTAGGGCATGCCCCTATCATAGTCCGCTTTGGGCGGGTAGGGCGGATTCTTTTCGACCGGCGGGAAGACCGAACTATCAAAGATGTCTTCTCGATAAGGAGCCGGAGGAGGTCCGGCCGGCGGCCCTTGCGGTGGCCCTTGCGGTGGCGCTACATATTGCGGCGCGTAGTTGGCGGCCGGCGCTTGACTCGGGCGCGGCTCTGGTCTCATCGGCTGCGCTTGATAGCCGGGAATGACCAACACTTGATCGGTCACAATAATCGCCGCATTACCAAGCTGATTGGCTCGAATGAGATCTCGATAATCTACGCCATAACGGCTAGCAATACCGAAGACCGTATCACCCGGCACCACCCGATGATGAAAGACTCCAGGCGGCGCGGCATAAGCAACCATCTGGGGCGCATAACTAGCTCCGCCCGGCAAACAGATTGATTGGCCGGCGAAAACCATATTGCTATTAGCCATGTTGTTCATCTGAACCAAATCAGACACCGACACTCCATAACGGAAGGCAATATCCGAGAGGGTCTCCCCGGGCATAACCTCGTGCGAGCGACCACAGCCCATCGCCGGTCCGGACCAGGGCTGTGGAGCATACCCTCCCGGCGGCATAGCAGGCTCTGGCGCTTGGCCCCCCGGCGGGATATACAGTTCCTGCCCGACGTAAACGAAGTCAGGATCGGAAAGACCGTTGTAGCGCATCAAGGCATCAACGGTGACCCCATACCGGTCGGCAATCCACTGGAGGGTTTCGCCGGCTTGCACGGAGTGAGTTGGACCCCCTTGTAGGTTAGGGGCGGCACTAACCCCACTCCAACCGCCCAAACAGAGCAGTGCTGCCAGTGCCACAATGATCAAGTAACGTCTCATACGGGCCTCCTGTATCCCCAACATTTAGTTGCTATAAGCTGGGTGTTCCACAATATATGGCGACTCTCCGCCGTTCTACTGAACATAATACTGCAAACCAAACAATATGTCAAGTCACCCGCGGCGGTTGGGTGCGGGCTGGGTTTTGAAGACCTCAGCGATATTCAAAAGTAATGAGGGCTATCTTCTCCTTGTCCAGCCTATCCGCTTATGCTAAGATAATCCGTCATGAATCTATCCAGGCGCTCCCCAAGTAATCTGCTTCGCCCGCATCGAGGTTTGCTGCCGGCGCTAGTGCTGTTAGGGTTTGGCCTGCGCCTCTACCGGCTGGGCGGCGACAGCCTCTGGTACGATGAAACCGTCAGTGCCTATCTGGCCAGCCTCTCCGCCACCGATCTGGTCGCTCACACCGCCAGAGATATTCACCCGCCTGGTTACTATCTTCTGCTGCACACGTGGAGCCTGATCGCTGGTCAGAGTGAATTTGCTCTCGCCTATTTTTCTCTTTTCTGGGGTGTGCTGTTGATCCCGCTGACTTACCGGCTGGCTCGTTACCTGAGTAGTGGCTCCATCGCCGGGTGGACCGCCCTGCTGCTGGCGATATCGCCCTTTAATATTTGGTACAGCCAGGAAGTCCGCATGTACACCTTGGGCGCGGCCCTCGGTCTGGTGGCGATCTACTGCTTACTCCGGGCCGTGGCCGCTCAATCGTGGCGTTATGGGTTCGGCTATAGTCTGGCGGCGGCGGCGGGGCTGTATGTCCTCTACTATTTCGCCTTTCTGTTGATAACGATCAGCATTTACATAATGTTACGCGCCTTTAGGCCGGATTCTTCACCCGGCGCCGCAAGAATCGCCCGATCGGCGCAAATCGCGCCGCTTCAAGCCAAGGACTCAGTGGGAAACCTGGCGGTCCGGCTTGGTGGTGCCAACCTGGTGGCCTTGCTCCTCTATTTGCCCTGGCTGCCGATCGCCTGGCAACAGGTTACCAATCCCCCCGTGCCACCCTGGCGCGATCTGCCGCCGCTGACCACTGTCCTGCTCGAAAGCTGGACGGCCTTGGTTTTGGGCCAATCGGTTATGCCCGGCGCCCTGTGGCCGATCCTGCTGCTGGCCTTGGGCCTAAGCCTGCTCGGAGTTTTTGCCCTATCTCGACGGGACGCCTCTCTGAATGCCGGTCAGACCTCGGTGGGACGATCTTCCTTCGGCTCGGCCGGATTGCTCTTCACTTACACCTTTGGCCCCCTGCTGTTGATCTACCTCCTCTCTTTTATCACGCCGCTTTATCACGTCCGCTATCTCTTTACCTACGCCCCGGCCTTTTACATTCTATTGGCAGCCGGCCTGGTTTGGCTAGGCCGGCGTGGCGTCCTGTGGAGCCTGGCCCCGGCCGCCCTGCTCCTGGCGGGTTCGAGCTACGCCCTCTACCGGCTTCACACCGATCCGGCCTATCGCGCCGATGACTTCCAAGCAGCCGTCTCCTTCTTACAAGAGCAGTGGCAGCCCGGCGATGCTATCCTGATCAATGCCGGCTATGCTTACCCGGCCTTCCTTTACTACACCCCCACGCCCCTCGAGCGCCAACGGCTGGTGCCTTACCAGGCTCCCCGGACGAGCGAGCAGCCGTTGCTCCTCGAAACCGGGACCATCGACGGCCCGTCCAGCCTCGGCTGGGGCGACCCGCGGGCCGATTTCTACGCTGTTTCGGCCGCAGAGACTCTGGCGGCCTTGGACCGGCTATCGCACGATTACGGCCGGCTGTGGCAGCTCCGCGCCTACGATACCGTGACCGATCCTGCCGGCCTCATCCGGCAGTGGCTGGCCGACCAGGCGATCCCCCTTGAAGATCGGTCCTTCAGCGGCGAGAGCAACATTCGGGTTCAAGGCTTTCTCTTCCCGGCGGCACCGCCACCCGGCGACTCGATTCCGTTTGAAGCCGGTCTGGTTTTAGAGGCCTGGTCGCTGCCGGAGCAGAACTGGCAGGCCGGTCAAACGCTCCCGGTCAAGCTTTGGTGGTCAAGCACTGCCCCGCCCGACGCCGATTACAAAGCCTCGCTCAAACTCTGGAATGCCAACGGCGAACTGGCCGCTCAGGGCCGAGACGCGTGGCCGGGTGGAAGCCTTTACCGCGCCACTGCCTGGTCGCCGGGGCAAGTAGTCTACCATCCCATGTCCCTGACCCTACCACCGGATTTGCCCTCAGGCCAATATTGGCTTAATGTAGAGCTGTACCATCCCGATACGATTCAACCGCTGCTCCGAATCGACACCGGTGAAGCCGTTGTCACGCTGGAGCAGCTTACCATTCAAGCGTCACCGTCCGACCCCTAGGGACGGGTCGCAACCTGGCCCGGTTTAACCCAACGCATTGCCGCGAGGATTGAGTCACCGTGATTAAGACCAACCATGCCCGCCATATTGCCATCATCGATCTTGGCTCCAACACCGCTCGAGTAGTGGTGATGAAGGCTGCGGCCGGCTATGCTTACCGGCTAGAGGACGAAATCCGCGAGGTCGTCCGGCTGCGTCAGGGTATGACTCGACGCGGCCTCAGTGACGAAGCCATGGCCCGTGCCCTCTTTACCCTGCGCCTCTTTAAGCGCTTTTGTGATAGCCTCGCCGTCGATCTGATTATCCCCACTGCCACCGCTGCCGTGCGTCAAGCCGCCAACGGTCCGGCCTTCATCGAGCAGGTTGAGCGCGAGATCGGTCTCACCCTGCGCATTCTCGATGGCGAGCAGGAGGCTTATTACGGCGTTATCGGCGCCCTGAACGACGTACCGCTGGTCGATGGCACTGTGGTCGATATCGGCGGCGGGAGCGCTCAAGTCAGCCAGGTACGTCACCGCCAGTATCAGCGGGGCCAGTCCGTTCCACTAGGCGCTCTGGCTTTGAGCGAGCAGTTTGTCCAGAGCGACCCCATCTCCGAGGCTGACTTTAAGGCCGTCCAAAAGGAGATCGACCGGCAACTCGATCAGATTAGCTGGCTCAAGAAGAGTGATCAACCCCTCGTTGGGCTGGGGGGAACTATTCGAAACCTGGCCTGGATGGAGGCCGAACGGCAAAAGTATCCGCTCCGCGTGCTAAACGGTTTTCGGCTGACCCGCCAGTCCTTGACCGAGTCGATCAATTTATTGCGCGAACTGCCCCTCAAGGAGCGAAAGTCAATCTCCGGGCTGCGTGAAGACCGGGCCGACATTATTTTGCCGGGCGCGCTGGTGATCCTGACCATTATGAACCGGCTCGGGGCTGAAAGCCTGACCGTCTCGATGAATGGCCTGCGCGAAGGCGTCTTTTTTGAGCAGTTCTGGCAGCACTTGACTTACCCGGTGATCGCGGACGTGCGCCGCTTTAGTGTCCTGAATATGGCCCGCAACTACGG
>CALMIS010000057.1 GCA_937864185.1 uncultured Chloroflexota bacterium
TCTATTAGATTGCGGGTATAATCTTATGGCGTTGTAGTTTGTAGTCCCCCTATAGTATGGAAGAGGTTAAATCATAGATGATGCGTTTTGATAAATTTACGGAACGGGCCCAGGACGCAGCTATGCGAGCTTATGAGATTTTGCAGCGGTATCAGCATTCTCAAGCCGATACCGAGCATCTCTTCTTGGCTTTGCTGGAACAGCCCAACGGCTTGGTCCCCGACATTCTGGAAGGTATGGGCGTTGATCCGGAGCAGATCATGGACCGCATTGATCAGATCTTGGCTGCTTCACCCCGCGTGGGTGGCATGGTCAATATGGCGGTTGGACAGGTCTATATCACGCCTCGTTTAAAGCGGGTGTTGGACAATGCTCAAGAAGAAGCCAAAAACATGCAAGATGAGTATATCTCAACTGAGCACTTGTTCTTGGCCATTTGTGGTGAGCGTGGTACGCCTTCGGCTCGAGTTTTGAGCGAGCTGGGGGTGACTAAGGCGCGGGTGGTAGACACTATTGAAAAGGTCCGAGGTGGGCAAAAGGTAACCAGCCCTCAGGCTGAAACTCGCTACCGAACCTTGGAGAAATATAGCCGCGATCTGACCAAGATGGCGGTGGAAGGTAAACTCGATCCGGTTATTGGCCGCGATAAAGAGATTCTACGCCTAATTCAGGTACTATCGCGCCGAACTAAGAATAATCCGGTTCTCATCGGTGAGGCCGGCGTTGGCAAAACGGCTATTGTGGAAGGACTGGCTCAAAAATTGGCCGACGGCGATGTCCCGGAAATCTTAATGGGCAAGCGGGTGGTCAGTCTCGACCTAGGGGCCATGATCGCCGGCTCTCGCTTCCGAGGCGAATTCGAAGAGCGCCTCAAGAATGCTTTGGAAGAGATACAACGAGCGCAGGGTGAAATTATTCTCTTTATCGATGAATTGCATACCGTTGTCGGTGCTGGCGCGGCCCAGGGCGCCGTCGATGCCGGCAATATGATGAAACCGGCTCTGGCTCGCGGCGAACTGCGTTGTATTGGCGCCACTACCTTGGATGAATTTCGCAAGTACATCGAAAAGGATCCCGCCTTGGAACGCCGCTTTGCTCCGGTCTTTGTCGATGAACCGACGGTGGAATTGACCATCGAAATGCTGCGCGGGCTGAAACACCGCTATGAAGAGCATCACGGCATCAGCTATACGGATGAAGCCTTAAAGGCGGCGGCCCGTTTGTCGCACCGCTACGTCACCGATCGGCAACTGCCCGACAAGGCCATTGATTTGATCGACGAAGCGGCCAGTAAGCTGCGGGTGGCGATCTATTCGATGCCGGATAACCTTAAGCAGATGAAGAAGCAGCTCAATAAACAGCAATCTGAAGAAAATGAGGCGGGCCAGCGGCAAGACTGGGAGCATGCGGCTCAGGTTAAAGCTGAACGGCTGCGCCTGGAACGTGAGTTCAACGAACTGCGTGAACAGTGGCGCCAGGAGAAAAATCTGGACGAGGTGGTTGAGGTCAGTGACATTGCCGAAGTGGTCGGTAATTGGACCGGCATTCCGGTGCACGATATGCTCCAAACCGAGTCGGAAAAACTGCTGCGCATGGAAGATGAGCTGCACAGGCGCATTATTGGCCAACACGATGCCATCGTCGCCATCAGCGACGCTATTCGCCGGGCCCGCTCTGGCCTTAACGACCCGCGCCGTCCGTCCGGCAGCTTCTTGTTCTTGGGTAGCTCCGGGGTCGGGAAGACGGAGCTGGCCAAAGCCCTGGCCATCTTCCTGTTTGATGATGAGGATGCGTTGCTGCGGATCGATATGAGCGAGTATCGGGAAGGTCATACCACCAGCCGCCTGTTCGGGTCACCGCCGGGCTATGTTGGCTATGATGAGGGTGGTCAACTGACCGAAGCGGTTCGTCGCCGGCCTTACCAGGTCATCCTGTTTGACGAAATCGAAAAGGCTCACCCCGACGTTTGGAACGCGCTGCTGCAGATCTTGGAAGATGGTCGTTTGACCGATGGTCAGGGCCGCACGGTCGATTTTACGAATACAGTGATCATTATGACCAGCAACGTCGGGACAGCTTTTGGACCGAAAGGTGGGACGTTAGGGTTCCGCCAGCGGGGCGACCAGGGTACGTTTGAAGATACGCGCCTAAAAGGTGATATTCAAGATGCCCTGCGCCGCCACTTCCGGCCTGAGTTCCTTAACCGGATCGATGAGATCATTGTCTTCCACACTTTGACGATGGATCAAGTTAAGGAGATTGTCGATCTGCAGATGAGAGAGATTGCCGGCCGCTTGGGCGACCACGGCATCACCATCGAATTGACCGACGCCGCCCGCGAGTGGCTCGGGGAGCAAGGGTATGACCCGGCCTTCGGCGCTCGACCGCTGCGCCGCACCCTGCAAAAGCAGGTCGAGTCCCCGCTGTCGGTGAAGTTGCTGAAAGGCGAGTTTGGCAGTGGCGACATCATCGTGGTGGATTATTCCGAGGAGGATGGTTTGACCTTCATCAAGAAGGACCATCTGGTGGTGGAGATGCCCAATACCTCGGTCAATGTTGAAGAGTAAACAGCAGCCTTAAAGTTCTAAGCTGGCTGTCTTGACCTAAATTGAAACGGAGTGAAAGTAAAAACTTTCACTCCGTTTTTTTTACAGCGCCCCAAAGCGTTCGGCCAGGGCGTATTTTTCCTCAACCCCAATGACCTCATTGAAACGAGTAAAGGTCATCAACCGGCCCTCCTCACCGAGCGTGGTTTCATCGTCGCGCAGCTTCTGATACATCAGCCGCATCGCTTCGGCGGCGGCAAACAGCCCGGTGAGCGGATAAAGAATCAACTGAAAGCCCAGATCGGCCAGTTCAGCTTTGGTCAGCACCGGGGTTTTTCCGCCTTCAATCATGTTGGCTACAATCGGCTTGGGCGCCCGCCGGCCAATTTCAGCGAGCTGCGCCAACGAACCCGGCGCTTCGACAAAGCTGGCGTCGGCACCGGCGGCTCGAGCCGCTTCAACCCGGGCGATGGCCTCCTCCAGACCAATTACAGCTTCGGCATCGGTGCGAGCCACGATGAAGAAGTCTCGCTCACCCCGGGCCTCGACTGCCGCTCGAATCTTGTCCAGATATTCCTGCCGGTCGATTACTTTTTTGCCGCGCATGTGGCCACATTTTTTGGGCCAAACCTGATCCTCCAAGAAGCAGCCCGCCGCCCCGGCCGCAATCAAATCGTTGACCGTCCGGTAAACGTTGAGAGGATTGCCGTAGCCCGTATCGGCATCGACGATGATGGGGATGTTGACGCTGGTGCAAACGTGTCGGGCCCGCTCGACCATTTCGGTTTGGGTCAGCAGCCCTAAATCCGGCTGGCCGATGGCAGTGGCGGCCACAGAGTAGCCGGAGATAAAAGCCATCGGAAAACCGGCCTGTTCGGCCAGTTTAGCCGAAAGGGTGTCAAACACGCCGGGGAAGGCGATAGCTCCCACCTGCTCTAAGATGCGGTGAATCCGAGTTTGTTGCATTGTTGCCTCCGTTGACAATATGGCCTTCAGCAGCCGGTCGTCAGTATGCAGATAATGATCTGATTACAGCGAGTCAAACTCAGCCGCCAATAGATCTAATGACGGACCATGGACCCGAAAAACGGTCCACTCGTCCATGGATACAGCCCCCAGCTTTCTATAAAAGCGAATGGCTGGCTCATTCCAATCGAGCACCCACCATTCTAGTCGGCCGCAGCCGCGCTCAACCGCCAGTTTAGCCAGATAAGCGAGCATCGCCCGGGCTAGCCCCAAGCCGCGTCGCTCCGGTTTGACATAGAGATCTTCTAGATAAAGGCCGGGTCGCCCGACAAAGGTGGAGAAGTTGTGGAAAAAGACCATAAAGCCAACCGGCTCGGCCTGGTAGTCGGCAATCACCACTTCGGCCACTTGACGTGGACCAAACAAAGTTTCGTGCAGGATCTCTTCGGTGGCGAGCACTCGGTGGGCCAACTTTTCATAGGTGGCCAGTTCTTTGATAAAGTAGAGGATCAGCGGGACATCGGTTTCGATGGCAAAGCGCAGAGTAAAACCTGGGATTGAGGTCAAGATGGGGTCGGTCACTTGAGTTAGCCTCGGTAATAACTGATTTTGCCCAGTCTACTGCAAAAATTGGCGACCGGCAAATCGTTGTTTTCAGCCACATGGGATTAATCTCCGCCACCTCCGCCACCACCACTGCCACCATCACCACCACCGGTGGCCGCGTCGAAGCTGCCGCTCAACGAGTCCATCGCACTGTCTAGTAAACCTAAGTCAAAGTCAAAATTGAAATTAAAGATATTGCCCAGCTCAGGCAGTTCTGGCATCGTCGCATTTTCCTGATCGCTTCCATCAAGAGCAGATCCGTCGACATCACCGCCAAAATAAACCAGGCTGCCATCGCCTAAGGAGTAGGCAGGTAAGGTTTGCGACAAACGAGCATAGTGAGCGCGCAACTCGTCGATAAGCAAAACAGCGCTGCCTAAACTAATTAGCAAAGCTGTGGCCTGGGCCGGCTCGCTGTCCAGCCAGACCGGAACGGTGCGGGCCTGGGCCATTTGATCGTCGAGTTGCTGTTTGAGGGCCTCGCCGGCAGGGGTGTAGTCGTAGCGCGTGACCCGGAAGAGCAGGAGCATTTTTTCCTGGCGCGGTTCCAGCAGGCCCTTTTCTACCAGCGCCGGCAAAATGTGCTTGGCCTGGAAACTGGAGAAATCATAGCCAAAATCTTTGTAAGCTTGCTGAATAAACTGGGCCATCGATACTTCACGGCTTACCTCCCCGACCTTGTCCAGCGTTGCGCTTATTACCTGCAACACCGGTAAGTCAGCCAGTTTTTGGGTGGCGGTCGGGGCTAGCTGGATAAAATCCGTTTTTTGCTTAAAACCCAAAAAGCCTTTTTCTTCTTCAGATCGCATGCTCATAAGCCGCCGGGCCAAGAGTTCGGTCATAGCCAGCTTTAACGCGGTTCGACTTTGCTCCTGATTGGGATTGAGCAGCACCAAAGCCTCTGGAGCAGTTAATGGGTTGGGTTGCATGAGTTTCTCCTTAAATAAGGCCGCAGATCTCGTTGGGAGATCAGGGTAACATGGATATTCCCTTAAGTTATTTTTATTCGCGGTGTGGGACCCCGGTTCGGTTGCACACCGCTAAAGAGTAATTCTGCCGACAGGATACTCATTTTTTTGATTGAAAGCTCAACGATATACCAACGACTGACTAATGAGATGCGGCTTTGCTTGTTAAGCAACCCAACAACTAAGCCGGACCAGCGCCGCGGTATAAGCCGGGCTGATTCTGGGCAAAAGCAATCACCCGTAAAACCTGGCTCATTGGTTTAGGGCCAAGCTGTGGCCAGCCGGCCAAGCGTTAGCCTGCCACCGAGTGGTTGCCCTTGAGGATCAAAGACATTTAATTGCAGCGTATATTCACCGTCTGGTAAATCTGGCCCGATCCACAGTTCGTGTTGATCGCGGCGGCGTTCGCCGGGCGACCAGCCGGAGTTGGTAGTGTTGGTAGAAGTAGGCGGGGCGACAGGCTGGTCGGGCAGGAGACGGAGTTGGATGTGGTAGTCGCCGGTCAGAGGAGCGGTGACTTCCCAGAATAGGGCGAGACGCAGATAGTCATTGGGGCGGAGATGATCTCGCTCCGGCGTGGCGCCGAGTAGTCGCAGCGGGCCGAAATTGGCTTCAACCGGCCAGGCAGGGTCGAGCTCGGCTAGCGTGGGCGGTCGGTCGGGTGGCAGTACCTGAACCGGGATGGCGATGGTGTCGGTTTGGTGGGAGTCATCGCCGGCAAGGATCGGTAAGCGCTGCCAGGTGGTGGGCTGGTAGAGACCAAGCAGGAGTAGGTAATCCCCCGGCGGAGTGCCGAACGGGACTTGAAGCCGGTGTGGATCGCGGACAAAACCCCAAGGGGCCCACTGTCTAGCCGGCAGGCCGCCAGGATGGAGATTGTCTTGCCCGGTGTAAAGGCGACCCCGCTGGTCAACCAGATGGACCAGGGCGCTGTAGGCGGTTTCCAACGGCCGGCGTGCCTGCCAGTAGGCCGTTAACAAAAGAGTCTCGCCCGGTTTGATCGATCGGGGAGCCAAATCATAACCCAGCAGATCGATTTGATCGCCAAAGTTGGCCGGGTGTGAGACTGCAAGGCTGGGGACGGTGTGGCCGTCAAAGACGCGTTTCAGGGGCGTGTCAAAATGGTCAAAAAGAATAAGTTTGGCGGCGATCAGGCTCAAGGCTAAACCGGTCAGGGGGATGAAGAAAGAGAAATTAGCCCTTGGAACCGGCTGAGCGACCCGCTTGGGTGAACGCTGGCGGAGGGGATGGATTACCGTCAGTCCTAACCCCACCAACACCCCAAGCAGCGAGCCAACCGAGATAGCGTTGGCCACGCGCCGCACGGGGGTGTCTTGAAAAAACAGTTCAAGCTGCTGCCGGCCCGCCGGCACATCAACCCGGATCAGCCCCCGCTCGCTAAATGGCGCGACAGCGACCGACTGGCCGTTCAGTCGCGCGCTCCAGCCGGGAAAGTAGAAGCGGTGAAAGACGGCTTGGAAAGGCTGCGGCGAGTCCAGGCGCAACTCGGTATGGTTGAAACTCACGACCACCGGCTCGGCGGTAGCCCCGGGCGGTAAATAGGCCGGGTCGAGCCGCGTGGCCGGTAAGGCTGGCGGCTCGCGAGGCACTTGCTGGGCCCAAACCGGGAGATATTCGCCAAAGGAGGTGGTGCCAACGGTGCCCCCCATCTGTTCATAGGCGTCCATACCGGTTAGGGTAGCGTCGATGGGGGAAGCGAGGTAGCGAGGATAAAGCAGGGGCAGGCTGGCCAAAAAAATAAGAGTGATGCCTACCCCGGCGAGCCAGCTACCCCAACGTTCCGGTAGCGCCGCGACGATTGTGCCGATCAGCACGGCTAACATCAAGGCTGCCGGCCCGAGCCAGCGATGCGGGAATTGGACAAACTCAATGATCGGCAGGGCCTCCCACAGGGGGCGCGAAAGCGGGAGCATCATCACCACGGCTGTGAGCAGCGCCACGATGGCAAAACTGACCAGGGCGCGTTGAGCAGCGTCGAAGCGGTGGGCCGGTGCGGTAGAGGCCGGAAACCGATGAGACTGGGATCCAACGATCAGCCTCAAAAGTAAGCCGGCAGCGATCAAGCCAAGCTGGGCCAGGCCCAAGGTGTGCGGTAACTCGGGATTAAGCAGGCCGGTATTGGCCGGTGGCGGTAAGGTCAGCAGATCGGGGAGGGTGACGAAATGGTAGCGAAAGTCAAAATCTGGCGAGGTGATAACTCGCTGGACCTGGGCAAATTGCTGCTCAACCAGGGCCGGGACAAGAAAAAAAGCAGCCAGGCCCAAGCTTGACAGCCAGGCCAGGCCGGCCAACCATAGCCGCCGGGCTCGGCCAGGGCCAAAAAATATCAGGTCCCAGGCAACATAGCCAACCAGCAGCGGCGCAAATAGCAACGTCAAGGTGTTGTGGGTGAGCCAGGCCAGGCCTAAGGCCAAGGTCGCAACCGGCAGCCAGCGCCACCAGCCGGTCTTAATCAACCGGCTCAGCGCCCAGAAGGCCAGCGGATAGAGGGCCAGAGCCCAGGCGGCCGGCAGCCCGCCTCGAAACAAAGCGTTGGTCAGTTGAAACGGCGCGTAGACATAGGCCACGCCGGCCAGCAGACCGGCTTTTGGACCAAAACGATCGCGGACCAGAAAGTACACTCCAGTTCCGGCGACGAAAAGGGCGAGTCCCAGAGAAGCATTTTGGGCCAGAACCGGGCCCAACCCGATGGCGCTCAGGGCGGCAGTCAGGTAGTAGGCCAGCGGCGCGTAAAAAACAAAGAGCGGAAACCCGTAGCCAAAAGCGAGGTCCGGCAGCCAGCGCGGAAACAACGCACCTTGCCGGATGGCTTGCTCCAGTGCTACGACCCGATAAAGATGCAGCAGGCCATCGGCGCTGGCTGTCAGAGTCGGTTGAATGAGGGGAGAGGCGGCCGGTAGGGTAAAAAGCCAAAGGAGCAGCAGGCTAAGGACGTTTGGCGTTACGCTGCTGCTCCTGATCGAACCGGTGACAAACGTAAAATGTAAAGAAGCAGGATCTTTTCGAGAAAAGCCTTTACGTTTCACATTTTTCGTTGGACGTTAATCCTTGGGCATAGCCTTGAGCCCGTAGTAAGCCGGAGCAGCAGTCAACTCCGGGTAGGTAGGATAGATAATACTCCAGTAGGTCTGCTCATCTTCCAACGTCCACTGCGGGTCGGCGACGTAGATCAGACTCATGATCCCGATCCAGGGACGCCAGTTTTGTTTGGCGTACTGGTAGGCCCGGACAAAGTAGTCGGCTTGCTCCTCAGCGGTGACGGCGTGCCACTTGTAGGGCGAGTCGGGGCGAGGATCGATGGTCCAGCCGAATTCAAGCAGGACGATCTGCTTAGCGCTATCGCCGTTGCGAACCATTACGGCGCGCACATCCTCGACGTGGCGGAAGCCGTAGACGCGGCGCAGCTCTTCCGGGACGTTATTCTCAAAGTCGCCGGGGTTAGCCAGACCGGGCGTCCGGGCGATTTCGGCCGGGTCTGTTTCCGGGGGTGAGTTGTAGCCGGCGCCGTGAGCGCCCAAGGCGTCAAAGTAGGCGGCAGCACCGGCATCGTACATTTCTTGAATGTAGTAAATATCGGGTCGAGCCACATCGTCATTGCGCGTGGTCGGGGCCAGGCCGGCGCTGATGATGATCGGGAAGGGATCGACGGCTTTAATGGCCTGGGAGGTGACGCGCAGCATTTCGGTGTATTCGGCGGCGTTGGGCGGCCGGTTGCCCCATTCGCGGGCCAGATTGGGCTCGTTCCAAATCTGATAGGCATCGATTCGGCCCTTGTACCGGGTCGCGACGGCCGCGGCGTAGTCGGCAAAATCCTGAAGGTTGTTGGGGGGGCCAATCTCGGGGAAGCCGCCGCCGGCCCATTGCGGTTGGACTCCCAAGCGAATGATTACCTTTAAACCGTGAGCGTCGATCTGGTCCATAATCCGGTCGGTGCGGCTCCAGTCAAAGTCACCCTTATTGACCGGCTCGATTTCGCGCCAGGCGAACTCTTGCTTGACCCAGGTAAAGCCAGCATCTTCGACTAACTTTAGATCGCGGTCGGCAATTTCATCACGCCAGAAGAGGAAGACCTGCATGCCGTAGTCCGGCGAATTCATCGTCACCGGCGCGGTGTTAATCACAGGCGCTACCGAACCAGGGTTGGCCGGCTCCGGCGCGGTTTCTTCTTGGGCAGGCGGGGTCTCCGCCTCGGTAGTCTCGGCTTCGGTTGGCGGCTCGGTGGCCTCCGCGGTGGGAGCGGCAGCAGCCGGTTCGACTGTCTCAGACGTTGGGTTGGGGTCTGGTCGCTCGTTAGAGACCGGCTCAACGGTTTGCGGAGGGTCACTTGTCTCGGAAAAGCGAACGATTTCAAAGGTAGGGGTCGGCGTGACCCCGGCCGAAGGGGCGCCCGGTTCGTAAAAGGCAAAGGCCCAGATGGCGAAAGCTGCCGCGCAAATTAGGGCGCCGGCGATCACCATCCCACCGATAATCGGCAAGAAGACAACCAAATTAGAGTTGTTGTTCCCAGATTTCATTCCGACTTCCTTTTGGCAAATTTCATAAAAAAGCCTGGAGCGCCAGCCACATCGGCTTCGGCTCCAGGTTTTTTGCTCGAAAAATCAGGCGCGTTCTGACGCACCCCTCATTTAGGTTATTTCGGCATGGCGGCCAAGGCATCGTAGGTGGGTGTCCCGGCGATGCCGAAGTTGGCGAGTTCGGAGTTAGGTGAGGTAATGTTGTAGTCGAGATTCCATAAGAACATCGTGCCGACCCAGCCCCACTCCTTGCCCATTTGATAGGCGCGGACGGTGTTCTGGGCCTGCCGCTCAACGGAGTTTTCTTGGGCAAAGACAAAGCGCTCGTCGCCGGTGAAGCGCCAGACGGGCCAGCCAAATTCAGTGGGCCAGATAGTTTTGCTGCCATCGCCATTGGCTACCATAATCTGGCGGTACTCTTCCATGGTGTTGCGGAAGAAGAAGCTGCGGTGATCGTCGTAGCCCCGGTTAGGATCAAAGTCGCCGCCTTGGAAAAGCGCATCGGGCGGGTTGGCAAAGCCGCTGGGGTGGGACCCCAAGGCGTCAAAATGGCCTTTAACGCCGTTGGCGTACATTTGGCGTAGGTATTCCAGGTCGTCCATAGCAACCGGGGCCGGAGCGCCGGTCGGAGTCATCGCTCCGGCCACGACGATCATATCGGGGTTAACCGACTTGATCGCTGCATAGGAGAGCTTAAGCAGTTCCGCGTAAGCAGCCGGATTGACCCGGCCCTGGCCACCGGCCTCGTAATAGAGGTTTTGCTCGTTCCAGACCTCGATGGCCTGCACTTGACCTTTATAACGAGCCGCCACGCGCCCGACAAACTCAGCGTATTTCATTGGATCCTGAGGTGGGCCTTCCACCGATTTATCGTCATCCGGTGGGCGAGCCCAGTCCGGAGCCTTAGGAATGCTGAGTAGGACCTTGATGCCGTTTTGACTATAGGCCCCTAAGATGTTATCCCACAGGCCCCAGTTCAAAGAGCCGGGCGAGGGTTCAACATCTTTCCAGGCCATCTGGAATTTAACCCAATTGAAGCCCATGCCTTTGATCAAGCCGATCTGCTGAGCCGTGTTTCCACGTGGGTCAGCCTGGATGCCGTAATCGAATGGTAAATTACCAACCGCGTTGCTAACAATCGGCGGCGCGGCTGGAGCCGGGGCTGGGGCTGGGGCGGCTTCTGCTTGTTCGGGTTCAGGCTCGGAGGCCGGCGCCGGAGCAGCGGCCACCGCTTGGGGTCGTTCTTCTTCTTCTTCTTCCTCTGCCTCCTCTTCTTCCGGTTCGGGTGTGGGAGAAGGGGTGGGAGTGGGTTCAGGGGTGGGGGTGGCCACCAGGATTGAGACTCCGCCTCGATCGACCCGGGCGGTGTTGCTTTGATTAGAGGCGATGGCGGCCACAACCTCGTAGGAGCCGCCGGCCTGCGGCGCGGTCCAGTTGTAGGTCGGGTTGCTCAAGTCGACAATATCTTCGGCAATCAGCCCGCCCTCCTGATTTTTGACCTGCCAGATCACCGAGTATTGATTTTCGACCGGGGTAATAATCAGATCGGCAAACTTGCGGACGACGCCTCGTACCTCGGATGTGGTTTCCTCATCGAGTAGATTTTGGACCGTGACGCCCCGCAGGTTGTACTGAGGGACGTATTGCAGCTTGCGGGCGATGCTGGCCGCCGTTTCCAGGAAGATGGTATGTTGGACGTTGTTAGCATCCAGGTAGGCGTACCAGTAAGTGCCGCTGTTGGGATCAAACTGGACGCCGGTCGACTCGGACAGGCCGGACAGGGTGAAGTTGACACTTTGACCGGGACCGACAATGTTTTCATTGTTTACCACGGCTACCGCCCCCAGCGGTTCGACCGCCTGCTGGTAGGTGACGTAGCGGGTGATGCCGTTGACCTGCTGCGCGCTGTAGGTCGAAAGCAGGAGTTGTATCTTGTAACGATTAATTTCGCCGACGGCCCAATTGAGCATGGCTTCCATCTGGCCGCTCGGGGCGTAGGCGCGGGGGTCGGGTAGCGCCGGGACTTTGACCACATTGGCGATGCGGCCAATTTGCCGCCAGTCATAAGCGCCGGTGTCCCAGGTATCGGCCGAGATCTGAACCGGCTGTTCCACCCGGACCGAAAGTTGAGCGCTGGCTGGCAGAGCGCGGCGTAGTTGTTCCAGATAGCTGGTTAACTCCGGCTTAAGCGTGGGCGTGATGCCGCGGAAATCAATATCAACACCGGCATAGTTGTTGTTAGTGACCAGGGCCACGATCGATTCGATGTTTTGCTGGCGGGCCCCACCATCGATCAACATATTGTCGATCAGATCGGAGCGAATGGAGCCGTCATCAAACCAATTGCGGATGGTCGGGACCACGACCAAGCCTTGCTCTTCCAAGTCCGCGGGTAAAGCCTCTAAACTGCCGACTAACCGGCCGGCAGTGTCTAAGTAGTAACCACGCGGGTTGACTTCGACCAAGGCGCCGGCCAAATCATCGGGAAAAGCGGAAGCTACGTCTATATCGGCGGCGATATTGGGATTGACCGTTTGAGTCTGCATCGCCACCACCGACTCCGGCAGGAAATCCAACTGAGACTCGATGGTGTCCTCGAGGATAATCTTTTGACCGGGCAGCCACTCCCAGGCTTCGCCAGTCCAGGAGTACAAGTCTAGCGTGGCGTAAGGCTCGGCCTCGTTGGGAATGGGCACGCGCATAATTACCTGATTTGGGGCACTACCTTTGAGTTGAATCCGGTAGAAGGGGCTTTTCATCACGAGATTGGGCGGAATATTTTCGGCGGCGGCCAGGAGGCTACTGTTGGCCGCGCCTTCCAAAAACTGGCTGCGCGGAACGGCGCTGAGCTTGACTCGGAACGAGCGACTGACTCCGCCGGCCGGGAAGGTAAGTTGGGTGCCATCCGGGTCTTGAATAGCGCCCCCGTCGCGGCCAATACTATCATAGCCGATACTGAGCATGCGGTCGACAATAGAGATGGGGGGCAGGAGCAGGGCACTGAGAATGAGCAGGGGGATCAGTACAAAATTAATGACTATCCCGGCTATGCGGCTCTCCAGCAGCATCTCAAAGGGGTTTTTTGAGGCTCGGCGTGTGCTTGTTGACATTATGCGTCCTCTTCTTTCCTTCCTTCCGACTAAGCGTTTTGGCGTCGTGTGGCAGTTCCCTCCGCGAAAACACTGGTTAGATCCTCTTTTTATCTACGGGCCACATAGTATAATGTAACGCTAAAAAAAGGCAAAACAGAAAATGGCGATCGTGAAAAAAGAACAAAATTTAGAGGTTAACCACAATATATAGTGGTTGATAAATGGATATATACTATCTATAGTGGTTCAAAGGAGCACGGCGCCGTGTTCCTTTGAAAATGGTTATTTAGGCATGGCGGATAAGGCATCGTAAGCGGGCGTGCCGACAATGCCAAAGTTGGCCAGCTCGGTGTTAGCAGCCGTGACGTTGTAGTCCAAGTTCCACAAGAACATGGTGCCCACCCAGCCCCATTCCTTACCCAGTTGATAGGCGCGCACCGAAAATTGAGCTTGCTGCTCTAGCGAGTTTTGTTGGGCAAAGGTGAAGCGCGCATCACCGGTGAAACGCCAGACCGGCCAGCCAAATTCGGTGGGCCAGATGGTTTTATCGCCGTCACCGTTTTCGACCATAACCCGCCGGTATTCTTCCATGGTGTTGCGGAAGAAGAAGCTGCGGTGATCGTCAAAACCGCGCGCCGGATCGAAATCGCCGCCCTGATAGAGGGCATCCGGCGGGTTGGCGAAGCCACTCGGGTGGGACCCGACCGCATCGAAGAAACCTTTGGCGCCGTTGGCGTACATCTGCCGGAGATACTCGACGTCATCCATCGCGACCGGCGGCGGCGCCCCGGTTGGGGTGAGGGCACCGGTCACGACAATCATATCCGGATTGACCGCTTTGATGGCATTGTAAGATAGCTTGAGCAGCTCGGTATAGGCGGCCGGATTAATCCGGCCTTGGCCCCCGGCTTCATAATAGAGATTTTGCTCGTTCCAAATCTCGATGGCCTGGACCTTGCCTCGATACCGGTCTGCGACGGCGGCCACAAACTTAGCGTACAAATTGGGGTCCTGCGGGGGACCCTCCACCGATTTGTCATCATCCGGCGGGCGAGCCCAGTCCGGCGCTTTGGGGATACTCAGCAAAATCTTGATCCCGGAACCGGCGTAGGTGTTAATCGTCCCATCCCAGCCGCCCCAACCAAAGTCTCCCGGCGAGCCCTCAACATCCTTCCAGGCCATTTGGAACTTGACCCAGTTAAAGCCCATGCCTCTGATCAGGCCGATGTTGCCTTGATCGTTGCCATTGGGATCGACCTGGATGCCGTAGTCAAAAGGTAAATTCCCTTTGGCCGCGGCCACGGGTGCCGGGCTACTGGGTGCCGGTTCAGCCGGAGCCGGCTCGGGTTCCTCGGCCGGCGCCGCTTGAGCGACCGCAGCGGGCGGTGGCGGTGGTGGCGGTGGCGGCGGTGTCGGCTCCTCGGTGGCCTCGGGGGGAGGGCTGGGCTGCGGTGTTGGCGTCGCTTGAGGCGTGGGCGTGGCCACCAGCAGCGAGACGCTGCCGCGCGGGACCGCCGCGGACACGTCTCGGTCCGAGGCAATCGAGGCGTTGACCTGGAAGGTCCCGCCACCTTGCGGCGCGGTCCAACTGTACTCAGGACTGCTCAAATCGACCACTTCTTCGGCCACGACGCCGCCATCTTCGGCCTGAACCCGCCAGACCACCGAGTATTTGCTCTCGACCGGGGGAATGACCAGATTGAGAAACTGGTTCATGACCGTCCAGAGCTGGGCATCGTTGCGTTGATTCAGCAGATTCTCCATGGCCACGCCCCGCAGATTGTATTGAGCCACAAATTGCAGCTTGCGGGCGATGCTGGTCGCGTTTTCCAGGTAAACCGTGCGCTGCACATCCTGCTGATCCAAATAGGCAAACCAATAGGCGCCGGTCTGGGCATCGAATTGGATGCCGGTCGAGGCTTCCAGGCCATTGAGGGTGAAGTCCACCTGCTCACCCGGGTTGGCCGTCTGCCGTTCACCCACAACGATCACCTCCCCGATGGGCTGCAAGGCTTGATCATAACTAATGGTACGCAGTACGCCGTTAACTTCTTCGGTGCTGAGGGTGGAGAGAACGAGTTGGATTTTGTAGCGATTGATCTGGCCGGTGGCCCAGTTGAGCATCGCGTCCATTTGCCCGCCGGGCACATAAACCCGCGGATCGGGAAAGGCCGGGATTTTAATCACATCGGCCGCCTGGCCGATAGCCCGGTAATCATAGCCGTCAGTTTCCCAGTCTTGGGGAGAGACCTGGCGCGGCAACCCCACCCGCACCGATAAAATTTTGTTGTCCGGTAGGGCGGCGTCCAGCTCTTGGATAAAGACGGCGAATTCCTCACGCAGGTCGGGGCTGACGTGACGATAATCCAGATCGATGCCCTGATAAGCATTACGCTGAACCAGATCAACAATATTTTCGATGTGGAGCTGGCGCAGATCGGCGTCAACCAGCAAGTTATCGATCAAGTCGGCCCGGACCGAGCCGTCATCGTACCAGTTGCGGAGGCTGGGGATAACCAGCATCGTCGAGCTTTCAACGTCCGGCGGCAGCTCCGCCAGAGTGCCATCAATAGCGCCGTTAGCGCCCAGGTATAGACCGACCGGATTAAGTTCCACGATAGTGTCGCTAACCCCATCCGGCAGAACAGTCCCGGTCTGATAGTCGGTGGCGATGCTGGGATTGACCGGGTAAGTGGACATCACCACAAACGACTGGGGCAGATAGTCCAACCCCGCCTCGATCACCCGTTCGGTGGGGACTTTGAGGTTGGGTAGCCATTCCCAAGCCTCGCCGTTCCAGGTGTAGAGATCAGCCGTGTTAATATCTTCGATATCCCGGGGCAAGGGAACCCGGGCAAAAATGGCTTCGGGCGGCGTATCGCGCCAGCGCAGCCGGTAATACGGGCTGCGTAGGGTCAGATTGGGCGGAATATTCTCGGCGGCCTGAATGAGACTGTTGCCGGCTGAGCCCTCCAAAAATTCGCTGCGCGGAATGACGTCGGCCTGAACGCGAAAGGCCCGGTTCATGCCTTCCGACGGAAAGTTGAGCTCCAGACCCTCTTTCCGAATGCTGCCACCGTCCACCCCGATTCGTTCATAGCCAATGCCCATGACCCGATCGACCAGGGAGATAGGCGGAAGGACTAACACCAGGAGGACCAAGCCGACAACGAGCGCGTTGATCATGCACCCGCTGAGCCGGCCTTCAACAATCGACTCTAAAAAATAGATGAATGGATTGGGTTTTGTCTCAGGCGTGTTCCGACGCCGACTCCGTCTGTAGCTTTTGTTGTAGCTATCTTGCATCATCTGTTCCCATTTGTGAATTTACCGCTCTAACTCGTTAAGGGGTTGCAACTAGTAAACGGTCCAGCCCCGCTAAATCTTTTTTGATCTCAATCTGGGCGCCTGGAAACTGGGTCTGGGTTAAGGACTTGACCGCTTCACCTTGGTCAAACCCAATTTCCACGAGCAGGCAGCCGCCGGGTGCCAGTAACTTTTGCGCTTGGTCCAGCAAGCGACGGATAATTTTCAGCCCGTCTCCACCGCCGTCCAGCGCCAGGCGAGGCTCATGGCGATGAACCTCTGGCGCGGTGTGGGGTGACGCCAGGTCCGTTGAACGAAGATAGGGCGGATTACTGACAATCATGTTGACCGGTTCCGTCAGTGGCGCCAATAAATCAGTTTGATAGAACTTAATTCGATCGGCTACAGCCTGATCCTCGGCATTTTGCCGGGCAACAGTTAAAGCTTCACCCGAAAGATCGGTCGCAATGAGCTGAACCAACGGCAACAGTTTGGCCAGGGTGACCGCGATACAGCCGCTGCCGGTGCCGACATCGACGATGGTAAACGGAGGGTTGGAGGGTTGGAGGGTTGGAAGATTGGAAGGTTGGAAGGTTGGATTTGTTAATTGTTTATCGCTCATTGTTAATTGTTCGGGAGGGTTGGAGGGTTGGAGATGGGAAGTCTGGTTGATGGGCTGGTCGAGCTGATGGTAGGAATGGACAAAGGTCAGGGCGGTTTCAATGAGCAGCTCGGTTTCAGGGCGGGGAATTAAGGTATGGGGTGTAACCAGAAAGTCAAGGCCGAAGAATTCCTTATGACCGGTCAGGTAAGCGACCGGTTGGCGCTGCTCCCGTCGAGCGATCAGGTCGAGATAGCCGGACTGCTGTTCGAGCGTCAAGGCCGCGTCGGGTTGAAGGTAAAGCCAACTGCGGTCACGGTCAAGCAGATGGGCCAGCAGGATCTCGGCATCGAGCCTGGGCGTATCGCAGCCGGCCGCCGTCAAACGTTGAGTAGCGCTGGCCAGTAACTGCCTGACCGGGGTAGTTAAATTCGCAACCTTGGTCATTCCGATTCCGGGTGATCCATTAAAGAAAGGGAAAGATGTTATACCGTGACTATCCAGTTCTCTCTCCTTCTTTTATACGCTGGCGGACTATCAAACCTTCCCGTGCTTGCCGTTGACCGAGTCCTTCTTGTCAGAGTCGGCTAGCCGTTTGAGCTTCTCTTCTTGGTCCGCTTGAGTGAGGGCGTCGATAAATTCTTCGATCTCGCCGTTAAGAATATTATCGAGCCGGTAGCTGGTAAAGCCGATGCGGTGATCGGTGACGCGAGTTTGGGGAAAGTTGTAGGTGCGGATCTTTTCGCTGCGATCGCCGCTGCCCACCTGTGAGCGGCGAGCCGCGCCCAGTTCCGCTTCCCGGCGCCGCTGCTCTTCATCGTACAGCCGCGCCCGCAGAATATTGAAGGCCTTAATCTTATTTTGCAGTTGGCTCTTTTCATCCTGGCAAGAGATGACGATCCCGGTGGGTAAATGGGTTAACCGCACCGCCGAGTCGGTCGTGTTGACGCTCTGTCCCCCCGGTCCTGATGAGCGGAAGATATCGATGCGAACATCATTGGGATCGATTTCGACTTCAACCTCATCCATTTCCGGGAGGACCGCCACCGTGGCGGTTGAAGTATGAATCCGGCCGCCGCTTTCGGTCTCCGGCACGCGCTGCACCCGGTGAACGCCGCTCTCGTATTTAAGCTTGGAGTAGGCGCCCTGCCCGGCCACTTGAAAGATAATCTCTTTAAACCCGCCGATGCCAGACTCATTTTGGCTTAAAATCGAGGCTTTCCAACCGTGTTTAAGAGCATAGTAGGTGTACATCCGGAACAAATCGGCGGCAAACAAGCCTGCCTCGTCGCCGCCCGCGCCAGCCCGAATCTCAACGATGACGTTTTTCTCATCGTTCGGATCTTTGGGTAAAAGCATGATCTTCAGCTTCTCTTCCAGCTTTTCCCGCTCTGCCGAGAGGTGATCTCGTTCTTCCTGGGCCATGGCTCGCATCTCGGCATCGAGATCTTCGGCCAGCATCTCTTTTGTCTCCGCCAGTTGGGTCATAACTTCGCGATAACGACGGTAGGTCTCGACCATCGGCTCTAAACCGGCTTGTTCGCGACTGTATTTCATCAACTGGTCCGGCCGGCTGATTACGTCCGGATCTGACATCAGATTCATCAATTCATTGTAGCGCGTTTCAACGGCCTTAAGTTTCTCTAACATGCTATCCTCAATTTGTCTCCGGTACGCCGGAAGACAATCTCTGCAAAACGCCACTCATAATAAAGAATTCGTTGCGACTCGTCAAGCAGACCAACGTTGCTTTGGCTGACCGATTCTACTAGGAAATTATTTTTTTACCAGTTTGGCGGGATCAACTATGACAGGCGGCAAAACTTTGGGGTAATAAAATGAGCGCGACCTGAGGCCGCGCTCGTGGCTGAAAATTGACTTCAGTTACGCTCGAGGCAGGGTAAAAAAGAAGACGCTCCCTTGACCGGGGATGCCCGCACTCTCCACGCCGACTTCGCCGCCCAACTTCTCAACGATGCGCCGCACAATGGACAACCCTAAACCATGGCCTTCAATCCGGACTTTGTCTAAGCGCTGGAAGGGTATAAACAATTTGGCCTGTTCTTCTGGTTCAAGACCGGTGCCATTGTCTTTGATCCAGAAGCGCACGATTTTTTTGGACTGTAAGGTAGCTCCCAATTTCAACCGGGGTGGTTGGCCGCCGTACTTAATTCCATTGCTGAGGTAGTTGACCCAAACCTCTTCAATCCAAGGGGCATAGCCTAACGCGACTGGCCACTCGTTTGGCACAAAAATCTCAGCTTGAGTAGCATCGATCATGTCGATCAGCCGGTACTGGGCTTCGTGGACGATATCGCCCATTTTGATCGGACCGGCTTTGATTCTTTGATCATGGACCCCGGCCAGGATAAGCAACTCTTCGACGATGTTGTTGGCCTTACGTCCGCTCCGGACGATTGAGCTGAGCAGATCCTCGACAGCCTGGTGGGAGAAACCGGCATAGTCCTTTTCCAGGATCTCGGCAATACCCACCAGGGAGCCCAGCGGATTTTTTAAGTCATGGGCCACCGTGTGGGCAAAAGCCTTGAGATCGTTGTTACGCTCCTCTAAACTGGTGGTGTATTGGCGCAACGCCTCCTGGAGTTGTTCCTGCTCAGCGATTTGAGCCTCCAACCTTTTCTGTAGCCGCCGCAGTTCCAGGTGGGTCTGGATACGGGCCAAGACTTCACGCCGCTCGAAAGGCTTGGGTACATAATCGACTCCGCCGGCCTGAAAACCTTCTAATTTGCTTTCAGTATCGGTTAGAGCGGTGAGGAAAATGACAGGAATATTTTGGGTGGCTGCGTCTTGTTTCAAGGACCGGCAAGTGGCAAACCCGTCAAGTCCCGGCATCATGACATCAAGAAGGACCAGATCCGGTTTAGCGCCTCGCGCCTGAATCAACGCACTCGGGCCATCTTCAGCCGTTAAGATGCGATAACCGGATTGGTGTAGATAACGGGACAGCAGCAGCAGATTTTCCGGACTGTCATCAACGATAAGGACGGTTTCTCCAAAGGATTTCCCGGTGTTTTTCATGGGTTGGTGCTCTTGTGCTAGTTGTTGAGTCTCCGCCCCTACTCCATGGGTTACTGCTTGAGCGTTCATATCGGCACCTCTCTCTGAACCCCTCTCCACCTCTTGAAACGCAATAGGGTCACGAAGCTGTTGCATTTATAGCTCGGTATGAGACGCTAATAAGTTTAGTACTATGGTGAGGACTTTGTACCTTCTGACCATCCTATTATACTCAAAACTGGTTTGAATGGGGAATAGTCTTTTAGTAAGTTTAACTTTTTGATCGCCTAGTTGGCTATGTTATAATCTCTGTTTAGCCTCATTAAGTCAGGAAATAGCTTCATGTATGTTCTTCACGCCCACTGGCACTATTCCACCTCGCCTGCCGATCAGGGAGGCGTGTTAATTTGGGCTGAAGACTCCGAGGTGAAACTACCCACCTCAAAAAAAACAAAAAAAAGTGCGACCCCTCAACCTCACCCCTTCTGTGAAAATGCGCTGGTGGTCAAAAAGCTGCTGCCTGAACTTGGCTCAACCTTTACTTCCGATCAGTTCAATTTAGTGACGCTTCTCCTGCCCAGCCTGCCCTCCTGCCCGCAGCCCTCGCCCCAGTTGATTCACGATTGGGAAATCGACATGGACAGCCCGGCGATCCTAAAGCCCTGGGTGGTCAGTGGCGTCTGGCTTAAACCGGTCGAAGCCTTAGAATTGCTGACTCACTTACCCGGCCTGGATAGTTTGCCACCCAAGCTGGCCTTCGGCGCGGATATCTGGTACTGGCAGATCGTCAGCAATCTGGTCCTGGAAACGCTGGCCCAGCAGAAAGTGTTGCCGGCCCTGGCCCAGGCCAACGATAAAGGCACGGTTTTTCACGCCCGTTGGATGCCAGTCCTCGACGGTGAGCACGATGGACCTCGCTTACGGCAACTGCTCGACTCAATGCCGCCGCTCTGCCGGGCCGAAGCCTCCGATCCTGACCAGGCCCCGCCGCGCCGGTTGGTGCTCGACACTTTTCTCAACACTATGACCGATACCCTGGCTCGCCGCTGGGGCCAAACCGCGCTGCCCGATCTGCCGGCCGTGTTCCGGCGTGACCTCCGCGACGACGAGCCCAATCCGGGTCAGGCCTGGGTCAAGGCCCTGCTGGCACTCGATCCCCAAGTGGCCGGCTCGCCCGCCCAATTAAAGCATCTCGGCCAGGGGCATCAGCTTTGGCTGCGAAACTTGTACGTCGCCGGGGATAAGACCTTCCGGGTGGCCTTTCGCTTGGCCGCGCCGCTCCAGCAGGTCGAGCCGGAAGGCAAAACCCCGGATAAAAATTGGCAGCTTCACTTTTTGCTCCAGGCCCGCGAAGATCCCAGCCTGCTGGTCCCGGCCCAGCAAGTCTGGCAAAGCAAAAGCAGTGTCTTGACCGCACTCGGCCGCCGTTTTGAGCAGCCGCAAGAAAAACTGTTGGCCGGCCTCGGTTACGCCGCCCGGCTCTTTCCGCCGCTGACCCAGGGGCTCAAAACCGCCAAGCCGGCCGCCGTCAGTCTATCGACCGAGGAAGCCTTTGATTTTTTGCGCAACAGCGCCCCCTTGTTGGAGGCCAGCGGTTTTGGTGTCCTGGTGCCACCCTGGTGGAACAAGCCGGGGACACGGCTGGGCGTGCGCTTGAAGTTATCATCCAAATCCTCCAGCCCCGGCGCCGATGCTATCCCCAAAAGCGACATGGGCTTTCACAATCTCATCCGCTACCGCTGGGAGTTAGCCCTTGGGGATACGGCTTTAAGCGAGGACGAATTTCGGGCTTTGGTCGCCCTGAAGTCACCGCTGGTGCAGATTCGGGGCCAGTGGGTCCAGCTCGATCCGGAGCAGATCGAAGCGGCGATTCGGTTCTGGGAAAAGCAAAATCTAGAAGCCGATATCAGCTTGCCGGAAGCGATGCAAATGGGGCTGGGCGCGACGGACACGGTCGAAGGGCTGCCGGTCGAGGGCGTCGACATTGAGGGCTGGTTGAAGAACTGGCTGGAACGCTTTACCCGCACCGAAAAGTTGGAAGAGCAGCCGCCGCCCGACAGCCTGCAGGCCCAACTCCGCCCCTACCAACTTTACGGCTATTCCTGGCTCGAATTTTTGCGCCGCTGGGGCGTGGGTGCTTGCCTGGCGGACGATATGGGCTTGGGCAAAACCATCCAGACGATCGCGATGCTGCTCAAGCAAAAAGAGGCCCAAGGCCGCCTGCCCGCCCCGGTCCTGCTCGTGTGCCCGACCTCGGTGGTGACCAACTGGGCCAAGGAAGTCGAGCGTTTTGCCCCCACCCTGACGACGCTCATTCACCAGGGCGGCGATCGGCTCCGGTATGATGACTTCCTGCAGCAGGCCAGGGTCACGGATATGGTCCTCACCAGCTACGCCATCGCCCGGCGCGATGCCTCGACTTTGAACGAGATCGAGTGGTTTGGGGTGATTCTGGACGAGGCCCAGAATATTAAAAACCCGGATGCCAAGCAGACCCGGGCCGTGCGCCGGTTCAATAGCCAATTTCGGCTGGCCCTGACCGGCACGCCCGTCGAAAACCGGCTGTCGGAGCTGTGGTCGATTATGCACTTTCTCAATCCCGGCTATCTCGGCTCCCGTGAAAAGTTCCGCCAGAATTTTGCCCGCCCGATCGAGTGGTCTGGCGATGAAGCCGCCACCGAGCGGCTGCGCAAGCTGACCTCGCCCTTCATCCTGCGCCGGATCAAAACCGATCCGACGGTCATCCAAGATTTGCCGGACAAGCAAGAGATGAAGGTCTACTGTAATCTGAGCGAAGAGCAAGCCACGCTGTACGAGTCGGTGGTTCAGGAGGCCATTCGCCAGGTGGCCGAAGCCGACGGCATTCAGCGTCAAGGCCTGGTCTTGAGTATGCTGATGAAGCTTAAGCAGATCTGTAACCACCCGGCCCAATTTTTGCACCAGATCGGTGACGGCACCCCGCTCGATCCGCGCCGGGAGATGGATCGCAGCGGCAAACTGGCCCGCCTGACCGAGATGCTGGAAGAGGCGGTCTCCGTCGGCGACCGCGTGCTGATTTTCACCCAGTTTGCCGAGATGGGCCACTTTCTTAAAAGCCACCTACAAGAGAGCTTGGGCGTCGCCACTCAATTTCTGCACGGCGGCACCCCGGCCAAGTCCCGGGCGGCTATGATTCAGCGTTTTCAAGAGGACCCGCACGGCCCACCGATCTTCCTGCTTTCGCTCAAGGCCGGCGGCACCGGGTTGAATCTCACTCGCGCCAACCACGTCTTTCACTTCGATCGCTGGTGGAATCCCGCTGTCGAAGACCAGGCCACCGATCGCGCTTTCCGTATCGGGCAGACGCGCAACGTGCAGGTGCATAAATTTGTCTGTGTCGGTACAATGGAAGAGAAGGTCGACAAGATGATCGAAGACAAAAAAGCATTGGCCCAAAGCGTGGTCGGCGGCGGCGAGAATTGGCTGACGGAGATGTCCACCGACGACCTGCGCGATTTGGTGACCCTGCGCCGGCAAGCGGTGGCCTAGCGGCGGAAGGAAGGCTAACCATGGCCCGACGATACGATTATTACGGCTACTATTATAAACCGACCCAGCCCATCCATACCGAGGAAGGCATCAAAGCCCGCTCTAAAAAGGGCAAGTTCGTCAAGAATTGGTGGGCCGAGCGCTGGATCAAAGCTTTGGAGCGGCTGGTCGATGCCGGTCGGTTGCGCCGGGGGCAGCGTTACGCCCGGCAGGGGCAGGTGATCTCGATTGAAGAGACCAAGAGTGGCATCGCCGCCAAAGTGCAGGGCTCCCGCCGGACGCCCTACAAGGTGTCGATCAAGATCGACCCGCTGACCGAGGCCCAGTGGGAACAGGTAATCGAGGTGCTGGCCGGGCAGGCGATCTTTACCGCCCAACTTCTCGCCGGCGAGATGCCCCAAGATATTGAGCAAGCCTTTGCCCAGGCCGGGCTCAGCCTCTTTCCCGAGACTTCCCAGGAGCTGGTCACCGACTGTTCCTGCCCTGATTGGGCTAACCCCTGCAAACACGTGGCAGCGGTCCACTACATTCTGGGCGAGCAGTTCGATCAAGACCCCTTCATGCTATTCCGTCTGCGCGGCCGCACTCAAGATCAGATCCTCGAGGCCCTGCGCAGCCGCCGGACCGAGGCGGCCGGCGAGGCGGAAGAGATCGAAGAGGAAGCGGTGTCTCTGGCCGAAAGTCTGGATCTATTTTGGGGATCGAGCCAGCCGCTGCATTTAAAGACCAACATCAAACCCCCCGTCACCGAGTTGCCCATCCTGAAACGGCTGGGCCAGCCTGCTTTCCTGAGTGACGACTTGATCGCCGCGCTCGGTCCGGCCTACCGGGCCATCACTCAGGCTGTGCTTAAGACTACCTTCAGTGATGAACCACCTGCAACCGACGATGGGGCCGGGGCCGATTAGCGAGAAGTATGCAACTCTCTGAAATCCTCTCCCAAAAAACCAATGATCAACTCGGCCAACTGGCGAAGCTGGTGGATGGCTGTGGCCGGGCGACCCGCAAGGACGATCTGGTCCGCTGTCTTCAATCGGCTCTAACGAAGCCGGACTCTCTCAAAAAGCTATGGCAGCGGCTCGATGATCTATCCCGGAAGGCGATCGCCAGTGCCTACCATAATGAAGGCCAGTTCAACGCCTCTGCCTTTATGGCTCAATATGGCCAACTGCCGGCCCGGCCGCAAAGCCGTTGGTTCTGGCAGCCGCAGCTTATCCTGCTCGATCTCTTCATTTATGACAATCAACTCCCCAGCGACCTGCTGCCCTTGCTGGCCGATCTGGTCCCGCCGCCGGATCGCTTCCAGCTTCAAGGCTTGAAAGACGCGCCCAAGACTTTGCTCAATCCCTATAATGAAACTATTCCGCTTATCCGGGCCGATACCGAAGAGGCCGGTCAGCACGATCTGCTGGCCTATCTGCACCTGATCGATCAGGGTGTGATTAAAGGAAGCTATACGACGGATAAACTGTCCGCGGCGAACCTCAAGAAAGTGGCCGAGATCTTGCTTAAAGGCGAGTTTTTCGAGGTACCGGAAAAGGCTAAACCGGCTGATTTTATCCGCGCTTTCGGTTTGGATATGTTCGCCCGCCAGGCTGGCTGGGTCCGCGGGTCAGCCCTAACCGAGGCGGGCCGGGCGTATTTCCAGACTCAAGACCCGGAGTTGCTCCTTGAGGCCGTGGAAACCTGGAGCCACGACGGTGACTTCGACGAACTCAGCCGGATCAGCGCTCTCAAAGGGATGCGCTCCGCCCACACTCACCTGACCAAACCCGGCGAACGCCGAGAGGCCATCATTGAAGCGCTGTCCTGGTGTCCGGTCGACGTCTGGATCGATATTCAAGATTTTTATCGGGCCGTCAAAATCTGGCACTTCGATTTTGACGTTGAGACCAGCTACTACAGTAATCTCTATATTGGTTACAAAGATTACGGCGGTTTATACGGCGAGACCTACTGGAAGGTCGTTAAAGGGTTGTACATCAATGCCGTTATTTGGGAATATTTGGGCTCGATCGGAGCGATCGATCTGCTCTATACTTATCCCATCCACGCCGGGGCCGATTTTGTAAACAGCGACCTTTATTTCGACGACGATTACCTCAGCCTGTACGATGGGCTCCGCTATTTCCGGATCAATAAGTTGGGTGCTTATCTACTGGGCCAGGCCGGCGAGTACGTCTCTTCAAAACCGCGCCAACGCCCCCTGTTCTCGATCTCGGCGGGGCGGGAAGTGACGATCATCGAACCGGATGAACTGACCCCGTTTAACCAGAGCCAGCTCGATCTACTGGCCGAGCCGCTCCAGAAAGGTCGTTACCGGCTGGAAACGCAAAAGCTGCTTAGCTACATCGAGTCGGGTGGAGACTGGGAGCAGGTGCTCGATTTTCTGCACAGCCGCCATCATGGTCCGCTGCCGGTGGAAATCGAGTTGTGGCTTGACCAACTCCGCCGTAACAGCCAGGTTTTTCAGAAGGGATCTGCTGCCCTCTTCATCAAAGTCGACTCGCCTGAGCTGCTGGAGATGGCCTTGGCCGATCCGGTGCTGGGTAAATTTTGTAAGCAAATTGGCCCCAAAAATTTAGTCATCCCTGCCAGCAAGCAAAAGGCGCTGCGTGAGCGCCTAAAAATGTTGGAGTATTTGTTGGCTGAGTAACTGACCCTATGACCGCCGAACACCTGCACTGGCTCGAACTCTCAACCCCACCTTCGCCTTCAGCTCCTAAGTCCGCGCCAACGGACCAGCCTCCCTGCCTCACCTGCGGTTGGCCGGTGCCGGCCAAGGCCAAAGTTTGCCCGCATTGCGGCTATAACCCCCAACTTCCGGCCGCTCAAAATAGTAAAACAGGGGATCTGCTGCGCAAGTTGGGTATCGATCTGCTCCCGCGCGAGATCGAGATCGCCCCGCCGCCCGAAAATTGGTTCGGCGCCCCCGGTTTTGACAGCCCCACCCTCTACCAACTGCGCCTTCAGGCCGAGCGCTTCAAAGTCATCACCGGCTTCGATCGTCTCATTTGCCTGGATGACATCAGCGTCGATCACTACCAGCACCAACTTGAAGCGGCCCTGCGGGCCCTGCGCGATATGCGCGGACGGGCTCTGCTGGCCGACGAGGTTGGCCTGGGCAAAACCATCGAAGCCGGCATCGTGATGAAAGAGTTGATCGAGCGCGGTCTGGTTCGCCGGGTTTTGATCCTGACTCCGGCCTCGCTCACCCGGCAGTGGCAGGAAGAGCTGGAGACCAAGTTCTACGAGCAGTTTGAAATCTTGGAGCGGCTTGAGCAACTGCCGGCTGCGCTCGAGGGCGAGGCGCCCTGTCGCTGGATCATTTCTCTGCCGCGCGCCAAAGCGGCCTCCTGGGCCGAGCGGCTGCTGGCTCGAGACTACGATCTGCTGATCGTTGATGAGGCCCACAAGCTCAAGAACCATCAGACCACGGCCTACAAGTTTGTCGAGCAGATCCGCAAGCAGTATGTCTTGATGCTGACTGCGACCCCGGTCCATAATCATTTGCTGGAGCTTTACAACCTGATCAATATTCTACGGCCCGGCCAACTGGGCACCCGGCGCGCCTTCCGGCAAAATTTTGTGGGCCGGACGGCTAAGGCCGACCGCCAGCCCGCTGCCCCGCGCCGGGCCGCCCGGCGAACGATTTACAGCCATCGAGCCACGCCGGCGTCGGCTTATCTGCAAAAAAGTGCCGAGGCGCGTCAGGTCTATCGCCAAGAGGTGGAGCAGAGCCGCTGGATTTTGCAGCGCACCGAGCATTTGACCGATCTTGCTAGGCAAGAGCCTTTAGATCAGTCCGGCCGCAGCGCCCTGGCGGAAATCCAACAGCTTATCGCGGCCGGTTACGAAGTGGTCGATTTCGAGGCGGTGACGTATACCGTTAGCGGTTTGTTTCGATCCCGGCCGCGCCTCGAGTTTGTCTGCCGGCTCAACCTGAAGTCGCAGCCTGACCAAAAGCGCCGCCGCCGGCCCGCCGCTCGACCCGAACCCCGCAACCCGGCCGCGCTGCGCCAAATCCTGCGCGAGGTTATGGTTCGCCACCGGCGCAGCAGTGTCGGGCTGCGTTTTCCCCCCCGCCGGGCCGCGGTCTATGCCCTGAATCTGACCCCGGACGAGCGGCGCCTGTACGACGGTCTGACGGCCTACATCCGCGAGCAGTTGCAGCTCGCCAAAACCCAGGCCGCAGCGGTGGGGCCGCTCAAGATGTCGTTGATGTCGCTGCAGAAACAGCTTTGCTCCAGCCCGCAAGCGGTCAATCGCAGCTTGAAACGGTTGATCGCCCAGCAAGCTGAGCCGGACCCTCGCCTGGTGGAGTACTTCACCCTGTCACTCAATATTTACCAGGGCCGCAAAGTCGAGGCGACGCTCCAGTTGTTGGCTGAGTTTCCCGGTAAATTCCTCATCTTCACCGATTACCTGCCCACGCTCCAGGCTCTGCAAGAGGCGTTGGACGAGGCCGGGATCGAAGCCGTGACTTTCCACGGCGGGCTGTCAAGCCTGGATCGGGTAGAGATGGTGCGCCGGTTTCGCGGGCCGGCCCGGGTTATGATTAGTAGCCAATCCGGCAGCGAAGGGCACAACCTCCAGTTTTGCCACCAGTTGATCAATTTTGATCTGCCCTGGAACCCGATGCGGATCGAGCAGCGCGTCGGGCGGCTGCACCGGCTGGGCCAGCCCGAAGCCGTTTCCATTTTCAACCTGGCTGCGAATGACACGATCGAGGCTTATGTCCTCGATCTGCTGGCCCGCAAAATCCGCATGTTTGAACTCGTCATCGGGGAACTCGATCTGATTCTGGGCCAACTGGCCGAGACCGACAGCTTCGAGCAGTCGGTCGAAAAGGCCTGGGCCGAGAGCGGATCGGAGGTTGAGCTGCAGCAGATGATGGCCGAACTGGGCCTGCTGTTAGACCAAGCCGGAGAGACGTATCGAGAAATTAGATCCGTGTCCGACTCGCTCTCCGATTTGCTCGAAGCCTATGATGAGGTGCAGGCCGCTCGATGAGGCGCTTTGCCGAGACCTTCTTCGGACACTTCGGGGCGCGTCTGGAAGCTCGGGCGGACGAGTTAGTCGTCGATCTTCCCCCCGAACTGCACGCAGCCTTCGGCAAACCGCGTTTGTACCTGGTTTTTCCCGCCCCCGCCGGTCAGACGCGCGAGCTGTCGCCCGGCGAGGATTTACTGGTCTACGGCAGCCGCACCTTCGACCAAATGCTGGCGGTGCTGGCCGGCCGCGGCGAAGCGGCTCACTTGCAGTTTCCGCCTTACGTTTCGGTTCAGCTTGATCGCCTGCCTCGACCCCGGCTTCGGCAGGGACCGCTGCGCCTCTATGAGCGGCGAGTTTATGACCGGCAAGAGCAGTTCTACCTCTTCAATTTTCGGATGGTTTATGTTTCGGATGAAAAGCGGGAGGAGTTTACGACCATTGTGCTGGATAGCACCGGTCAGGGTGCGCCGCACCTCAACCCGTTACTGGTTGAAGTCGAGCCGCTCTGGCAAGCCCCCGCTGAAGCCGCGGCCATCGAGCCGGCGGCGCTGAGGAAGCGGTATGATCAGGCCCGAGCGTTGGTCCAGCAAAAAGCGGCCGAGCAAGCCGCTGCGTTGGAGCTTGAGATTCGGGCCCGGCTGGAGCGCGTGTTGTTGCGGCTAACCGGCTACTATCGCCGCTTGAGCGACGAAGTGGAGACCGGCGACCCGGCTCAAGATCAGGCCGTCCGCGCCGATTTACAGACCCAGATGCAGCAGCAAGTCGCTGCCGAGCTTGAGCGACACAAGCTGCGAGTAGCCATCTCGCCGGTCAGCTACGCGGTGGCCAAGGTCCGGCAGACCCACTTTGCCTTAGAACTTGGCGCGTCCCCTTCGTCGCTGCTTGAGAGCTGGACGGCCAGAGAAGGTCAGCCACATTCAGATGGTCTGCCCGCATTTCCTACGGAGAGCGGTCTCGCGTCGAGCCAGTATGCCTGGAGTGTCGTCAAAGGGGAGGCGTACGAGCTGTATGTCGGTCAGCATTGGTGGCGAGGCCTCGCCCTCGTGGCGGTCGATCGGGCGAACCAGGTCATCTATTGGGAAACGGCCGGCCCGCTCGACCGGTGGCGGGGCAAGCGCAGCCCCCAAGGTCGCGGACCCCTGCTGCCCGGCGCTGAGGGCCCTCGCTAAGCATCAGTCCTGCTCCAGACTGCCCATCCCGTGCGCCTGTACCCAGCCGGCAATGCCCCCGCTCAAACTGGCGATCCGCTCGCCGCTCCACCCGTTGTCGATGAGAAAGGCCGAGGCTTGCAAGCTGGTATTGCCGTGCCAGCACTGAAAAACAATCTCGGTGTCCTGGGGTAGCTCTTTAAACCGGTACGGAATGTCCTGAATAAACATATGCAGCGCCCCGGGAATGTGACCGGCTTGGTATTCCCAGGCCTGGCGCATATCGACCACGATCAAATCGTCCCCATTTTCCAGCCGGGCTTTCAAATCATCCGGCGAAATTTCTCTGACATGAATCGGCTCTGGATCAGCCATTAGGTTTTCCTCCACGGGTTTGTTAAATAGGGGTCATTCGTTAGGAATTCGGTAGACAACTCCACGTCCCACATCCTACATACCTACATACTTGGCATACAAGCCCCGCGCCACCGTCTCATCCTGCGTCCCTTTGATGATGGCCCGGGCATCGGCAAAAACGGTTAACTCGTAGCCGTTGACCTTGAAGCGAAGGAGGTGCTCGTTTTGGGCGGTAATTTCGGCGGCCTGGCTCAAGCGGCGGGCCAGCTCGTCAAGCGCCAAGCGAGCCGCCCCGGGCTGGCGGATCTGCACCGCCTCCCGGCCGCACAGGCTGAGCACTTGCCCCCCGCGCTCCTGATTCAGAAACTCAAAATTGCGGTGGCCACAGCAGGGGCAATCGGGGCGTGGGCCGCTGCTGCCGAACTGCTCAAAGGTGTTGTACCACAGATCGACGTGAATAATGCCCCGGTTTAGCTCGCCCTGGCCGACCAGCAGCTTGATCGCTTCGGTGGCGCTGATGCCGGCGATGGTGGCCACCACCGGCCCCACGACGCCAGCCGTGTCGCAGGTCGGGCTGGTGCCGGGCGGCGGCACCTCCGGCGAGAGGCAGCGCAGGCAAGGTGTCTGACCGGGGATGATGGTCTGGCTCATGCCATAGGCCGAGACCACGCCGGTGTAGATCCAAGGCAGGTTATGCTTGACGCAGGCATCGTTCAGAATGTAGCGGGTCTCGAAGTTGTCGGTCCCGTCCAAAACCAGGGTCGCCCCGGCGATCAGGGCCTCGATGTTTTCGGCGTTCACGTCGCTGACCAGGCCCCGGACCTCAATCTCCGAATTGATTGCCCGCAGCTTGCGCTCGGCGGCGGCCGCCTTGGGCAGAGTCTCGGCCAGATCCTGCTCATCGAACAGCAGTTGTCGCTGCAAGTTGTTCAACTCAATGAAGTCCCGGTCAACCACGGTCAAGTGACCGACCCCGGCTCGCGCCAGATGGTTGGCCAGGTTAGTCCCGGTCGCCCCGCAGCCAATGATGACCACCCGGGCCTCGAGCAGCTTTTGCTGCCCCTCGCGGCCGATGCCGGGAAAGATCGTTTGGCGAGCGTAGCGGGTTAGGTTTTTAGTCATGAATCAGCGTTTTTTCTATTGACCGTCTTATTCACGACTCAAGCAGAGCTAATTTCTGGTCGAGATTGTTTAACATATCAATGGTCGCAGACCACTCTATATAGTCCATTTCATCGCCTAATTCACCATTTTGATAACGATCATAAAAATTAGCTGATGTCTGACCATAGGTTGTTTCAAACGTCTGGCACTGACTTTCGAGGCGTGCTTTTAATTCCAAAATACGCGTCCGCTCTCGCGCCAGCAGCTTGTCAAGTGTAGTGTCCAGCACGGAGTCGGTGAGCGATTTTTCAGCCGCCAAGTATTGCTCCAAACGGCGCACTTTCTCAAGCGTGGTTGCCATATTTACCTCACCTTGCCACTATAATTCGTTCTCATCCAAAATCTCTAGAGCGATGCTTTGAAATCGCCGCATGCCTTCGCCTGCCAAGCGCCAGACACTGGTATTGAGCGGCATGCCGTCGTGAACGGAGGTGATCAAATAATAGATCTCTTCCCAGGCGCTGTCCATATCGGTTTGGGAGGGAATGGGCGGCCAGTCCGGGTGGGAGTGGTAGAGACCAATGATCTCCAGCCCGGCTTCATCGGCGGCAAATTGGGTTTGGGCGTACTCCTCGCCGCTGATGATGAAGCGGTCGTTGCGTTCGGTGTTTTGGTTGGTCGCTCGCCGCACTTGACGGACCAGGCCCCCCTGTTCAAACTGACCCACCAAAAAGCCGCAGCACTCGGCCGGGTAGGTTTCCTTGGCGTGGGCATAGATTTCTTTGAGTAGGGCATCGGTAATTTTCATCGGGTCACTACCCCGGTGTGTAAGGTGAGGGAGATTTTAGTCGGGGGAGAAACAAATGGCAAACTATTATTTGCGGCGGGGCTGGGTGGGCGAAGCTTGAATCTTCCGGGAAGGAGGACGTGTGTTTCGTGTAGGCAAACCTCGATAGCTAGGCGCCATGATTTCGAAGGGCGTGCAGCGACCGACATCGAGGATGAGGGATTTGAGACGCGGTTTTAAATCGGCGTCCTTGGCCATCGTGATTACGGTCGGTAAGCGACCGTTGTAGCGGTGGTTAAAAAGTTGATAGAGCTTCTCCTCGGCCCAGGGGGTGGCACTCTCCGTGCCCAGATCATCCAAGATAAGCAGCGGCGCTTTTCGGACCGCATCGAAGCGTTTATCGTACGAGGTCAGGCTGCTGGGGCTGAACGCCGCCCGGAGGTGATCGAGCAGGTCCGGCACGACCACAAACAAGGCCGGCTCGCCTCGCTTGGCCACCTCGTTGGCGATGGCCGCCGCCAAATGGGTTTTGCCACAGCCATAGGCCCCGGAGAAGGCAATCCAGTCCCGCGGCTGGGCCGCGAAGTTGCGGGCAAAGCTAAAGGCTCGCTTGAGATTTTCGGCCTTCTCCCGGTCGAGTTCATGCTCACGTAGGTCAAAGGTTTCAAAGGTCTGGTCGGCGTGGAGCGACAGGCTGGACAGCTCCGACAAGCCTTGAGTGACCCCGCTCTGGCGGAAGTCAGGGGCCAAAATGGTGATGATGCGCGACAGGTCGGGATCGATCAGGCGGGAGCGGACCCGGTAATCGATATCCTCCAACTCGTGATTCGAGGTCACGACCGTGGGCAGTTGGGCGTTATAACGATAATTGAACAGGCTGAATAATTTTTCCTGCGCCCACGGCGTCGAGCTGTGGGCCCCTAAATCATCCAGAATCAGCAGCGACGCGTTGCGAATCTGCTCAAAGCGTTCGTCATAGCTGCTGCTGCTGTTGGGGCTGTAGGCCGCCCGCAGGTGATCAAGCAGGTCCGGCACCACCACGAACAAGGCCGGCTCGCCGCGCTCGATGACGCGATTGGCGACAGCCGCCGCCAGGTGAGTTTTGCCGCAGCCGTAACCGCCCAGCAGGAGCAGCCAGCCTTGGGGTTGTTCGGCAAACTCGGCCGCGGTTTCATAGGCCATGCGTAGGGTGCGCCGCCGGGTCTCGGTCAGACCAATGCCGTCTGGCATAAAGTTATCGAAGGTGAACCGCTCCATCATCTGCATATTGCTGATGGTGCGCAGTTGGCTTAAGCGCTTGGCTTCGCGATCCCGTAAGCGGCAGACGCACGGAGCCAGCTTGCCAAAATCGGGATGGCTGACTGGCACTTCGTGGCGCAGGTAGCCGGTGCCGCCGCAGTGCGGGCAGAGCCACTCTTCCGCCTCTTGTTTCGACGGCGGTTCACCGCTGGGGCGACCTTCTTCCGTCACAGAGTCAGACGGCGGATGATCCGGTTGGTTGAGAATTTCGTCCAGGCTTTTCACAATGTTAGTGCTGAATCAACTGTTTAAACTCTTCTTCGGTGTACCAGGCTTTGCTAACGGTTTCCGGCTGTTGTTCTTTAACCGGTTCCCGGCCGCTGGTGGCCCATCGTTCCAGGATAGCCCGGATGTAACTCCACTTGCGGACGTTGTTTTCAACCGCGATCTTGAAAGCGTCCTCGATCCATTCCAAACTGTAGGTGTTTTCAGCGTCCTTCAACTCATCGGCCAAAATCGGCGAGATGAGGCCGATGTTGTCTTCATAAAGCTCAAAGATGTTGGACCGCTTGGTCGGCGGCGCCACTTCCAACCCGCTGACGGCCACTACCCCTAGTTCCCCTTCCAGGATTTTGGCCCGGGCTAAGCGACCACGCTCGCTGTTGAGAAAATAAAGATCGTGGCGACCATCCTCATTCTCAAGCTGAACATGCAGCAGCATGCCCCGGGCTTCGGCTTGATTGAGGCCCAAAGTGATAGCCTGTTCTATGTCGTCATCCAGCAGGGCCAGACTCTGGGCCAGCGTCTCGTCGGCCAGGAGCTCATTTTTGGCAATACCCTGCCGGGCCTGGCGATAGTGAATCCAGAGGAAGTGCAAAATGACTTTAAGCTCCACCAGGCTGTCAATCTGCGGCAATAGACGCGCAAAAAACAGATCCGGTACGGCCGTGAACTTCAATTCACCTGTGGGAAAACCGTCGAACTTTTCCATTAGTATTCCAACGACTGCCTTTTGACTTCCAGATCGACAAACTGGGCCAGTTGCTTCTTAAAGTAGACCGAAATGATACCGGTTGGGCCTGAGCGGTGCTTACCGACGATGATCTCGGCGATGTTAGGGAACTCAGTGTCAGGGTTGTAGACATCATCGCGGTAGATGAAAAGAACCACGTCCGCATCTTGCTCAATCGAGCCCGACTCCCGTAAATCAG
This sequence comes from uncultured Chloroflexota bacterium, assembly GCA_937864185.1. Classification (GTDB taxonomy): domain Bacteria; phylum Chloroflexota; class Anaerolineae; order 4572-78; family J111; genus JAGRBY01. The sequence goes on from CALMIS010000057.1 coordinate 34,008, forward strand.
ACAGCATGGGGCGCTTGTCGGCTCGGTTCTCAACCTGGCGGGAGAGCTGGCTTAGGGCCAGCACCGGCACGTTGAGTTCACGGGCCAGACTCTTAATCGAGCGCGAGATAAAGCTGATCTCTTGCTGCCGGTTTTCATTGCGAGTTCCGCCACTCATCAACTGCAAATAATCGACGATGATCATATCCAGCCCGTGCTCGGCGTGCAGCCGCCGGGCCTTGGCCCGCAGATCGAGCGCGGTGATGGCCGGCGTATCATCGATGAAGATGGAGGTTTCTGCCAGCAGCCGGATAGCCTGGTAAAACGTGGGCCATTCATCCGCTTTAATGTTACCCAGTCGCAGCCGCTGGCTGTCGATGCCGGTTTCGGCGGACACCAGGCGCTGGACCAACTGCTCGTCGCTCATCTCCAGGCTGAAAACAGCGATGCGTTTTTGCCACTGCCGGGCTGCTTGCAAGGCCATAGACAGCGCCAGGCTGGTCTTGCCCATCCCCGGCCGGCCGGCCATCACTACCATATCGGATCGCTGTAGCCCACCCAGCAGCTTGTCCAAATCAACCAGGCCGGTGGGGATGCCAATGACCTCGCCCTGATGCTGGTGCAGATACTCCACCCGGTCGTAAAACGACTCCAGCACCTGGCGAATGGGCCGCAGATCGCGCTCGGTGCGGCGCTCGGAGATGGCAAAGATGATCTCCTCGGCCCGGTCCACGACCATCTGAGCGTCGTCCTCGCTGTCTTGATAAGCCAGTTGAGCAATCTGACCGGCGGCGTCGATGAGGCGGCGCAGCACGGCGGTCCGCTCGACGATGCGGGCGTAGTACTCAACGTGAATAGAGGTTGGCGTGGCGTTGATCAGGCCGGTTAAGTAGGCCGCCCCCCCGATCTCGCCCAGTTGTTCGCGCCGTTCCAACTCATCCGACAGGGTCACCAGGTCTGACGGTTCCCGTCGCTCGTGCAGGTCCAGCATAGCTTCGTAGACCCAGGCGTGACGCTGGACGTAAAAATCGACCGGCCGCAGAAAGGTGGAGACCCGCAGAATCGCATCGGGATCGATCAGCAGCGAGCCAAGGACCGCTTCCTCGGCCTCGATATTGTGCGGCAATAGTTTATCAGGGGTAACCTGACCCGTTCCGTTATTCATCGCTTCATCGCCGAATTGATTAGAACATCAGTTCTAGTCTTTAAATATAACATACCCGCCGGGGTTCGTCAAACAAACCGATGACGAACTTCCGGGCGGGAATGGAGGCAAACATTAAAATTTTTCAAACTAAATTGGCGTTTGCCGTGAGGGAGGAACAGACCCAGAGATAAAGAGACGGTTAAGCGAACAACCGCCGGTCACAATCAGAAAACTACAGTTTTTAGTTCTTGCCGAAGTCGTCCAGATCTAGCTCTTCGATAAAGTCGCTAAAGGCCGACAACTTTTCTTGCTCCTCGGCAGAAACTGGTTCGGCATCGTCTTCCTTGAAACTGGATGAAAGCTCGGCGCCTTCCAGGGTGGTTTCGGGTACGATAGAGGCTGTTTCCATTACCTCTTCGGCTACAAAAAGGGGAGCGTTGACCCGCACAGCCAGAGCAATGGCGTCGCTCGGACGGGAGTCGATCTCGATGCTTTTGCCGTCAACATCCATGACAATGCGAGCGTAGAAGGTATCGTTCTTAAGCTCGGTGACGGTGACGTGGGACACTTTGGCCCCCATTTTGTCAATCACGCCGCGCAGTAGGTCATGGGTGAGCGGGCGAGCCACCTCGACACCTTGCAGTTGCAGCGTAATGGCATCAGCCTCGAATGGGCCAATCCAAATCGGCAGATAGCGTTCGGCATCGATTTCTTTGAGGACGACCACTCGATGTTGCGACATTAAACTGACTCTGATACTGTCGATATTTACTTCAATCACTCCAAGCCTCCTTGGCATTGACTGATTATACGATAATTGCTTAATGCCTCGGATTATACCACATCCCCAAAGTTGGAACAAGGGGTATTTTAACTCGGGCTTTGAGAACGAGGTATAATTTAAGCTATGGTTAGAGGAATTTTTGCTTTTATGGTCTTGCTCTGGCTGACCGGCTGCCGGGCCGCGGAACCGTTACCCCCGGCCGAAGCCCAAGAAATTCTGCGCCAGTTATGGCAAACCGACCGGCACGCCGTTTGGGAGATCGACTCGCCAGCTATCCCCATCGGCGGCCCGCTGGTGGTCGAAACCTGGCAGCAAGGCGACCGCTATCGCTATGAAATTTTGGAGTCCACGGCGCCTGCCCTCGCCGGCGAGACGCTCGTCTTCGACGGTCAGTTGGCCTGGCCGTATAATCGCTTTGATCCGCCGCCGGCCTTCGAACCCGGCTTGCCCGCTCTGGCGCCGGTCACCGAGACCTTCGACCTGATTGAGCACTTGCTCACGACCCCGGCTGCCGAGGCCAGCCAATCTACGGCCCGGCTAAACTTCCAACCGGCTCACCTGATCACCCTCACCTACCCGAATGGCGATACGCTGGCGATGTGGCGGGCTGAGACCGGAGCATTGCCGGTCAAGGTCGAGTTTAGCCTGGCCGGGCAGGCGGGTGAACTGCTGGCCCGAGAGATCGAGCCGTTGGGGGACGCTCCGCCTGCTTTGTTCGAGGTCGGCGAGTGGTTGATAAGCCGGCCGTGACGAGGCAGGATCAGTTGTCAGTTAACCGGGATCAGTGTAAGATCGAGGTAGGGTCTGAGCAGACCGTATCCAGATCGAGATCGAGTTTGGCTTGAAAGTTGCCGTTAATGCCTGGTTTTGGGATCAACTCTCGGTGGGCAGTGGGCAGTACCTGTGGTATCTGGTGCCCGCTCTGCTGGCGCTTGACCCGACGCTGGAAATTTTGTTAGTCTCGCCCAAGCGGTTCGAGTCGCCGCCGGAACTGATCAATCCCCGGCTAAGGGCCTGCGTCGCGCCCACGCCGCTGGCCGACCCGGCCTCGAATCTAAGCAAAGTTTGGTTCGAACAGGTCACGTTTCCGCTGGCTTGCCGGCGGTTGGGGGTCCATCTGGCCCACGTGCCCTACTTTGGCTCGCCTTACCGGCCGCTGGTGCCGACTCTGGTCACGATCCACGACTTGATCCCGCTGCTGCTGCCGGCCTACCGGGGTAGTCTGCCAGTTCGACTGTACACGGCTCTCGCCGGCCTGGCGGCTAAGCGAGCCGCTCTAATCCTGGCCGACTCCGAAGCCTCCCGGCGCGATATCCTGACCAACTTGGGCCGGCCGGCGACGCAGGTGCGGACGGTTTATCTCGCTCAAGCGCCTCACTATCGCCCGGTTGAAGATTCGGCGCTGTTGGGGCGTATCAAGGCCAAGTATCGCCTGCCGGCGCAGTTTGTGCTCTACGTAGGGGGCTATGATGAGCGTAAGAATGTGGCCGGTTTGCTGCATGCTTATGCCCTAACCGAGCCGTCGTTTCGAGCCAACTACCCGCTGGTTCTGTTGGGCCGCTTACCGCGGCAGGCCTCCCCGCTCTTCACCGAGCCGTTGGCCCTGGCTCGAGCCTTAGGCCTTGAAGCCAACCTGGTGACCCCAGGCTGGGTGGCGGAGGAGGATAAGCCGCTTGTTTATGCGGCGGCGACGACCTTTGTTTACCCCTCGCGCTATGAAGGCTTCGGCCTGCCGGTCCTCGAGGCGATGGCGATGGGGACACCGGTCGTGACCACCGCGGCTGCCTCGCTGGCCGAGGTAGCGGGAGCAGCGGCGTTGACCGTTGATCCGGATGATCATCAGGCCCTGGCCCAAGCCCTAACCCGCGTCTGTACCGATCCCTCGCTGCGGAACCGGTTGGTCGAGGCGGGGCGACGGCAGGCCCGGAATTTTAGTTGGGAACAAACAGCGCAACAGACGCTGCAAGCTTACCACGAGGCGATTTCTTGACCCGTGACCAAGTGACGCCGCTCGGCCAATAAAGGGAAAAGGTCTATT
>CALMIS010000058.1 GCA_937864185.1 uncultured Chloroflexota bacterium
TTATGCTGTTTTCTCGATTTGACAAATCGCTCCTTCCCTTAACTTGTCAAGGATGGGCGGAATACCTAGAAAGAACAGATGATCGAGCAGGGATCGCCCGCTGCGCCTTCCGCTACAGGATCTGGATCCTCAACTGGTACTTCGCTCAAGGGTTGCGGGTGCGGTGCTCCCCCATTAAGTAGTTGGAATCCTGGATTCTGGATTTCTGAGTTTCTGAGCAGCGGAATCAAGCCCAGGTAAGTTAAGTCAAGCTAAGCCCCTGAATCCCTGCGGTAGCAGAGTCGCCGAAAAAATTTTTGGGAAAGGGAGGTAAAATGTCACGCCAAGACGATCTGCAAAAAGAACTAGAGTTATGGCAACGTCGTTTGCAGAAGCGTCGGGAGCAGAAAGCCATGTATGGTATCTCGGCTGATCCCAGCGTAGACCTAGAGATCGAGGATATCGAGGCCAGACTTGAGAAGTTGCAAGCGGAAGCAGCTGAACTGAAGCAATTGTCACCGTCACTCGCGATTCCGCAACCGCTCACAGCTTCATTGTCAGGAATGGAGGTCACTGAATTTGGTCCAGAGCAGGCCAGGTTACGGACTAAGCCCCGGCTTCTTCTGTGCCATGCGAGTGAAGACAAAGAGAGAGTAGCGGTACTATATCGCCAACTCAAAGCCGCCGGCTATCACCCCTGGCTGGATCAAGAAGACTTGCTGCCGGGCCAAGATCGGCGCCGGGAAATCGATAAGGTCATTCGCGACCCCTATAACCTGGTCGTGGTCTGTCTATCTCGCCACGCCGTGACCCAACGGGGTCAGGTCCAACGCGAGATCAAACGGGCTTTGGATGTCCTCGACGAAATGCCGGAGGACATCATCTATCTGATCCCGGTCCGGCTGGAGCGGTGTGAAGTGCCGGACCGGCTGTCCGGCCTACAAGCGGTCGATCTGTTTGAGCCGGAAGGGTTTGAGAAATTCAAGCGGGCGCTGAATTACGAGCTCAGTCACCGGCAATTGCCTCCCGGCCTGGCCGGGACTGAAAGCAGCGCATCTACCCACGCTGGCCAGTCAGCCCAGGGCAGCTACATCGCCCAGGCCGATAGAGGCGGCACTGCCTCAGTCAACGCGAGTACCTTCGATCAGCGAGGGCAGCCGGTGGGAACGCAGTATAACGTGGCCGGTGACCTGGTCATAAACCCGCCTCTGCCGCCCTTAAAGCCGCCTACCCCCGAAGCGTTGGCTGAAGCCGAGCAGCGCTACCGGCAGCGGCTTAAAGCTCGCTTTGCCGAAGACGCTTCGTATTACATTCCGCTAGCTGGCGAGACGATCGAAGCTGCCGCTCTGAAAACTAAGCCCAAAGCGCTCCAGTTAGCCCTGCGCCACCGGCAGAAAACCAAAGCTGAGTATCACGAGTGGATCCAGGCCGGCCAAGAAATCAAGCGGGTCAAGCTCAACACGCTGCGGGAAGGGGTGGACAAGTATCCCTGTATCATCCTCTTGGGCGACCCTGGTTCAGGCAAGACTACGGCCTTGGAACATCTGGCCTATGATCTGGCTGATGAAGGGAACAAAGGCTTTATCGAGAAATTATTTCGGGTTTTCCACGATATTTTGACTTTTCGGGTTTTCCACGGTATTTTGACTGGACAAAGCAAGGAGTCGTTTAGGGACAACTCCAAACTGCCGTTGCCGCTAAGGCTGAGTGAGTTTGGCCCTGGACTGACAGTGGAGGAGTTTCTTAGGCAAGGTTGGGCCATGCCGGAGTTAAGTGCTAACTTGAACAACTATCTGGAACAGGGCAAATTATTCGTGCTGTTCGACGCGCTCAACGAGATGCCGCACGACGGCTACAAGGAGCGGGCACTGGCTCTGCGCCAGTTTGTCGATCAGTGGTCGGCCAAAGGCAACCGCTTCCTGGTCACCTGCCGGGTGCTGGACTATGGCGAGGAACTAGCCGGCCTGCAGCGGATTGAGGTGCAGCCCTTTACCGATGAGCAGGTTAGAGCCTTTATTCAGTACGTGCTTGGCGACAAGGGGCCGGCGCTGTGGCAAGAGTTAGTCAGAGAAAAGGACGAAACGCGCCGGCTGCTGGAGATGGCCCGCAACCCCTATATGCTGACGATGATGGTGGTTCTCTTTGACGAAATCGGTCACTTGGGCCGGAACCGGGCCGAGCTAATGACCGACTTTACCAACCAGCTCCTGGTCTGGGCCGAGGAAAAATGCGACCCGCAGGCGTGGCTGGCGGCCGAGGCGCAAACCGAGGCTTTAGCGGTGATGGCTTTTGAGATGCAAGCCCGAGCCGGCTTTGGGACGATGGTCAAGACCCAGCAGGTCAAAGCCGTGCTGCCCAAGGAGGTCCGGCCGG
>CALMIS010000059.1 GCA_937864185.1 uncultured Chloroflexota bacterium
GGGTCAGTTCTTCCGGTCCTTCCGAACCTCCTTTTTGGCCAATAGCTTCGGTGAGTGGGGTGAAGCCGGAGATATCAGCAAAGAGGACAGCAGCATTGAAGCGATCGATGCGGGGTTCAGTGCCCAATCGCAAGGCACCATCAACGGCGGCTTTAGTGAGGCTTATCGGAACGTAGGCACTAGCAGTTCGTAGTAGATTTGACATAGCAGTTTGAGGTCGGTCTAATGGGTGATAATCCTTGTCTCAGTATAACACATCCTGTACGTTAAAACTAGCTGAGTTACTATGAATATTGGGCTAATCCTCGGTCTACCGTTTAAAAGGGTTTGCTTTGAGTTTAACACCAAGTTATAATCGCGGGCTATGGCTGTGATTCGTCCGGGCGTGTCTGCCTTCATTCTCGCTATCTACGGGTTAATGGGCCTGGTTTACGCGGTCTTAACGCCGGCCTGGCAGGTGCCCGATGAGCCGGCCCACTATAACTACGTCCACTACGTAGCTACCGTTCACCGCTTCCCAGAACTGGTCAGTGGCTGCTACGATCATGTCTATTTAACTGAGTTAAAAAGCCGCAGGTTTCCGCCGGAGTTACCTATTGCCCCTGTCTGCTATGAGTTTCACCAGCCGCCACTCTATTATCTACTGGCTACGCCGATTTTTATCCTGAGCAACGGGTCACTACTGGTCATCAGACTGGTTTCCGTGGCATTGGGGGCAGGTATTATTTACTTGGCTGGTGCCATTACTCTAACTATTTTCCATGATAACGCCCAAATTGCCTATGGTACTATGGCGCTAGTTGCTTTTGTCCCGATGCACTTGGCTATCTTGGCTTCCGTCAATAACGATGCTCTGGCGGAACTGCTTTTTGCCATAGTGTTGCTGCTGTTGGTGCGCTGGCTGCTGTCCCCAGAACGACCATCAATTCGATCAGCGGGGTTGGTGGGCCTCTTCTTGGGCTTAGGGTTGATTACTAAAACCACGGTTTACACTGCTGGACCGCTGGTGGTCATAGCCCTAAGCCTGCGCGCTTACCTTGACTACAGTCGCGGTCAAGGCGGCGCCGGGGCGTACCTGATCCGTCTGGCGGCGATTAGCTACGGCCTGGCTTTGCTGATCGCTTTGCCTTGGTTCGCCCGGAATGTTATCGTCTACGGCGGTGTTGATATTTTAGGCTTAGCTCGTCACGATCGGGTTGTGGTTGGCCAGCTTCGGACGGCTGACTTTGTCACTCAAAACGGCATGGCCGCTTACCTCGGTGATTTGGTTTCGACGACCTTTCAAAGCTTCTGGGGACAGTTTGGCTGGATGGCGGTGCCAATGGATCCTCGCACCTACCTGCTGCTGGCGCTCCTGAGCGGGTTGGCCCTGGTTGGCGTGGGAATCTCCGCCTGGACCGGTCAGATTTCGCGGGCTTCGTGGTCTCAAAAGGCAGGGCTGCTGCTGATGGGGGTAGCCATCGGGTTGGTGGTTTTGGCCTATCTCGGTTACAACCTGGCGTTTGTCCAGTTTCAGGGCCGCTACTTATTTCCCGGTTTGATTCCGTTGGGCCTGTTCTTCTCGCTGGGCCTGAACGAGGTCTTGCAGCCGCGCTGGCGCTGGTGGCTGGCCGGTGGGTTACTCTTAATGTTGAGCTCAGTAGGGGTTATTTCCGGGCTAAACGGCCAAATCGACAAGTGGACTCTGCTAATTCTGGGGCTGGCGCTCCTGCTCACTGCTGCCCGGGCCCTCCTGCCGGCGTATGAAACCCGAGTCAGCTCGGCTCTGTGGCTGGCTTGTTACGGAGGGCTCGGCTGGCTGGCGTTGGCTGCTCCCTTTTGGTTTGTCGTGCCCTACTTATAGTCTTTTTGAGCAGCACCCGGATAAACGACTTGGCCCGTCCGCAGTAATCGCCACCAGCGGTTAGGGTCATAAAGCCGGTGGCGCTGAACAAACCAGGCTGCGGCCAACAACCCCCCGACTTCCCAAACCAGCAAATCGAGCCGCCGGGTGAAGGCGTGCCAGTAGGCCTGGCCTAATTCCTCTTGATGGTTATCCCAGACCGTAAAGCGCCAACCCAGAAATGGCCAGTACCAGGTGTTAGGAAAAAACCAGAGCCGGTCTAGCAAGGCATGGCCGTTAAAAGCCAGCAGATAAGGCCAGCTTCGAGGCCATTTCCAGACGGTATAGCCCAGGACCGCCAGATGAACGATCAAAGTGTGGGCAAACAAGACCGCGGCTTTATACCGGCGATAAAAATAGAGCAGGGCCAGGGGTTTATCAATGATATCCGGTCCCATAGCGGCCAGGGCTAGCAGCCGGTAATCGATCTCTTTAAGGTCAGGAATTTTCTGGCTGAGTAGGTCGCAGGCGGCGATCGTGTAAGCCACGTGGCTGGGCGGCAGCATAAAAGATCTCCTTGTAAAGCGGTTTACTCAAGCAACTCGGCTTGGGCTTACCGGTATGCTACCCTACTTTTACCATTTTTGGTACTTGTTCCAACCAAGGTTGCCGTGTAAAATTCCTGGCTATGGCTAAGCAAAAGTTCTACGTCGTCTGGCAAGGGCGGCAGCCCGGTATTTACGCCACTTGGGCTGAAGCTTCGGCGCAGGTTAACGGGTTTAGCGAGGCGAAATACAAATCGTTTGCCACTGAAGCTCAGGCACGGCAGGCCTATCAGTCCGGCTGGCAAGCTTACTACGGTAAACGCACTCCTCCACCGGCCTTGCCTCCCAACGTTATCGTCGATAGCGTTTCTGTCGATGCGGCTTGCGATGGCAGCCCCGGTAATTTGGAGTATCGCGGGGTCGAGACCAAAACCGGCCGAGAGCTATTCCACCGCGGTCCCCTGCCGAATGGGACCAACAATCTTGGGGAATTTTTGGCTATTGTTCACGCCTTACAATTGCTCAACGCGCAGGGCAAAGCCACGCCGATCTATTCTGACTCGCGCAACGCTTTGCTCTGGGTCAAGCAAAAACGGCTTGGTTCCCAACTGCCGCGTACGGAGCAAACCGCGGTCGTCTGGGCGCTCGCCGATGAAGCGCTGCAATGGTTGCAAGATAACCGTTATGCCAATCCCTTGCTCAAGTGGGACACCGAGAACTGGGGCGAGATCAGAGCGGATTTTGGCCGGAAGTAAGCGAGCGTGAAAGCGTTTTCTCAGGTGATTTGAGTGTCTCTAATCCGCTTTCTTTTTCGCAAAAAGGAGATTGTAATGCCTGTCCAAAAAATTCATGGCGCCTGCCCGCACGACTGTCCCGATAGCTGCGGCATCGTAACCGAAGTTGAAAACGGCCGCGCGGTCAACTTCTACGCCGATGCGGATCATCCGGTTACCCAAGGCTGGCTGTGTGCCAAGGTGCGGCCTTACCTGAACCACGTCTACCATCCGGAACGACTCCAGTATCCGCTCCGGCGGGTGGGGCCGAAAGGCAGCGGTCGCTGGACGCGCATCAGTTGGGCTGAGGCTGTGGCTGAGATTGTTGAGCGCTGGCAAAAGATCATCGATGACTATGGCGCGGCGGCGATTCTGCCCTACAGCTACAGCGGCACGTTAGGTTTGGTGCAGATGATTGTCTGCAACGAGCGTCTCTGGCGGCGGATAGGGACCAGCCACCTCCAACGCACCATTTGCGGAGCCGCCGCCGAGTACGCCGTCGAGCGGACGTTGGGGGCTCGCCATGCGCCGGCCTATGAAGAGGTGGCGCACAGCCGACTGGTGATCATCTGGGGGCACAACCCCGTTTCAACCGCGCCTCATTTTATGCCCCATCTCAAAGCGGCCCAGCGTAACGGCACTCGCCTGGTCGTAATCGATCCGTGCCGGACCCGCACCGCCCGGGGCGCTGACCTGCATCTAGCCCCTCTGCCCGGCACCGATGGCGCCTTGGCCCTTGGCTTGGCCCACGTCATCGTAGCCGAAGGCCGGCACGACGAGACCTGGTTGGAAAAATACACCGTCGGTTGGCCGGAATTGCGAGCCCGCCTGGAAGAGTATCCGCCCGAGCGGGTGGCCCAACTGGCCGGCCTGCCGGCCCAAGCTATCATTGAGCTGGCCCGCGATTATGCTACCACGAAACCCGGCCTGATCAAGATAGCCGATGGCTTGCAGCGTAATCGCAACGGCGGCCAAAATGTGCGAGCGATCTGCACTCTGCCGGCTTTGACCGGCCAGTACGGCCGGCCGGGCGGCGGTCTGGCCTACAGCACCTCTGGCTATCTGAAGTGGGATGGGCTGGCGGTGACCCATTGGGACGAGTGCCCGCCGCCGCCAGCCCGGTCGGTCAACATGAATCGGTTGGGCGCGGCGCTGCTTGGTGAGGTCAGCGATCCGCCGATTATGTCTCTTTATGTTTTTGGGGCCAACCCGGCGGCCGTTTCACCCCATGCCGGCAAAATTGTCGAAGGGCTGCGGCGAGCCGACCTCTTCACCGTGGTCCACGAGTTGTTCATGACCGATACCGCGGACTACGCCGATATTGTCTTGCCGGCCACCTCGCAGTTGGAGCAGGCCGATCTCAACAAAGCTTACGGGCACACCACGCTCACTTACAACCACCCGGCCATTCCCCCCCTCGGTGAGAGTAAGAGCAACTGGGACGTGATGCGTCTGCTGGCCCAGGCCTTGGGCTACACCGAGCCGTGGTTACAGCAATCCGTGGATGAGGTCATCGACGAAATTCTCACGGC
>CALMIS010000060.1 GCA_937864185.1 uncultured Chloroflexota bacterium
GCGGCGTAAACTGCCGTAAAGGACAATCACCCATGCCACGCTTGCTTTCCCTCACGCTCCTACCCTGGCTCTATCTGCTCGGCTGTTTGGCCCTCTGGGCCTGGGCGACCTACGTCTGGCTGCCCTTCTTTGCCGTGCTGCTGCTGATGCTGCCGTTGATGGCCCTCGGCCTGGGGCTGGTGATCTTCCTGTCGTACAAGCTGAGGCTACGGTTGGGCTGGGGCGTGACCCTGGCCAGTCTGCTCATCTTGACGCCGCTGGGTTTGGGGCTGGCCTACAGTGCTCGGCCCTACGCGGAGCAGCTCGCCCGGCAGGCCGCCGAAACCTTTGTCAGTCACCTTGGGGTTGAACTGCGCCAAGAAGAGCAGCGGCTGCAACTTGGGGATGGCGCGGACGACATCGGGCTACCGCGCCACGTGTTGACGGTGTACACGATGTCGGAACCACGCCAGACGGTCGAAGCCAGGCTGCGCCGGCAACTGTCCCCGGCGGCGGGTTGGACTGTGTATGACGATCCTGATTACACCGCCTTTGTCTGCCAGCAGCTTGAACCCGGAGCGGAGGCGGCCTTCCATCCGGGCAATCGGGTCCAGATTGTGGATGAGGAGACGCTCTTTATCCAGTTGTTCTATGATTTGCCGTCTGCCTGCGCGGTGGATCCCTAAGGAGTTCAGTCAAAAAGTTATGAACCAACTCATAAAAATCGGTTTGGGAGTTTGGACCGGGGTCTTATTTAGTCTGGTCTGGACCGTGCTGCCGCTCTGGGGGTTAACAAACTGGGTCTCATCGGCCTCAACCGCGAGTCAATTCGTGGTCTCGGCCGGTTTTAGCCAATATATGAAGTATGTCGGTTGGGAAGCAATGCCCTTGCTGCCTTACTGTGTGGGGCCGGCCGGTATAATGACTCGGTTAGTAAGAGTTTAGCGATAGGAGTTAAGGCTGCTGCGATATTAGAGTTGAATTAAAGCTAGACAAACTCCGTTGACAGCGAGCCTAAATCCACGTATACTGTTGTCCAAGTAAAAAACTCGGTGGACAGCACAGAGAGTCAGCCGTGGCCTTTAACGGCTAACTGGTTGTAAGGTAGGCCGGCAGCCAAGTCCTCTTGGGGACAGTTAGTTGTCGGCTTTATTATTTGTTCAATAAGCGATGGATGGGGATCGATGTTTGACGATCTGGAAGATGTAATCTCGGATGCCCTGAAAGGGAAAAAAGGAAAGAAGTTTTACAAGAAGTCAAAACAGGCCATGCCTCTGTTAAAGGTCTTGCTCTCAATTTTGACCTTTTTAATCGCGGCCCTCACGCAAAAGAAACCGGACCCTCAGCCGGCAGAGCGCGCGGCCCCGGCCCCGAGACCGCAGCCCCAGCCCCAGCCGGCCGTGGTCGACGATACGCTGCAAGGCTATCTGGACCAGGCGCGGACATATCGGGCGGAAATCCAGCGGTTGGTGCAGGCCAGCGGCGGCGCGCAGCAGAGCCGAATGCAAGAGTTGGCCGGTCAGGTCGAGGGCTGGGTCACAGCCATTCAAGCGTTGGTGCAACGGGTGGCCGATCTGCGCCAGAACAGCGTGATTCAGCGAGACTTCAAGAGTGTGCCCCAAGCGATTGAGCGTCTGGAAAAAAAGTTAGCGCTCGAAACCGAGCCGGCCCTCCGCAGCCAGGTAGAGCGAACTTTAGAGCATCGCCGGCAGCAGCAGCGGACGCTCGATCAGTTGCAGCAGGTGATCCGGACGACAGAAGTCAAAATTGAAAGTACGCTCTCCTTGCTGGGGACGGTTTATTCGCAGCTTTTGACCGGCCAATCTAAAAATCAGGAGGCCGATTATCGCCGTTTGCTTGGCGAGATTGACGAAGAGGTCTATCGCTTGCAGGATCATTTGGCCGCCATCGACGAGGTCCGGTCGAGTTCCTCGTTGAGATCCGGCTAAATTAGGACTTGAACTTCAGCGCTGAACGCGTTATCATGGGAGTGCCACAGTCCCGAGCGAGACAAGACCGGGAATGAAAAGGGAGTGCAGAGCTTGCTCTGCAAACCAAGGTTTGCACTCCTATTTACATGGGAGCAACCAGGGAGGTGAATTGACCATGCCCAATGACTATGGTTTCCGCACCAAGTTAAACGTACCGTACGAAGCGGCTATCGAGCAAGCCACGGCGGCTTTGAAAGAAGAAGGCTTCGGCATCCTGACCGAGATCGATGTCAAGGCCACGCTGAAGAAAAAGCTGGATCAGGATTTCCGGCGTTATATCATCTTGGGGGCCTGCAATCCCAACCTGGCCTACCGGGCTTTGCAGAACGAGCTTGAACTGGGTCTGCTCTTGCCTTGCAATGTGATCGTCTATGAGACCGATGAGGGCGAGTCTATGGTCTCGGTGGTCGATCCGCTGGCGATGATGGGCTTTGTCGACAATCCCGCCTTAAACCAGGTTGCCGAGGAAGCTAAAGCGCGATTGAGCCGGGTTATCGATAAGCTGGGACAGGATTAACAAATTACCCATGCCGATTAAAGTTATTCTCGCCGATGATCACCAACTGGTGCTGGATGGTTTAAAGCGCCATCTGGCCGATACGGCCGATATTGAAGTGGTCGCTACCGCCAGCGATGGGGCGGAGCTTTTGGCTGCCCTGGAGGTCTATTCTCCGGATGTGGTGGTCACCGATTTACTGATGGCCGGCATGGACGGCTTTACCGCCCTGGGCCATATTCGCCAGCGCGGCTTGCCCGTCCGGGTGGTGGTCTTGACCGCCCTAGCCGACGGCGAGTCCCTGCAGCGGGCCATTGAGTTTGAGGTGGATGGCATTGTCTTGAAGACGGAGCCACCGCGTCAAACCGTCGAAGCCATTCGCCAGGTGGCGGCGGGCCAGGTTGTTTATCCCCGGGCCATTCACAATTGGCTGCTCCGCCGGGCCTCGCGGCAGCAAGCCAACCGGCCTACCCACCCGGCCGAGTCCCTCTCCGACCGGGAGAAAGAAGTGATTAGTCTCCTGGCCCAAGGCAAAACCAATCAGGAAATTGCGGCTGAACTGCAGTTAAGCCAAAATACTATTAAGTACCATCTCCAAAATATTTACCACAAATTTCAGGTTACCAACCGCACCGAAGCAGCTCGCCTCTATTTGGAAAGATCTAAGCTGGCGTAGCCGGTTCCCCACTGAAGTTATTCCCCGTTACCTGGCCCCACCCATTTGGGTGGGTCTTGCCTATCTTAATATCAGAGATGTAACCGCCCAGATAGCTGTTCTTTTTTTCACAATGACCCTGTATACTAGACCTTAATCTTTGTCAGCAAATTAGAGATGGTTAAGGAGGTTTATTATGGCTGTTGTCGTCACCGATGGCGCAGAAAAAAAGAAGAGCCGCTGGTCTTCCGGTGTTACACCTTATGCCGAGATGGGTTATTACAACGCGGATTATGTTCCCAAGGACACCGATATTTTGTGCGCTTTTCGGCTTGTTCCCCAAGAGGGCGTTGAACCGATAGAAGCAGCAGCGGCGGTGGCCGGTGAGTCATCGACCGCGACCTGGACGGTGGTTTGGACCGATCGTCTGACGGCGCATGAGCATTATCAGGCCAAGTGTTATCGGGTTGATCAAGTGCCTGGCACCAACCAGTACATTGCCTACATTGCCTACGACATCGATCTGTTCGAGGAAGGCTCCATTGCCAATTTAACCGCCTCGATCATCGGTAACGTCTTTGGCTTTAAGGCGCTCAAGTCCCTTCGCCTGGAAGATATGCGTATCCCCCCCCACTATACCAAGACCTTCCAGGGACCGCCCCACGGGATTATTATGGAGCGGGAATACCTCAACAAGTATGGCCGCCCCCTGCTGGGTGCGACGGTCAAGCCCAAGTTGGGTCTTTCGGCCCGCAACTATGGCCGGGTGGTCTATGAAGCGCTGCGCGGTGGGCTAGACTTTACCAAGGATGATGAGAATATCAACAGCCAGCCCTTCATGCGTTGGCGCGATCGCTTCCTGTTCTGTATGGAAGCGGTCAACCGGGCTACAGCCGAAAGCGGTGAGATCAAAGGGCACTACCTTAACGTGACCGCCGGCACCATGGAGCAGATGTACGAACGGGCCGAGTTTGCCAAAGAGGTTGGCAGTGTCATCATCATGATCGACCTGGTCATCGGCTACACGGCTATTCAATCGATGTCCCATTGGGCCCGTAAAAATGGCTTGCTTTTGCACTTGCATCGCGCCGGGCATGGCACCTACACCCGCCAAAAGACGCACGGGGTCAACTTCCGGGTTATCTCCAAATGGATGCGGCTGGCCGGGGTCGATCACATTCACGCCGGGACGGTGGTTGGAAAGTTGGAAGGTGATCCGAATGCGACGCGGGGGTATTACAGCACCCTGCGCGACAATAAAGTGGAGCCGAATCCGGTGCAAGGGTTGTACTTTGAGCAGGACTGGGCCTCAATGCCGGGGGTAATGCCGGTGGCATCGGGTGGGATTCACGCCGGGCAGATGCACCAGTTGCTTCACTTCCTGGGCGAAGACGTAGTCTTGCAGTTTGGCGGCGGGACCATCGGCCACCCGGACGGGATTGCCGAAGGGGCCACAGCTAACCGCGTCGCCACCGAGGTTATGATCCAGGCTCGTAACGAGGGCCGTGACTATCTGAATGAAGGTCCCGAGATTTTGGCCCAAGCGGCTCGTTGGTCGCCTTCACTGGCCAAGGCCTTGGAAGTGTGGAAGAACGTTGACTTCAATTTTGAGTCAACGGACACGCCGGATGCTGTGGTCACGCCTACCAATTAAGAGGAGATAAATCATGCGTATTACTCAAGGTACGTTTTCTTACCTGCCCGATTTTACTGATGATCAAATTAAAGCTCAAGTGCAGTACTGTCTGGACAACGGTTGGCCGGTTTCGGTGGAGTACACCGACGATCCCCATCCGCGCAACAACTACTGGCACATGTGGAAACTGCCCATGTTTGACCTAAAGGACGCCGTAGCGGTGATGGACGAGATCAACGCCTGCCGCGAAGCGTTTCCTAATCAGTATGTGCGCGTAAATGGTTATGATCGCCACCTGGGCCGGCAGACTACGGCGTTGAGCTTTATTGTTAACCGGCCTAAGAACGAGCCGGGCTTTACGGTGGAGCGGATGGAGTACAAAGATCGCCAGATCAAATATACCATTCGTTCCTATGCTACCGACAAACCGGCGGGGGAGCGGTACGAGTAGTCTGAGGCGAAACGTAGCAGTATAACTGCCTCTGTGCGGACGATAGAGGAAAAAAGGTGGAGTGCGGAGTTGAGGCCGCACTCCACCAAGTAATGTCATTTTTGAGGAGCTACCGGTTGTGACTTCACTACCATCTGAGCAGTCAACAGCAACCCAAGATTCTTACATTGATCTTGATTCAGCCTTTAAAGAGGCAAACATTCAGCAGTTTCTGGATGAGCTCGATCGTGAGTTGATCGGGCTGAAGCCGATCAAAACCCGTATCCGGGAAATTGCCTCGCTGCTCTTGATTGCCCGGCTACGTGAGGAGCGAGGGATCTCGACCGACCGACCAACGTTGCATATGAGTTTTACCGGGCGGCCCGGCACCGGCAAGACGACCGTGGCCCTGCGCATGGCCAAAATTCTTCACCATCTGGGCTATGTGCGGCGGGGTCACCTGGTGGTTGCCACTCGAGATGATCTGGTGGGGCAATATGTGGGGCACACCGCCCCAAAAACCAAGGAAGTTCTTAAGAAGGCGATGGGCGGTGTTTTGTTTATTGATGAAGCTTACTATCTATACCGGCCCGAAAATGAACGAGATTACGGGCAAGAGGCCATTGAGATGCTGCTCCAAGTGATGGAGAATCAGCGGGAAGACTTGGTGGTTATCTTGGCTGGCTATAAAGAGCGAATGGATATCTTTTTCCAGGCCAACCCAGGCTTTCACTCTCGGATTGGCAACCATCTTCACTTTCCCGATTACAGTCTGGGTGAACTCATGGAAATTGCCGATCTAATGGTCAAGCAGCAATTATATACGTTTGATCCGGCTTCACGACAGGCATTTTTTGAATACCTAACCCTGCGCATGCAGCAACCCCATTTCTCCAACGCCCGCAGTGTGCGCAACGCTCTCGATCGCTTCAAGCTACGCCAGGCCAATCGGTTGATTGCCCAGGGCGGCCGTATCCCGGTTGACGAGTTGACCCGCCTGGATGAAAGTGACATCCGCCAGAGCCGGGTTTTTCGGGGCGGTCTCGATAGCGAGGCTGAAGAAGCCCTCGATTCTTAGGGATAACACTGGACTGTGAGGTCCAACCCAAAGGGGGGGAGATGAATAAACAACGCCCAATCATTTTAGGTATTGTTGGCGACAGTGCCGCCGGAAAATCAACGCTAACCAACGGTCTGGTCAATCTCCTGGGTGCGGAACGGGTGACGCATATCTGCACCGACGATTATCATAAGTATGACCGCCGGGAACGAGCGCATCTGGGGATCTCGGCCTTGCACCCGGACTGCAACTATCTCGATATTTTGCAGTTACATATGGAGCGGCTCCATTATGGCCAGCCGGTCCTTAAACCGGTCTATGATCACTCCAACGGCACCTTGGCCCGGCCCGAGTACGTCCGTCCCACCGAGTTTGTGATTGTGGAGGGCTTACTTGGTTTCTCAACGCCGGTCTTGCGTCAGTTTTACGATGTGAAAGTTTATCTCGACCCGCCCGATGATCTGCGCCATCTCTGGAAGATCAAGCGCGATACGAGTAAACGGGGCTATACTTCTGATCAGGTTTACAAGGCCCTGGATAAAAGAAGGATCGATGCCCTCAATTACATCCAACCCCAGCGCCAGCACGCCGACATTGTGGTCCGCTTTTATCCGCCGAGTGGTATTTCGCCGGCAGAGGCCGGACCCCGGCTCAATGTTCGTCTGGTCCTGCGGCCCACCATTCCTCATCCGGATTTGACCTATTTGGTCGATGAGATTCAACAGCCGGCGCCTGGTATCCGGCTGGAGTTGGGGCGCGACAACGGGTTGCCGGTTGACTTCCTTGAGATCGACGGCAACGTTACGGCCGATCAAGCCGAGCGGTTGGAAAACGCTATTTGGCAGCACCTGCCCGAGTTGCGGCCGGTTCAAGAGAATCAGTTCGGTGAATACCAAGATCAGGCTGAAACACGGCACAGCCATCCGCTGGCCCTAACCCAGTTGCTCTTGATTTACCACTTGCTGCTTAAGTACAGCAGTGTCGCTCAGATACCCTTTGCTACACCGGTGGCTGCGCTCAGCCGGTTGGGCTCTGGCCCAGCAGCTAAAGGTAGTTATTGAACTATGCCGTTGAAAGCCTTGATCTTTGATGTCGATGGGACTCTGGCGGATACCGAACAGTACGGTCATCTTGCTGCCTGCAACCAGGCTTTTGCTGAATTAGGCTTTCCCATTGAGTGGAGTTGGACAGAATTTATGGGAATGCTCCATGTCCCCGGTAATGCGGCCCGGATGCGACAAGCCTTAAAGAAACATGATCCGTCCCTACCGGAGGCCGAGCTGGATTTGGTTATCGCTGAGTTGACCCGGCTAAAAGAGCGCTTCTATATTGAGAAGTGTCTACCAAATATAGCTTTACGACCAGGGGTTCGACCGTTGATTGAAGCAGCGGTCAAACGTAATCTCCGGTTGGCCATTGTTTCTGTATCGAATGAGCCTCAGATTGAAGCGTTACTGCACCATCGACTGGCCGAGTTTGTGGGGTGTTTCAATCCCATTTTAGGTAAGTATGCCGGTCCCAAGACAGCGCCCGACTCACCGTTGTACCGGCGTTGTCTGGCGGAACTGGGTACGGCAGCGACGGAGACCTTAGTAATCGAAGATTCTGAGTCGGGTTTTCAAGCGGCCCATCGAGCGGGATTGCCTTGCGCCGTTATTTACAATCATTACACCTTTGGGCAGAACTTTACCGGCGCGGCTCTGGTGGCAAATAGTCTGGAGACCTTCGATCTTGATCAGTTAGCCGCGTTATGCCTACCACCGTCTGACGCCTAATCGGTTTGCCTGTGTCGCTTGCTTCATTCTGGTTGCATTATGACAGGAAATATTGTGCCGCAAGAACGCCCGCTGATGCTAGGCGTTGTCGGTGACAGCGCCGCCGGAAAAACTACCTTAACCCAGGGCTTGGCGGCCTTGATGGGGGTTGAAGACGCTATTTTAGTCTGCACCGATGATTACCATAGATGTGACCGGGCCACCCGCCGGCAGCTTGACCTGACCGCGCTTCACCCGGACTGCAACTACCTGGATATTGTGGCCCAACATCTCACTTTACTTCGCCGGGGGCAGGCTGTTCTTAAACCAGTGTACGATCACCGCACCGGTACATTCCAGGCGCCGGAGTATATTAAGCCCGGAAATTTCGTTATCGTCGAAGGGTTGTTGGCGCTCTCGACTGCGCCTATGCAACGCTGTTTTGATGTGACCATCTATCTTGATCCCGAGGAGACCCTGCGCCGCCGCTGGAAAATCAGCCGTGATACGGCTGAACGGGGTTACACCACCGCCGAGGTCGAAGCGGCTATCGAACGACGGAAAGCCGACAGCCGGGTATTCATCTGGCCCCAAAAAGAAGTAGCCGATTTGATTGTTCAGTTTTATCGCCCGGCCGGTGAACCAGCTAGGGCTCAGGCTCAATTGAGTGTGCGGCTCATGCAGCGCCACACTTTATCAGGGCCGGATCTAACAGATCTTCTGGCCAAATCGAATAACGGCGGACCACCCGTTGTTCGTTTACAGCGAGATGTATGGAACGGTCACTGGCCAGTAGACATTTTGGAAATAGACGGCAGTATCACCCCAACTCAGGCTGCTACCATGGAAGAAGTGCTGTGGGCGCACCTAACCCGCTCAGGCTATCAACGGCCCGATCTGGTGGGGGGATATAAGACGGGTGCCAACCGGCACCACTCTGTAACTTTAGCTTTAACGCAGCTACTGATTGCCTACTATCTGCTCACAATTCGGGCACACTGGCCGGTTGGCCTGGTGTAAGCCCTCTAAATCGTATGAGCTGTATGAAAAAAGCACACATTTAAGTGCATGAGGGAGGAATTATGCCTTACAAAAGATCTATCTTACTTGGCGTTGTCGGGGATAGCGCCGCCGGAAAAACCACCTTATCGGCTGGAATAGCCCGGATTCTTGGCGAAGAGCGGGTAACCGTAATCTGCACCGACGATTACCACCGTTACAATCGAAAGCAGCGCCAGGAAAATGGCATCAGCGCGCTAGACCCCGCTTGTAACTACGTTAACATTATGGAGCAGCACTTTGATTTGCTGCGGCGTGGCCATCCCATCCTCAAGCCAATCTATAACCATTCCACGGGTGATTTTGATCCGCCGGAGTATATAGAGCCGCGCGAGTTTGTGATTTTGGAGGGGTTACTGGCTTACCACACCAAAGCGATGCGCAGCAACTTTGATGTCAAAGTCTACCTTGCGCCGGAAGAAGAGCTGCGGACGATGTGGAAGATCAAGCGGGATACGACCAAGCGGGGGTATACCGAACAGGCGGTGAGAGACTCGTTGGCCAAACGGGAGTATGACTCGATCAACTTCATCCAACCCCAGCAAACCTATTCCGACATCGTGGTGACGTTTTACCGGCCGCCCCGGATGATCGAAGAAACCGGTTCAAATTTGAACGCTCGGCTCCTGCTCCGGCCAACCCTGCCTTACCCGGATCTAAGCGATGTCCTGGCCAGCGATGCGACTTCAGAAAACCCGATGCTTACCTCGCACATTAGCCGGGAAAAAGGTCGCCTGGTTGAAACCCTGGACATCGATGGCCAGATCACGCCCCAGCAGGTGGTTCAAATTGAAGATGCTATTTGGTCTCATCTCCCGCAGCTCAAACATCTTCGGCCGGAAGAGATGGGCCAGTACGTGAGTGGTCATCAGGCCAGCCAATCGAATCCTTTGGCCTTAACCCAGCTTTTGATTACCTATCATATGTTGGTGGCGATGCAAGATCTAATTAAAGACATCGAAGAAAGAATTAAGCGAGATAAAATCGGGGTTTAACCCAAGGATGACAGTTTATGGCTGCTATCAAATTTGCGCCGTCTATTCTATCTGCGGACTTTGCCCGCTTGGGCGAGCAGGTCAAAGCTGCTGAAGTGGCCGGGGTGGATTATATCCACGTCGATGTGATGGATGGTCACTTTGTTCCGAACATTACCATTGGGCCACTGGTGGTGCAGGCCTTACGGCCAGTCACAGACCTGCCCCTCGATGTCCATCTGATGATCGAAAAGCCGGAGCGGTATCTGGCTGACTTTGTCAAAGCGGGGGCCGACATCCTGACCGTTCACGTCGAGACGTGCCCGCACTTGCACCGGACCATCCAACAGATCAAAGAGTTAGGCATCAAAGCCGGGGTAACGCTAAATCCGGCCACGCCGCTCTCTACCCTGGAAGAGGTCTTACCCGACGTTGATTTGGTGCTGATTATGTCGGTTAATCCCGGGTTTGGCGGGCAAAGCTATATCCCCGCTAGTACGCCCAAAATCGCGCGGCTGCGCCGGATGCTGGACGAGATCGGCTCCACGGCCGATCTGGAGGTGGACGGTGGGGTCAATCCCGCCACTATCGCCGAGGTGGTGGCCGCCGGCGCAAATGTGCTGGTCGCCGGCTCAGCTATTTTTAACCGGCGAGCCTCGGTGGCGGAAAATGTAAAAGAGCTTCGCCAACGCTGTTATGCCTAAATCAACTGAGGACAAGTTTACATGCCAACCCGCTTACTGATTATCCGACACGGTCAAACCGATTGGAGCGTGGGGGACCGCTTCACCGGTTCGTCGAATATTAATCTGAACGACGTAGGCCGGGCTCAAGCCCGAGCCCTGGCCCAACGGCTGGACGGAATGCAGCTGTTTATCAAAGATGATACGTTGGCCGACCCGCATGTACTGTTGGGGGACGACCCCAAACGCATTGCAGCGGTCTACAGCAGCCCGCTCGATCGAAGCCAGGAGACCGCCCGGATTGTGGCAGAACCGTTTGGACTACCGGTCAAGGTTGTCCCAGAACTAAGAGAGTTGGATTATGGAGCCTGGGAAGGGCTACGGCGAGAAGAAATTTTGGCTCAATATCCCAAAGAATTTGACCTCTGGTCAAGAGATCCGGCTTTATACGCTCCCCCTGGCGGGGAAAGTGGCTTGACGCTGGTAGCGCGGGTGCGGCCCGCCATCGATCAAATCGTTGCGGCTCATCCCAATGAGACGGTCTTGGTCGCTGCCCACAAAACGGTTAATCGTTTACTGATCTGCTCGTTGTTCAACATTCCGCTCAAGAACTATCGCTGGGTCATTTGGCAGAACGTGGCCTGTCTGAACATTATCAACTTTGTATCAAGCGATGCGGTGTCATTGATTAAGCTCAATGACACTTGCCACTACGAGTAGACTCAAGATCTGAATTGCCATAACTTTGGGCTGCCATTACAATGAGGTCAATCTCACCTATCGCCTGCAGCCAATGACAAAAAAGAGCCGAGGTCAGATTGAAGCTGACTTCACCACCGCCATCATCAAATTTGAGAAAGAGTATTTAGGGCGCGGTCCACTTGAAGCGCGCACCTTTTTTATCCAGGATATGATCTTGGTTCGGCTACAGGGTATTTTGACTCCGGCCGAGTTAAAGCTGGCCAAAACGCGCGAAGGTCAGGCTCTGGTCAAGGAAACGCGCCGCCAGCTTTTTGAGACCTCTCGTGACCTATTGGCCGAACTGGTCCGCCTGACCGTCGGTTGCCAACTCATTAGCCTGCATACGGATATGAGCACCAAGACCGGCGAGCGAGTGGTGGTCCTCACCGTAGATGAGGATCTGAACAAAAAGTTTGGTTAACTAACGACTCCACTGAAAACACACCAACCTGGTGTAGGAGCGTAAAATTTTACGCCCCTACACCAGGTCAATTTTCATGATCGGGGTCATCCCAGCCGGGAATGTCGCCCTTATCTTAGATAGTCATATTAGAGTTTTATTAGAACCGTCTAAAACCTATTGACAGGCTCGAAAAGCTAGGTTATATTTAGCCCTAGAAAAAGTTTGGCGGACAGACTAAAGGGTCGTGGTTAAAAAACGACCGGTTATGACGTAGGCCAACAACGAATTCTTCTCCGGAAGAGATTTGTTGTTGGCCTTTTTGTTTTGGGCCAAATCAGCTAGAACAAAAAGTCACGTTGACTCTATAACTTCAACAAAAACTAAATAGGAGGATCGATGCAAATCTGGAACACATTTAAGACAACAATCCTTTTGGCCGCTTTAACCGGCCTCTTTGTCGTCATTGGGTCAGCCATCGGCGGGCAGATGGGGTTGATCATTGCCTTTGGCCTGGCGGTGGCGATGAACATGGGCGCCTGGTGGTTTTCGGACAAGTTGGCCCTGCGGATGAGCGGGGCTCGAGCGGTGGAGCCGCATGAAGCGCCGGACCTGCACCGGATGGTCGAGCAGTTGGCCCAACAGGCGAACTTGCCCAAACCCGGGGTCTACCTGATCGACAGCGAGACGCCCAACGCCTTTGCCACCGGCCGCAGCCCCAGCAAAGGCGCGGTTGCCGTAACAACCGGCATTATGCGGCTGCTCAACCGGGATGAGTTGGCGGGCGTCATTGCTCATGAGCTGGCCCACATCAAGCATCGCGATACGCTGATCGCCAGCGTGGCGGCTACCATTGCCGGAGCGATCACTATGCTGGCCGAGATGGCTACCTGGGCGATGATTTTTGGCACCAGTATGTTTTCGAGCGAAGAGGAAGAAGGCGGTGGTTGGGGTGAAATGCTGGGCGGGCTGGTGATGATCATCCTGGCCCCGATTGCGGCCGTTCTCATTCAAATGGCCATCTCCCGCTCGCGGGAGTTTAGCGCGGATGCGGGCGGCGCCAGAATCCTGGGTAACCCGCTGCCGCTGGCCAGTGCGCTGGAGAAGCTCGAGGCGTATGCGCAGCGCGGCAGCACCTTGGAAGCCAATCCGGCCACCTCGCCGCTGTACATCGTCAACCCATTTCGCGGCGGTATCGGCGGGCTGTTCCGCACCCATCCCGACACAGCCGAGCGGGTTAAGCGCCTCCGGGTGATGGCCGGGATCGAGTCGGCTTGGGCCCCAAGTTCGGCCCGGTAACCGAGGGTGATGGAGTAGATAACAGTATTGGAGCCCGGAATGAATTCCGGGCTCCAATATAATTGCTTCTATAAGGATGACTTATAAGGATGACAATGAACAGTGACTCTATGGTGGCCGCGCGCCGGCGGAAGCGGCGCTGGAAAAAGATTAAAAGCTGGCTGATGGCCGGCCTGGTGATGCTCATGATCAGTTCAATGTTGATGGTTGACCTAAGCTATATCTTTTCATGAAGAGGGAGAAGGAACTAAAATGATCGACGCTATTGAAGCTCTCAATCGTCTGCGGGTAGGAAATCAGCGGTTCGTCACCGGATTGCGGAGTCTGGAGACCCTCCAGACTCACACCAAACGAGCTAAACTCGTATCGGGTCAGGAGCCATTCGCCATTATTCTCGGCTGTTCAGACTCTCGCGTCCCGGCCGAGATTGTGTTTGATCAAGGTTTAGGGGATCTGTTTGTCATTCGCGTGGCCGGTAATGTGGTTGCTCCCTCATTAGTAGGCAGTGTGGAGTTTGCCGCGGCGCAATTCGGTACCCGCTTGGTGGTGGTCTTGGGGCATTCGTCCTGCGGCGCGGTGAAGGCCACCATTGAACAGCTCCAGCGCCCCAGCGCTGAGCAGTCCCAAAACATTAAGGCCATCGTTGACCGGATTAGACCTTCTGTAGAGGAACTAATGGCCACTGAACTGAGGCATCAACCTGACGCGCTCGTGCAGCAAGCAGTCAGAGCTAACGTGCGGGCTTCAGCGGATCATTTGCGGCACGGCTCGGCAGTGCTAGAAGATTTGATTCAAAACGACGGGTTACTGGTGGTGGGCGCGGAATATTCGTTGGAGACAGGAATGGTGGACTTCTTTGATGGCGTGCCGGCGGTTGACCAAAAGTTTATACCGGACTTAACCCTGGCCTAAATTAATCGGCCGGCCCATCTAGGATTGGGCTGAAATGACCTGTTCCCTCACTATTCCGGCAATATTCGTCGACCGGCCAACCCTCGGGTTTGCTTACCCTCAACGGTGACGTTAAAGATTTTGCCGCTAAGTAAGCCGCTAAATTGTTATTTTGCCGACATTGGATCATAATTTCACAAGTCAAGACGGGCGCCGGCCTTGAGCATCGCTTGAGGCCAAATCCAAACAGGCGTCCGTTGTATACCCATCGAAGTGTGGTTCTTCAAATGGACTTTTCCGCGATCACCGACTCGCTTTATGTTGGTACTGCACCCCGGTCCAAAGACTACGATACCTTGCGCGAACTTGGCATCGAGCTCGTGCTTAACGTCCGGATCGACCGGTGGCCTTACCGGGATCTTCACAACCCAGCCCTGCGTAGTCTGTGGCTGCCAACTTTTGACTCGGCATTCATCCCGATTCCGCTAGCTGTCCTCCGTCGCGGCGTGGTGGCTGCTCTCGAGGTCCTGGAAGCCGGCGGCAAAGTCTATATCCACTGCACTAAAGGCATCCATCGGTCGGTGGCGATGGCGGCCGCTGTTCTGATTGCGCAAGGCTATTCCGTGGACGAGGCCACTCAACTGCTTAAATCGCGCCGGGCGGTGGCCGATCCGGACATCTGGTACATTCGCCGCCAGATCCGGCGCTTTGCCAGATACTGGGAAAAGCGGACCGGCCTGGGTACCATTCAAAGCCTGAGTGACAGTTGAAATCCAGATATTGCTTTTCAGTCATCCTAATGCGCGTCGCTTATTCGCTCAATTTAGCCAGCTGGCAGCTTTGCTAGAGATTGGAACCATAGCTTGTGCCAAATATACCCATCCATCGTCTTCGCCGGAGATTTGATCTATTCCGCAAGGTAAGGGTCTTCTTCTCCGGCCTCAAACTTGCTATCTGGAGCGATTTTAGCGTCGCCTACAAAATGGTTCTCTCGCTGATTGTCTTGGGGACAAGTTTCTGGCTGCGCGAGTGGTTTGATTTTCTGTTGATCCTGGTGGTGACTGGCCTGCTCCTGGTCGCCGAGATCTTCAATACCGCCATCGAAGAAATCTGCGATTACATTCAACCCGAGTACGATCCCAAAATTGGGGCCATTAAGGACATTGCTTCCACCGCTGTCGGCATTAGTATTTTGATTTGGGTCTGCACTTTGCTCCTGGAGATTTGGCGCATTTGGCAAAGTTTGGGCCAACTCTTCAACGCTTGAGTAGTAGCTGGAGTGCGGAAGACACTCCGCACTCCAGGCTGGCTGGGGTTAAAGGTCTAAAACTGCTTGAGTTTCTTCTACCTCATCCGGTAAGGCATAGCGCAACAGGCAGCCGGCGCCACCAAACTCCATCAAGATAGGGCTATCCTCGACCACCTCAATCTGGCACTGAGTTTGCTCGGCCAAGCGGACCAGTTCTTCCCGCAGGGAGGCATCTCGCATTTCTTTAGCCAAAACCAAGACGTCTGCCTGCCCCCAGGTCAGCGCCCGTAAGCTGGCCTCGGCGCCGGCGACGGCCAAGCCGCCCATTTGGAGTTCCTGCACCAAGACATCCACCAACGCCAGCGACTCCTGCCGCTCCTGTTCAATAAATTGGGACAGGGTGGTCGCCACCACGTCGCTGATATCGTCGTTGCTGCTGGTAACAACAGTATCGATTAGCTTGTGCTCCAAATGAATGGGCAGCGCCCGCCGGACCCGGGTAACCAGGTGAGGACTGCCGGCCAGGATGAGGTGGGTGTGCCCGCCGGCGCGCATCAGCCGTTCCAGAATCTTGATCTTTTCCCGTACAAACTGATTCGTGCGCTCGCGCCGGTGATTTTGGTAATGCTCCTTGGTCCATTCCCGGCCTACCCGCTTGCGGAGCTCCGGCCGTTCGCGCCACAGCTCCTCGGTGATCGCGCCCAAACTGACCTCCAGAATACGGGCGCTCTCTTCGGTGGAAATCATGACTACGTAGCGATGATAGGTATCCTTTAATTCAATCAAGTGATAAATGTTGGGCGTGGAATTGGCGGCGATCCAGTTGGGCAAAGGCACTTGAAACTGAAGCGGCAGGAAAAACTGCTCTGCTCCAGCTCGAGAAAAGACGGCCACGCCTTTGGTGCCCGGCAGCAGCTCCGAGTCGACATAGCTCTCGATCTCATTCATGGCTGCTTCAAACTCATGGCCGGCCTGACCCGGATAGAGACGCCGCAGCAGGTTACTTTGCTCCGTCAGTTTTAAGCGATTTTCCAATTCACCTCGTTCGCAATTGAGGTAGTAGCTAATCACCGGCGAGCCGGTCTCTTCTAGCAGCGCTAGAGTGCGAATATATTTTTGTAAATCTTTTAGCTCCATCGGTATCTCCAGTATTGAACTTATCAGCCAGTTTAAACAAACAAAGGATCCAGCCGCACTTAAGACTGACACTAACGCATTTTTGGCTGACGCGCCGTCCGGCGGTCGCCTCGACCGCGTCGATCAACTCGGGTGCGAGTTGATCGAAAACGGATTCGATGTAACGCTGGAGGATGAGTTGCCCGTCTGTTTGTTCCGCCAGGGCAAACTCGGCTTTGGTCAAGGTCTCTTCGATGAAGACGGCCAGCGTGTCCGCCCCTGTTAACACAGAAGCCGAGCCGCTGGGGGTGCCGTGGGCCTCTTGCCAGGCCCGGAGAAAAGTCTGAGCCAGGTGTTCTGTGGGGTAGCCAAGGGCAGCCGTATATTCTTCAATGACACTCAGTCCATTTTTTTTGAGAACATCAACTGTTTTTGACATGTTGGTACTTGCCTCACACAAAAATTGTTGTTGACACCCGGGGGCGCTAACAAAGGGATAGTTAACCTTCCCCGCCTTCAGCTTTGCTTAGGATTTGCTTGCCGGCTGGCCAACTCCTTGCGTTTGTCTCGTCCGGAAGTTTTGCCTGGGACGTTCGATGATCTCGCAGATCATCGAACGCGGTACCTGACCAGAGTGGCGTGCCGTCGATGTAGGCCGCCCGGCCGATGAGATGAGCGGCGACCGGCGCGGTAATCATCAGAAAAACGGCAATCCCGAGGGCCCGGGCCACCGTGCCCAAATCGCCAAAGTGGACAGCCACGGCCACCATGATGAGCAGCACGCCCAAGGTGGTGCCTTTGGTGCCGGCCGACATCCGCAGGAACAGGTCGGGCATTCGCACCAAGCCCAGACCGGCCACCAGCATAAACACCGTGCCGATTGTTAAGAGAATAACTACCATTTCAAGCTCTCCGTTCGATGTAGTAAGCAAAGCCCACCGTGCCCAGAAAGACCAGCAACGCGATCACCAAGGCGACGTCCAGGAAAGCGAGCTGCCCGGTGGCGATAACGTACACGCCCACCACCCCAATCCCAATCGTGGCCAGGAGATCGAGGGCAATCACCCGGTCCGAGAGGCTGGGTCCGCGCACAATCCGGACCAGGGCCAGGCCGATCGCCACCGTTAAAAGGGGTAAGATGATATGCAGGGTATAAGACTCTAAGGTCATGCAAACACCTCCCGGACATAGCGCTCAAATCCGTTTTTGATCTCAGCCACAAACTCCTCGCGCGAAGATAAGTGCATCGTGTGAACATACAAAGTGCGCCGGTCCGGCGAGACATCGAGGCTGAGGGTGCCGGGCGTCAGGCTGATCAAGTTCGCCAGCAGCGAGATCTGGGCCTCGCCGCGCAGATCGAGCGGTACGGCTACTACGGCCGGCCGCATCGATTGAACCGGCGCCAGGACATCATAGGCCACCCGCAGGTTGGCCACCACCAGTTGCCACAAGAAATAACCCGTTAGGGCAATGATCTGCTGGACCTTACGCAGATACGTAGCCCGGCCGGCCGCCCGCTGGACCAGGCCCAGGGTCAGAAAGCCGATCAGCAGGCCGATCAGAAAGTTGAGCGGGGTCCACTGGGTGGTCAGCACTAACCAGGCGAGCCCCAACATCAGGTTTAGTAACAGCCACTTCATGACGGCTGACCTCCTAGCACAGCTTGAATATAATCGACCGGGTTCAACAACTGCTCGGCGGCTTGCAGGGAGAAGCCAACCAGCGGCTCGGCCAGCAGGCCCAAGGCGAGCAGCAGGACTGTCATGGCTCCGATCGGCGCTAGTTGAGCGACCCAGGCGGCGCGGCCGGTTGGACGCAGCAGCGGCGGCGAGGCTGAGAGGTCGGGTGGGCTGGCCTCGGCTGCTTCAGGCCGGTCTTTCCAGAAAACCTCGGCCCAAATCTTGGTCATCGAAAAGAGCGTCAGCAGGCTGACCAGCAGCGAGACACCAACGATGAGGTACTGTTCCTGTTCCAGCCCGGCCCGCACCAGAGCGAACTTGGCCCAAAAGCCCGAGAATGGCGGCAGCCCGGCCAGCGACAGGGCCGCGATGAGAAAGATTGCAGCCAGGCCCGGCCGGTCCGCGTAGACACCGCCCAGCTTTTTTAGATCATAGGTGCCGTAGAGCCGGTAGATCACCCCGCCAATCAAGAACAAGGCTGATTTCGCCAGAATGACGTGGGCCAGAAAGAAGATGGTCGCGGCCAGGGCGTTGACGCTAAACAGGGCCAGCCCCATCAACAGATAGCCGATCTGGCTGATGATGTGAAAGGCCAGCAGCTTGCGCAGCTCCATCTGAGCCACCGCACCCAGCACGCCGGTGACCATTGTCAAGCCGGCAATGACCAGCAGCAGGTTTTGGGTCAACGTCGGGTCGTAGGTGAAGAGCATGGTGAAGACTCGCATCAGGGCGTAAATGCCGACCTTGGTTAGCAGTCCGGCAAACAGGGCCAGGGTGCCGGCCGGCAAGGTGTGGTACGAGGCCGGCAGCCAGAAAAAGAGCGGAAACAGGCCGGCTTTGATCCCGAACGCCACCAAAAACAGTATCGCCACGGCCGTGACCAATCCCGGTGGCGCGCCGGCCAGCCGGCCCGCCAGGTCGGCAAAGTTGAGGGTGCCGGCCAGGCCGTACAACAGCCCCACGGCCATCAGGAAGAGGATCGAGGCCAACAGGTTGAGCATGACGTATTTGACGGCCCCTTCCAGTTGGGCTTTCCCGCCGCCCAGGACCAGCAGCACGAAAGACGTGATCAGCAAAATTTCTAACCAGACGTACAGGTTGAAGATGT
Source organism: uncultured Chloroflexota bacterium (assembly GCA_937864185.1). GTDB lineage: Bacteria > Chloroflexota > Anaerolineae > 4572-78 > J111 > JAGRBY01. The sequence continues at coordinate 19,201 of CALMIS010000060.1, forward strand.
CGCCGGTTAGGAAGGCCCCGCAGACGCCCATCACCAGCAGGTGCAGCAGGGGGTGGTAGTCCAGTCGCTGCTCGTCCGGTTCAAGCTGGGCCAGCGAATAGCCGGCCACCAGCAGCCCCATCAAGCTGGCCAGGGCCACCATCAGCCCGCTGAATAGGTCCGCTACCAGGGTAATGCCGAAGGGGGCGGGCCAGTTCCCTATTTGCACCGCCACCACCCCGCTGCGCCAGACCTCGGTCAGCAGGGCGACTCCGGCCCCCAGGTGAACCGCTCCGCCCACCACGCTCAGCCCGGCCTGGAGTCGGGGCCACTGCCGGACAAAGAGCAAAGCGATGGCGGTGCTGAGCGGGATAATGAGTGATAACCACAGCAGAGAATTCATAAGTTACTCCGTATTTCGCAGTTGATCCAGATCGCAGGTGCGGGTGGTCTGGTAAGTCCGTAGGATGAGCACCAGAGCAAACGCTTGTAAGCCAAAGCCGATAACAATGGCCGTCAGCACCAGCGCCTGTGGCAGCGGATCGGCAAAGGGCACCAGCGGCAGCAGGGCCCCCTCGGCGACGAGCGGCGGCTGGCCCCGGGTCAACCGCCCCATCGTAAAGATGAGCAGGTTGGCGGCGTGGCCCAGCAAGATCAGGCCGATGACCAGCTCGACCATGCTGCGGCGCAAGATCATATAAACTCCACCCGCCGTTAGGGCCCCCACGACGACGGCCAGCAGAAGCTCCATCCTTACTCCTCCTTCAAGTTAAAGACGATCGTCAGGGTGATGCCGATGACGACCAGATAAACGCCCACATCAAAGACAAAGGGGGTGCCCAATTTGCCGACGACCGGCACGCTTTGGTCGTGCCACAAGCCGGTCAAAAAGGGCAGGCCGCTGTAGACTACGCCCAGCAAGCCGCTGGCTACGGCCAAGAGCAAACCGAGATTGATCAGGGTGCGCGGATCAAGTCCCAACAAGCGCCGGGCCGCGGGGGCGCCGGCGGCCAAGGTGTAGAGGACCAGCGCCGCGGCGGCGACCAGCCCGCCGGTAAAACCACCGCCGGGTTCGTTGTGGCCCCGCAGCAGCAGGAAGACCGAAAAGATCAGCAGCAGCGGCAGCAGATAGCGCAGGGCGCTTGACAAGATCAGCGAGTGCATCGGTTAGACTCCCAACTCAGCTTTCAAGCGAACGTAGTTGGCGATTTGGGTGCGCGACACCAGCCCGACCACCTGGCCATCTTTGACCACGGGCACGTGATTGGTTTTGCCGTCTTCCATCAGTTCCAGGGCCAAAGTCATCTCATCCTCCGGCTCAACGGTCCGCAGCCGGCCGAGCGGCGCCATCAGTTGTTGGGCCGTTAAGAAGCGCCACTTGCGCTCGGGCAGGCTCAGAATGTCTGCCAGGGTGATCAGACCCTGCGGTTGATCATTCTCCCCGACAAAGAAGTACTGCTCGCCGCCGGGCAGGACTCGCTCTTCAACCAGGCGGCTAACCGGCGTGAGCGGCGGGACGAGGGTGACCTCGCGGCTCATCGCCTGCTCGACCCTGACCCCGACCAGCGAGTTGCGCGGGGCCGAGCGGGCGTGGCGGCCCACCGCCGCATTTTGGAGGAACCAGCCGATGAAGACCAACCACAGCCCGCTGAAGAAGCCGCCCGTAATCATGGTCGCAATGCCCAGGCCCACAAAACCGAAAGCCGTGAACTGGCCGCTGTAGGTCGCAATTTTAGTAGCCCGGTACAGATTGCCGGTTTTCCACCAGATAAACGCGCGCAGGATGCGCCCGCCGTCGAGCGGGAAGCCGGGGATCAGATTAAAGGCGGCCAGCATCAGGTTAATCCGGGCCAGCCAGATGCTCGGGGCGGCCAGGTACGAGATGTGTTGATCCAGCAGCCACAGGCCAAAGAAGAAGATCGACAAGATGAAGCTGGCAATCGGCCCGGCCGCCGAGATACGAAACTCGGCCACGGCGCTGCGCGGCTCGCGAGTCATTTCGGCCGTGCCCCCGAAGATGAACAGGTTGATGCCGCTGACCGGGACTTGATGCAGCCGGGCGACCACGGCGTGGGCCAGCTCATGCACCAAGACCGAGCCAAAGAAGAGCAGGCTGGTGATTAAACCGAGCAGCCAATAGACTTCCGTCCCCAGCTCCGGATACTCAGCCGGCAGCAGTCCTGCCGCCAGGGACCAGGTGACCAGACCAAAGATAAAGAACCAACTGTAGTGCAGTCCGATTGGAATGCCGAAGATGCGGCCAATTTTTAGACTTCCTTCCATTTCTATTCTCCTAAGCTTGCTGACGTGATTTCAGCAGCGCGTACACGCCCAGGGCGGCGACGGCCAGCACCGTAATTTCGCCCAGGGTATCGAGCGCTCTGAAATCAACCAGGATAACATTGACGATGTTGCGCCCTTGAGCCAACGGCACGCTGCTTTCGGCGAAAAAGGTGGTCAACGACGACTGCAGCGGCCGGGCCAGAATGGCCAGCATCAGGCCGGTGACCAGACCACCGACGGCCAGCGCCACCAGGCCATCCCGCAGCCGGTTAGCAGCGCTGCTCAACCGCTCGAAGGCGGGCAGCCGGTACAGGACCAACACGAGTAGAATGACGGTTAGCGTTTCGATGGCCAATTGGGTCATAGCCAGGTCCGGCGCGCCAAAGAAGACGAAGATCAGGGCCAGCCCATAGCCGACCAGGCCCAAAGCCGCGATGGTGGCCAACCGGGAGTTGGACAGAACGGCCACCACGGTGGCGATCAGGATCATGGTCACCAATAAACCTTCATACAGCCGGATCTCCCAGTTGAGCGCCGGCCAGCCGAGACCGTGACTCGCCAACAGGACGTAGCCGCCCAAAGCCACGGTTGTGCTCAAGATGGTTAACAGGTAGAGGCGCAGGTAGCCGTGTTGCAGCCAGCGGGTTTGGATCGCCGCCAGGGAGAGCAACCCTTTCAAGCCAAGCGCATAGCCGCGCTCCGGGCCAAATACTGCCAGCAGGTTGGCGGGCCGAACCATCGCCAGCAGCGGCGCGCGCCAGAGGTAGGCTGCCAGCCCCAACCCCAATGTGGCCAGGCTGAGAAAGAAGAGGGTGTTGAACCCGCTCCAGGCGGCCAGCTTGACCTCGATCAGCGGCGCAACGGTAATGGCTGAGAGCGTGGCCCCGACCAGCGGTTTGAGCAGATTGTTGGGCACTAGCTCGATGACGATCACCAGCCCCAGGCCCAACACTGCCAGGGCCAGCGGCCCCAGCCACAGACTAGCCGGGGCTTCGTGGGCATGTTTGGGCGAGTCGCCGGTTGGGCCGAAGAAGGGCTTGACCGCAATCAGACCGGCAGCGACGACGGTCATGGCGTTGGCCACCAGGACCAGCCCGGTTAGCAGCAGGCCATAGCTTGGCACGCCGAGGGTGGCCTCATAGATCAGCTTTTTGCCGATGTAGCCGATGAAGAGCGGCAGGGCACCGGCCATTGAGAGTGCGGCTAAAGCGGCGGCGATAAAGGTAACCGGCATCAGAGTTCGCAGCCCGCCCAGGTAAGCGACATCCCGCGTGCCGGTTTCGTGATCCACCGCGCCGGCCACCATAAAGAGCGCGCCTTTGTACAAAGAGTGAACGATCAAGAAGACGATCGCCGCTTTAACCGCTAGCGGTGTGCTCAGACCGAGCAGCAGGACCAGCGTGCCCAAGGCGCTAATCGTTGAGTAGGCCAGAATACGTTTCAAATCGGTTTGCTGCCAGGCCAAATGGGCGCCCAGCAGCATCGTCACCCCCCCGATCGCCGTCAGGCTGTACTGCCAGGCCAGCGTGCCGCCAATGACCGGGCTGAGGCGCGCTAGCAGGTACACCCCAGCTTTGACCATTGTCGCCGAGTGGAGAAAAGCGCTGACCGGCGTCGGCGCGGCCATGGCGTTGGGCAGCCAAAAATGGAACGGGAATTGAGCCGATTTGGTCAAGGCTCCTAACAAGATTAACCCCAGTAAGGGCAGGTACAGCGGATCGGCTTGAATGGACCCGGCCTGGGCCAGCAGCGTTGATAGCTCCCAACTGCCACCAACCTGGCCCAACAGTATCAGCCCGACCAGTAAAGCCAGCCCGCCGCCGCCCGTCACCAGCAAAGCCTGCAAGGCGGAGGCCCGCGATTCCGCCTGGCGGTGGTTAAAACCGATGAGCAGGTAAGAGGTTAGACTGGTCAGCTCCCAGAAGACGAACAGGGTAATAAGATTGTTCGCCAGGACTAAGCCCAACATCGAGACCATAAAGAGCAAGATATAGAGGTAAAAGCGGCCTAGCTGCGGATGCCCGGCCAGGTAGCCGCCCGCATAAATGACAACCAGGGTGCCGATTCCGCTAATCAGCAGGGTGAAGATCAGGCTGAGCCCGTCCAGATAAAAGGACAGATTGACCCCTAGACTGGGGATCCAGGGATAAGCCACGGTCAGAACTTCGCCCCCGGCGATCCGGGCGGCAAATGAAGCGAAGAAGACAGCCAGGCCAGCCGGCAGCAGCGCCAGCAGCCAACCAAGGAGCCGAAAATCTAATATCGAAGATGGGGAGGCGGTTTTCGCAGCCTCGATTTGAGTTGCAACTATGCGGGCCATTACCTTATCCATTGAATGATATCGGGTGAAAAATAAAAAAGCCGACAACGCTAGCCCTGGTTAGAGCTGAGTTGTCGGCCTACCTCACAACCGGTCGACCATCTTTTGATGGTTACCCTTTATGCTGTCCGCCGAAGCTTTACATTTGATGGACAGTATACGCGAATCTGGACGAGTTGTCAATAGGTTTTGTCCAGCTATAACGGATTTCTAATACTCTGCCCAGTAAAAATCCCAATCAATTGACGAAAAGAGAAGGTCGTAAGCGCCATACAAAAAGCTAGTTCCCAAACTTATCCTTGTTTGGGAACTAGCTGATGTAAAGCTAAGCTATTTAATTATTGTCTGTCGCGGGAACGCCTGGAAATTAGGAGCGAACCGTCTCTTTGGTTCGTTCCCAGCCGTGGCGCACGGCATCTTTGAACTGCTCCCACGTCCCCGGGTTGCGTTGTTCCCAGGAGCGCCGGATGTCCGGCTCGATGTCGCCCCAGTCGCGGTGCTGATAACGGGCATCGTTGGTCAGGCCATAACCGTAGCGGTAAGCCGGTACATATTCATCGTAGGTGTAGTTGCTATTGGTATAGTAAGAGTTGTAGTGAGTTCTGAAATCGAGATCGTCAGCGTGGCGATAGCCGGTGGTCCCAGCTTCAGCCTCAGCTCCTTCGACTTCTATGTCTTTGCGGCGCACGGTATCGCGAATGGTTTCGTCGCGTTCCTGAACCTCCTTGTTTACAGCCACTTCTTCCACCACCCGCGCCTTTTTAGTCACGACCGGCTCTTCGCGGGTTGTGGTGATCTCGATTTCGCCCTCTTCAAACGCGTCTAAATCGGCGTCATCAGCGGGGCGGTCCACCCGTCGGCGCTCAACATGAGCATGTTCCTCTCGAAGCCGGACCGTTTCCTCAACCGGCCGTTCGGTGATGTAACTGCGCACCCGGACACTGCCCTGCTCAACCGGCCGCTTGCCTACGACCAGCTCTTCTTCAACCACATCTAAGTTGGCCTCGGAAGGCTCGCGGCGAGTCGGGGTCGGGGTGAACTCTCGCTGCGGGGCAGCCGAAGTCGCCGCTGTCGTGTCGATTTCAGGCCCACTCCAACCCGTCTCGCGCCAGGTGCTACCCCGCTCATCGATGTCTACCGGATGATGGCGTTCCATGATCATGACCGCCTCGTCTACCATGTGATCCGGGGTGCTGACGGTTACCAGGGTGCCGCCCTGGCGAACGCCTTCAGCATAGTAGTGAGCATCTTCTTCAGGGACACCCATATCCACCAGGGCGCCGACCAGACCACCCACCACCGCGCCAACCCCGGCGCCGACTAAAGCGGCCACGATCGGACCGGCCGCCACGACCGGACCAATACCGGGAATGGCCAGTGCACCCAAGCCAATTAACAGACCCCCAATACCGCCGATGGCTGCCCCGGTGCCGGCCCCGACGCCGGTACCAGTTCCAAGTGTGCTGTCGTCGTGATCAGCAATGTTCCTTTGGCGACTGAGGTCACCGGCAGAATCACTCGCCACGAGGCTGACATCTTCATCAGCAAAGCCGGCGTCCAGCAAGTCTTGGACCACTTGTTGAGCGGTCGCAAAATCATCGTATAAACCTACAATTGTCTTAGCCAAGGTTCTTTCCTTTCTCTAAGTAAATATTTGACTCATTAAAAACACTTCTTAACTTTTTTGGTGGACCAGCCTTCGCTGACCAGTGACTTATGACAAAATAGTTTCAATCAATGTCAGCGCTCGCATCACCTCCTTCAGAGCGGTCCGTGGGATTAAGCGGCGTCACAAATGCCTCCTCGCTTCGCAACGTGACCGGCTGTGGCCGGCGAACTTCCACTTGTTCTTTGCTGATGTGTAACTCTTCTTTCAGCATCAGGCGTTTTTCCACCACCCAAGTTTCCTCTAACAAGGACACAATCATGGTGTTGCCTTGATACCGGATTGGAACGGGGCCATCGACCGGACGATTGATGGGCACCCGTTTCACCGACAGCCGCTCTTCCAGCAACGGCTCATCGATCACCTCCTCGCGTTCATGGACAACTTTGGTAATTCGGACTCCGCCGCTCTCGACCTGGCGTTTCTGGATTTCCAATTCTTCCACCAGTACCGGCACGACGACCGACTCACCCGTCTGATCTAGATGGCGTGGCTCTTTAACCACCTCGGCCAAACTGTGGGGCAGGTAATAACTGCCATCGCCTTGCAGGATCAGACTGTCCGTTGAGACCGCAACTTGCCGGCCATCGTCCAGCCGAAGCAGGGTATAGGTGTCACTGCTGCCTGGAGATTCGATGACGCCGCGGTGACCATCTTGACTGACTATAACTGCTGCATTGAGTGGCTGCATGACTGACCTGCCTCTCACTACAACAACGGGATTAGAACGAGCGCGAGCAAGGCAATAATGATGATCACGACCAGGGCGATCAGAATGGTGGATAGACCACTGGTCCGATTAATCTGCTTTTCCGCATCTCTCTGTTCCGGTGTTCTTACAGGTGCCCGGGGAGGGCGGTGTTCTGAGTCCATCGAAGAGTCGGACTGTATATCGTTCATAGCATTCTCCTTCGACTTTAGCTTGTTACCTTTGATTCAATACTTCATACCATCTCAATAAATCGCGGTGATAGGTTAAACCACCCTTGACGTTTAAGCCCGCTCCAGCCGCATCCGGGCCGGCACCGGCCGAGCGCCGAGCCAGCCACCCAGCGCCGCTGCCCCCAGTCCCAGCAGCAAGGCGAGCAAGGTCCCCCACGCCGAAGTAGCGGCTGTCTCGGGGATTTGTTGCATTTCCTGGGGTGGACCTTGAGCGGCTACCGCTGTGGCGGTGGCTTGAACTTGGGCCGCTGCGTCTTGGCCTCCGGCTTGTACCGTCGCTTGGGTCGCCGGGTCGCTGAGATCGACGGGCAGCACCTGCTCGGCAACAGGCGCAATTGCTTCTGTGCTAGTGGCCGCCAGGTTACCCACGGTATTTAACAGGGAACTGATGCCGCTACCCAGCAAATACAGCAGTAGCGGAATAGTCACCACCCAAACCATGACCCCATTGAGAATGCCATTCCCTGAGCCGGGTGCCGCCGCAGTCCGAGCCGCCAGCCAACCACCGATCATAAAGGCAATCAGCGTACTGATCGCTCCCCAGATGCCGGCCCCCAAGCCGAAGTTGCTCATCGTATCACCAATGTCATAGCTACTGAGGCCAATCGCTAGCCCTAGGATGTTGAGCACCACCAGGGCTGACAGCGCCGTAAATAAACCGGCAATGACTGATCCCCACCGAATGCGATCAATAGGGGTCGTGACCATGACATTCCGGGCCGAGGTGGCTGCGTAACCGGGAGCGACCTCGCTCCTTTCGATTACGGCCTCATCATTATCCGCTTCGTAAACTCTCACATCAGGTGATCGGTTAGAAGCGTTATACTCAGTCTTTCTAGTTGCCATCGTGTTTCTCCTTAAATCTGGCTTAACTTGAAAAATACTTTTAACTATCTTGGCCGGGGTCAGGCCTTATATCAATGACCCCAGACTTTTTCCAAAGCCTGACTCACTAATCTGCTCCGCCGGCTGATATGGCCGGTCGTACCCTAGATCGATTATTGACCATAAAGATCGAGGCGGGTGCCTGAGACTGGAGCGACTCGGCGCGCGACTTGCCGGTAATTTTGGCATAAAGGGTCAAAGCTTGAGCCGTAACCTGATCCATGTTGTAGTACTTGTAGGTGCCCAACCGCCCCACAAACTGCACGTCACGAGTGGCGTCTGCTAAAGCTTTATACTTGCGGTAGAGATCCATGTTCTCGGGGCGAGGGATGGGGTAATAAGGATCACCCTCGGCGCAGGGATACTCGTACACCAAAGTCGTTTTGGTATGCTCCTGGCCCGTCAAGTATTTGAACTCAGTGACGCGGGTGTAAGCGTGCTGGTTAGGATAGTTGACCACAGCTACCGGTTGGTGGAGGGACAGATCTAAGGTTACAAACTTGAATTGCAGCGAGCGATAAGGCAGTTTGCCGTAGCAGAAGTTAAAAAATTCATCAATAGGGCCGGTATAGATCACTTGACGATAGTTAATGTAATCTTTGATCTCTTGGAAATCGGTGTTGAGCATGAGCTTGATGTTAGGTTGATCCACCATGTTTTCGAACATACGGGTGTACCCATACAGCGGCATGGCCTGGTAGGTATCGGTAAAGTAACGGTCATCCCGATTGGTCCGGATCGGCACCCGGGCAATGACCGACGAGTCAAGCTCGGACGGATCGAGGTTCCACTGTTTGCGGGTGTAGTTGCGGAAAAACTTTTCGTAAAGTTCCTGACCGACTTTGCTAACCACCACATCCTCAGACGTACGAATCTCTTCCCGCTCCTCGGCCAGCGAGGCAAAGAACTCTTCCACTTGAAAAGAAGTGAGATTAAGGCCGTAGAGCTGATTAACGGTGTCAAGATTGATCGGAATCGGGACCAGTTGGCCGTCAACGCTGGCCCGGACTCGATGTTCGTAAGGGCGCCACTGAGTGAAGCGAGAAAGATACTCAAACACTTCCTGAGAGTTGGTGTGGAAAATGTGCGGACCATATTTGTGAACCAGGATGCCGTTTTGGTCATAGTGATCGTAAGCGTTACCGGCCAGGTGCGGTCGCTTGTCGATCAACAAGACTTTGCAGCCGGAGCCTACCGCCAACCGCTCGGCCAAGACGCTGCCGGCAAAGCCGGCTCCGACAATCAAGTAATCAAACGTCTTGAGACTGGTGTCTCGTGTCTTGGCCAGGGTCGGATTAGTGGCCGAGTTGGCCCCCGAGCGAGTTCGAGGGCTCTTGATCATCGGTGGCTGCGGGGTCTTGAGCGTGTAAGCATCCAAAACCGACTGGATCAGTTGGCGCATTTGGCCCCAGGTCCGATCCCAGGATTTTTTGGCCAGGAACTGATCGACCTGCTCTTGCCAGGCGGTAACTTGCTCCGGCGTTTGATCTAAAAGCGCTTCCACGGCTTGGACGAAGGCTGCCGGTGTGTCGGCAATGCGCACCAACTGTTGCTCGCCGTAGGGGTTGACGACATCGGCAATTGAGGTGGAAACGACCGGCTTGCCTCCGGCCAGATATTCGGGCGTCTTAGTGGGGCTGATAAAGCGGGTAGCATCATTCCGAGCAAAAGGCAACAGGGCCACATCCCAGCCGGCCAGATAAGCGGGTAACTCTTGATATGATTTGGAACCGAGGTAGTGAATGTTATCGTGCCGGGGCAAGGTGGCCGGATCGATCTTGACCACCGGTCCAACGATGATTAGCTGCCAATCCGGCCTCGCTTCGGCCAAGCCGGCGAGCAATTCGATGTCGAACCGTTCGTCGATGACCCCGAAAAAGCCCAGCCGCGGATGAGCAATCTCGGCCTGATCCGCCGGTTCGGCGCGCTGCTCTCGAGCCTGAGCAAAGTGGGCCGCATCGATGCTGCTCGGGAAGGCATGCACATTAGAGTGTTGATTTCGTTTAATCTCATACAAACTTTGGCCGCCGGTAAACACAAGATCGACTCGACTGAACAGTTCGACTTCGAGCTTTTTCAGAGCCGGTGACGCCCCTTTGAACAAGGTCAACTCATCCATACAGTCATAAACCGCGGCCACCGGTTGGAGATGGCGGGTAAACTTCAAGGCCATAGGGGTGTAATACCATAAGATGTAGGTGTGCAGGTTATATTCGCTTAACAGTTGGTCAAGCAAGGTATGTTGAGCTTGCGTAGTTGCTTGCTCATCCAGGTCAGATGAAAGATGGGGTGTGACCACCGTCACATTAGCCTCAGGCTGGCTGATTTCCAGCCGGGCCGGGCCCTCATCCAGAATCGGCTCTTCTACAAAAAATACTCGGCGCTCTTTGGCGCATCGACTCAAAAGATGCTGCGGGCGTTGGTAAACAAAATTCCAGCGCAGATGCGATAAACATATTAAATCAGGGATGATCAGACCACCCTTTTCAACCGGTTTGGAGTTTAGTCCGTTACCGGTGCTGTTTTTCAAAGCACTCATTGTTGTCTCCTATTGAGTGAATAGAACAAACTAAATAGCTTCACCAACTGTTTATGAACTTCTAGAGTGAGTTGCTCTTCCCAACGCACCACTCTGATCTAGTTAAGAACAAGCCTACCTTTGCCACCGTAACCCTCTTGTCCGGTTAAAAACCTCACTTTGGGACAACAGTTCTTGCGCCAAAGGCTGATAAATTTCACGTTCGCCCAGCTCATTCGGGTAATCCCACAAACCGTTATAGCAGTGGCGATCATCATCCCAACCGGGATGATTGAGAATGGGGTACAGACAGATGCCTTCCACGGCTACCCCCAGCTTTTGAGCGGCCTGCACTTCCTCGCTGACATAACGCAGCCAGGTCGGCCGCGCTTCATCTTCAGTGCCCGTTTCGGCAATAAATAGAGGCCGGCCATAGCGGAAGTAAGTCTCGCTGAGCAATTCGCGGAAGGGACGATAAAGCGGGTGTCCTACCAAGATTTTCATGCCGTTGTGCAGAAACCACTGATTGGTGGGGTAATAGTTGAGCCCCAGGATGTCCAGATATTTCTCTTGCCCGCCCAACTGAGGCTCAATCCGGCCCGCCAGCATGTCCCAGGCTTGATACTGCGACAGCCGGTAAGCTTCAGCTTCCGGCTGGTCCGCCGGTCGGGATGGGTGAGCAATGACATTGATGGCCGGCTCGGCCTGCACGAGGCGAATGTTGGGATGAACGCTCCAAACGGCTTCAATTGCCGCTATAGAGGCCCGGACCAATTGCGCCTTCAGGCGGTCGCCCCGCTTTTCAGCAAAGGGATTGAAGTAAGCCACCTCAGCGCCGGCCCACGACCAAAACGAGATCTCATTGATCGGGCTAATGAGCGGTAAAATATCGCTTTCGCTGACCAGCACCTGAGCACAAGCGCGTGCAAAACGGCCAAAACGCTCCACGAACTCAGGTTTGAAGATATCGATATCGTCCGGCCACCCGTAGTGACACAGATCCCAGATGATCTGCATGCCTGTTTCGCGGGCTGCGGTCAGCATAGGATAGACGCTCGAAAAATCGTACTGACCGGGCTTTTGCTCGATTAAGTGCCAGCGGAGCCCGTCTCGAGCGGTGAAGATGCCCTGATTTTGCAGCCGCCGGTAATCGGCTCCCGCAAAACGATCGTGTTGAGTTGACCCAATTAGGTCCAGTCGCCGGCCTGTCCGTAGCCTATGACACGAACACTCAAAACCACCCATAAAAAAACTCTGAAAAATTGGTTTGTTATTTGTCACTGTTTTGTCACTGTTGGAAAGAAGTCTAAGTTCTTGTTTCATACCTTGGGCTAAATTCTAACTTGAGTCGGGCACCGGGCATACACTCGATAAGGTGATTGTCAGAAGTGAAAGAGAGTTATTTTTAGTAGTTCTTTCATACCTAATTTTGTTAATGTCTTCTTCATCCGAAATAGGGGGCAAAATTAAAGGAGTTTACCAAGTGGGCTATTTTTGGAGGAGACGGGCCGGGCGATTTAGGTAATTCCTCCTATTGACCAAGAGGTCAAAAAATTTATAGTTAGCCCGTCATAAGGCTTAATTGGGAGGGTTTGACAGAGAGAAACGAGGGGTTATAGTTACTTAAGATTATTAGAAGTAGTAAGGCACAACAGCAGGTCCGTGACTCGACCTGACTCAAAGCGGCAAACCGACTTTAATCTCAACGGTTTGAGACGGCGCGGAGCGGACCTCATGAGTCAGATTAGAGGTTTGTATGGAACTTAAACAATCATCTCTACCGGTTAACTCCCCGCAGTTACAAACGCATCCGGACGGCGACGGGGCCGATCCCGACTATAATCCTTCTTTTCAGTGGCCTGAGCCGGAGACGAGTGTATTGCCAGCGAGGCGCCATCGTTTATCGCTTGATGGCACCTGGGAATTTCAGTTCGACCCCACCGACTGCGCTGAATTGAACGATATTGCCACCTGGCGAGAAGCCCATGTGCCGATACCCTGGCAAGCCGAGTTTGACGATTTACGCGAGCAAGCCGGCACAGCCTGGTACCGGCGTCGGGTTCAAGTTCCACCGGAGTGGGCCGGGCAGTCGGTTATTCTCCACTTTGGCGCGGTGGATTATTATGCTCAGGTTTGGCTCAATGGCGCCTTGGTGGGTGACCACGCCGGCGGCAATCTTCCTTTCGAGTTTGAGATCGGCGATCAGATCAATTGGGCCGAGACCAATGAACTGGTCGTCCGGGTGACCGGCCCCATTGATGACCCGCAGCGCTACCCTGAATTTTGCTTCTCCGAGATTCCCCACGGGAAGCAAAGTTGGTATGGGCCCTTGAACGGCATTTGGCAGTCGGTCTGGTTAGAGAGTCGTTGCCCATTTCATATTCAAGCTACCCGCCTTCAGACCGAGTTAGCCAGCGGGCAGGTGCAGGTTGACTTATCTTTTTCCAGGCCAACCGATAACGCTGACTGGGTCTTGCTCAACATTGTCGATCCCTCCGGCGCGCTGGTAACTTCTACCCGGGCCAGCCTGCCGGCCGGCGACCAGCGCACGATGGTAAGTGTAGGGGTCACCCATCCGCTGGCCTGGTCGCCAACCGAGCCTCATCTCTACCGGCTTGAAGTTGGCCTGGGGCACGG
>CALMIS010000061.1 GCA_937864185.1 uncultured Chloroflexota bacterium
TAGGTTTCGGCGACCGGGGGGTCTTTACAAAAGTGTGACCAGGTGTGACCTGGCAGTGTTTTGTTATCAGGCAATAGTTTAGCAAAAAATCGCTGCGAGGTCAAAGCAGCGCTTTTTGTTTCGGCGCCTTTAGAACTCGATGTAACCGACCTTTACGATGACCACTTCCATCAAGGACTAGGTTATGAACCCAGTGACTCGTTTTTCCCCCGGCAGTATCATTCATGCCCGGCGACGCTTGTGGCGCATCAACGCTCGCCAGGGCGATGCCTTGACCGCCACGGCCATCGACGGCCAGACCGAGCAAGTTCAGTTTTATCTCCCCTTTGAAGACATTCAACCCGGCGAACTGCCTCTACCCTCACCCAAGCGGGTGGGGACCAATCAAGCCCAGCAGCTCTTGCTGCGAGCCTATCGGCTCAGGATGCTGCACGGTACGACCCCGCTGCTAAGCTTGCAGCGTTCCCGGGTTGTACCCAAGGATTACCAGTTGGTGCAGGTGGTGATGTCGCTGGAGATGCCTCGCGTCCGCTTGCTTCTGGCCGACAAGAACCAGATTTTGGAAGTGGCTTGGGATGCGCTGCTGATTGACGAGGCCCACCAGAGCAACCCGGATCAGCGGGTCAAAATGGATCGGCACGAGCTGACCCATCTGCCGGTCCCGCGGGTGCGCTACCTGCTGCTGACGGCTGCCCCTCACAATGGCTACAGCGACTCCTTTGCCTGCATGCTCAACCTGTTGGACGTCGAGGCGGTGCAAGGCCCGGCCCACCCACCCGCGATTATTCGGGCGGTGGGCCGCCGGCACCGCTGCCAGCGGCCCCGTCAGGACCTGGAAACCTGGTTTGCCGACGCGCCGAACCGCAGTCCCTTCCCGGAGCGGGATCAAGAGGAAGTGATTGTTAGCCCGACGGCCTATGAGATGGACGCCATCCGGGCGGTGGAAGCTTATGGCGAGAAGGTCTTGCAGCAAGCGGCTGCTGGGTCGGCCCGCGTCCGCACCCTGGCTCACTGGAGGGTGCTGCACCCGCACAAGCGAGCCCTGTCCAGCCCGAAAGCGCTGCGCCGCCCCTTGAAGAACCGGCGAGGTGGCTTGCAGAGCCGGCTGGAGCAAGAGTTGATTGAGGTCAGCATCTTGGTGGACGTGGCTCGGGCCAATGCTTTGGACGAGGATACCGGCGAACGGTTGGACGAGGAGGAGGCCGGCTTCCGTATGGAGCGCACTCCGTTTGGCGAGGTTAAACCCATCGCGGCTGAACTAGAGCAGGTGCTGGCGCTGGCCCAAAAGGTGACGCCGCGCCGGGATGCCAAGCTGCAAAAGCTGCTCGACACAGTCTTGGCCGGCCGGCTGCGCCAGCATCCTAAAGTGGTGGTCTTTTCGCGCTATCTGGACACGCTGGAGTATCTGGCCAGCCAGATCGGTCAGGACAAGCGCCACGCCGAGACCGAGGTGCTGACCATCCACGGCGGTTTGAACGAACGGCAGCACCGCGAGGTGTTTAGCGCCTTAGATCGGGCCAAGAAGGCGGTGTTGGTGACCACGTGCCCCATGACTGCTGCACTGCCAACTCAGTACTCAGACTCGCACGTAGTGGGAAATGCAAGAGGCGTTACAAGAGGCCCTGGCCACCGAGTAGTAACCCGATCATTCAGGCAAGTGGTGAAAGCTTGCCCACAGTAACCTGGTGGCTGAGCGACAGGCGGTTATTCTGTTCTCGATCTAAGCTGTTAGATGGCCTTAATCGACTGAACACAAATATGTTAGTGAGGACATAAGCATGACGGATACGCATGTATTTCAGGATCGTATGCTGCAGACCATTGCAGAGCTTTCCACTGAAGCCAGGCGAAAAATAAAGAATCTGCAAATTGAAGCTGATGAAGCAGCTCGCCTTCAAAAAATTTGGGCTGATCTTTATTCTTTTTTACAAAAGGGGTGGCCTCTCCATGCTTTGGATTTAATGGATAGAGAAACGACACTTCTGAAAAAACTGAGGATCGAGAACCACCCTGCGACCTCTACTTTGCAAGAAATCCACCAAGCAGCGAAAGATCAGGCCGCCACCATACGACGCCGTTTCCCCGCTTATTTAGAAGAAGCGTGTAATGTAAACAACCTCTCCATAGATCATGAAAGCCGCCATCCCCGTTATAGTTTTGAGAGAGGCTTTTTTAAACTTGAAATCGATGATCGGGGAGGTATGGCCCGCCTATCTGATCATGAGGGACAACTTGGTGAATTTCCCGCCGATATTGGAGCAGTTATAGAAATAGTTCAACGTGAACATAAACGTATATTCGGCCGGCCGTTTGAAGGCGACAAGTTTCTCAAAAAGCTCCGCAGACAATACTTGGCAGTTATTAAGAAAGTTGGTAAAGCCGACGGGACCTCTGTTCCAATTCGGCATATTACGCGTCGGCTCGGAAAAAATGAGAAGGGATTTCGTACAGATGAGTTCCTTATTGATCTATCACGTTTGGTCGAGAAAGGCCCGATTGAAATTGATGGGCGACGATTGGATTTGCAGCAAACAAAAGATACCAATCAAGGCATGTTGCTGCTCGGTGCTGCCGGTAGAGGCTACGTCGGCTTTATCATATTCAAAGAGAAGTAATCATGATTGAGCAGAAAAGCTCGGTTCAAATTGTTGAGTCACTCCGTAGAGGTTTGCCTCCTCAAAGAGGTGTTGATAGGTATTCAGTAGGAAATGAGAAATTAATAAATGGGATCAAGAAATTTCACTTAACAGGTATCGACGAGCGTGGAATTATCCGTTTCATTAGTGGATCTTGGGGAGCGGGAAAAACACATTTCTTTCGGCTATTGCGGGAAGTAGCATTCCAAAATAATTGTCTGGTTTCAAACGTTGAGCTAAGTGTGAATGAAGCGCCACTTAATAAATTTGAACGAGTCTTCTATGCAATTGTCCGAAATATTATGACCCCTTCTTACTATACCGAAGATGAAGTCCAGACCGCTGCCCCTTTTGGGCGTGTTGTTCAAGAGTCGTTGCTCTACCTTGCTAATAGTTCTGCTGTTGTTGCTGATCATGTTTCTTATGAGGATTACAATAAAGCTAGTCAAGCCTTAATGCTTGATCCAAGCATCGACATCGACTTCAAGAAAATGATCCAGAAATATTGGGAGACATACTTGCCTGAGGCGGCAGAACGAACTGTGCAGGAGCAAACTAGAGGGGAAATCCTTCAATGGTTTAGCGGTGAAGGAACGCTAGGCTCACACAGAAAACGATTTGGCGTCAATAAAGTCGTTGGCAAGGATAATGCAAAATTAATGCTCCAGTCTCTAACCGGATTTGTGAGGCTTTCTGGCTACAAGGGATTACTTATTTTATTTGATGAGGCAGAAAAGTCATATTCTGTAATGCGTAAATCAGCTTTGCAAGATGCGCACAACAATTTATTGTCACTGATCAACAACGTCGAGACATTACCTGGCCTATTCTTAATCTACGCGACAACGCCCGATTTTTTCACTGATCCTAAACACGGGATTGTAATATACGGTGCTTTAGTCGGGCGGATAGGTAAACCCGAAAACCGCCAACCACGAGCTTTAGATACCATCTGGAATTTTGATGATGTAGCCATCGAATTACCCGATTATCAGACAGCAGCAAACAAAATTCGAGAAATTTATGCGACCGCATATCCAGAAGCTGAGACAGAATTACCGTCAACGACTGCGGTCAATAAATTCGTGAAGGATCTTCATCGAATTCATCCTTCTTTAAGCGCAGTGCGATTTTGGCGGGGGATGATTTCGGCTTTAATTACGCATTTCGACGATTATCTCGAAGGGGAAATCCGTCCTACAGAACAGTTATATGATGACGTGATGGATCGCTTACGAGAGGATTAGTCGCTCTATGAATGTAAAAGAAGCTCAAAAAGTGATTGAGGCACTCCGAACCGGTTTACCTCCAGATGGTTATGTACGGCATTTTACGGTAGGTAGACAATCAGAAGTATCTCAATTAATAGCCAAACTCGGTGATGGGCAGCCGGGCTCGCTGCTCCTGAAAGCAAATTATGGTTCCGGTAAAACTCATTTGTTACGCTTCATTAGAGAAGCTGCTTTGGAAGAAGGATATGCGGTGAGTTCTGTAACTCTAGATGCGCGATCGGCAGTACGTTTTAACAGAATGGATCAGATACTTGGTGCCATCTGGCGAGGTTTAGAAATTCCTTCTTTACCTGGACATAAGGGGGTACGCTCTTTTTTTGAGTTCATTCACCAGCATATTGAAAGAGCCAAATCAGAAAGCAGTGGTCAGGAATTTTGGCGCGAGTTAACAAATAAGTGGCGTTGGGATTATTCACAAGCCTTGGAGTCGCCTGCAATGTTTATTGCCATACGGGCTTGGTCAAGCGGGAAACCAACGGTTCATGCTCTAGTAGAGGATTGGTTATTCCAGCCCTGGACATACTATTCGCAAAGAAAAAATCTATATTTAGAGCTAGTGGAAAAATTACGAACCCATTTCCGTGATCCGCGTCCTGAGTGGAAGTTTTATGCGGCATCCGAAGGGATATTTAATTTCCAGTTACAAGATTATGCCCAAAGCTGGGCAACCTTACGAGATATTCAAAAAATTTGTCAATGTGCTGGCTTAAAGGGTTTGGTCTTATTGTTTGATGAATTTGAAGATGTAATTTACAACCTGAGAAGAATAGACTATCAAGAAGCTGCATTCTGGAATCTTTTTCAGTTCTACTTTGGCAGTCAATTTCAAGGGTTAACATTTTTTGCTGTTACGCCAGACTTTGTCGTGAAATGCAAACAGCTTTTACTGAGCAAGGATCGTTGGGACTATGATTATTCGTTGTTTGATAAACTGCCAACCTTTGAGATGAGCCCTCTGGATAACAGCCAACTACAGGACGTTGTAGATAGAATCCTAAATGTTCACAGCAAGGCGTATCAGTGGCAGCCAACGGCCCTGCTGCCGTCTTCCGGTTTGAGATTGATTACTGCTAAAACCGCCTCGATTCAGGTTCAAGACCGGACAAGACATACCATTCGAGAAGCGGTAAAATTTCTGGATCGCTTGCTTGAGGATAGCGCATGAGCAGTGTGGCTTTATTAAACCGTCAGGTTGCTTCGGCCTTTTATGGTAAGTTTCCCGCGTTACGACCAGCTCAGGAAGCAGCGATTGAACCCATCGTTACTGGACAAAACATAATATTATCCTCCGGTACGGGTTCAGGCAAAACTGAAGCAGTGGTTGCACCCTTGGTCAACAGGTACTTGAAACAAGCTGTTCAAGTCGATGGTCCGATCTTGCTTTACATTGCACCAACTAAGGCTCTTGTTAATGATTTAGAGAAGCGACTACTACTCCCGCTGGATTTTCTTGGGCTCCGTGTCGGTGTCCGCCACGGAGATCGTGATGATTTAGCTTCAGGTCGTCATGCGCATGTTCTAATAACAACCCCTGAGTCTCTGGATGTACTCCTTTTTCGTAAAGATGTTAACTTAAATTCAGTCCAGGCAGTAGTGATCGATGAGGTGCATTTACTCTATAACACCCAGCGAGGCCTCCAGCTTTCCATCTTATTACATCGGCTTGAGCAGCGTTTAGATAGAAGGCTGCAGTGGGCTGCTTTATCTGCCACTATTGGTCAGCTTTCAGATGTGCGCGACTTTCTTTTTGGCTCTGAGGTGGAAGCCGTATTTCTAAATTATTCAGTTGTTCGTCCCATTGATGCTCACCTGCGTCACATTGCTAAAGAAAAAGAATTTCTGGATCTCATAAGTAAGTTAACAATAGGTCGCTTAACCAAATTGTTGGTTTTCGCTAATTCTAGGCGAGAGTGTGAACGGTTGGCCAACATATTACGCCACAATGTTGATCTACACTCTTTGATTTTTGCCCATTACTCGTCACTTTCCCAAGAAGTCAGAGTCGAGACTGAACAAAAATTCGCGACTGCTCCAACAGCCATCTGTGTCGCTACCAGTACGTTAGAACTGGGGATTGATATTGGGGATATCGATGCCGTTATTCTCTGGGGGACGCCTCATAGTGTTGAGTCATTTTTGCAGCGCATTGGTCGAGGCAACCGGCGGTCGAATAAAACCAATGTTATCTGTTTGATACCTGACGACTCTAAGAATATTGGTCTTGATGCCTTCCGATTTTTGGCTTTGATTGATACAGCTCAAAAAGGCCAACTACCTATTCGTTCGCCTTATGAGTTATTTGGGGGTATTGGCCAGCAATGTTGTAGTTTTATTGCTTCTAACGACGGCCGTTTCACCCCCGTCACCGACCTATGTGCCCTGTTCGAACACAAATTCTATATTGATCGTCCCCTGGTTGAAGCTATTTTGGGCGAGCTAGCAGCGAAGGGATACCTTCAACCTCATGGTTTCAAAAACCAATATGGAGCTGATGATAAACTTCATTCCCTTGCAGATTACAGAATGATTTACGGTAATTTTGGAACAGGTTCGCAAACCGTTGAGGTTTACTATAGGTCGAAACTGTTGGGCGCGATCCCTGTAGTAAATCTTGTCAAACTGCGGTATGGCTCCCTAGTTCGCTTTGTGGGCAAAAGTTGGCGGGTAAATAAGATATCATTACAGGGCATCACGCTGGAACCAGCCACCCAAACTCGAGGCAATTTTGTTGACTTTACATACCCAGGGAGTTGGATAAGTAGTTCTGACAGTTTCTTGACAGATCGAGTCTGGAATATTATCCACAGTGAAATCTTACCCTCCAATGTCCTTACTTCCGACCTGCATGGAAAGCTAACTCAAACACAGGTGTGCTTGCAGGCCTTATGCAAAATTGATCAAATCCCCTATAGCTATTCGCTTCAGGGTGTTCAGTATTTTACGTTTGCAGGTTATCTGGTTAATAAGGCTATAGCTCTCATTACCAATCAATCCGAATATACAGTTGATAATATTTCATTACTCGTAACTTCACCCATCAATTGGGAATCTATTCCAATCAACCCAGAAGCCTATGAATTGATTTTTCCTTTGTTATTTGAAGCCTCATCTGATCAATCGGTTTTTCAGAAGTTGTTACCTGCTAATTTGCAGATGTATGAATTCGTCCAAGATTGGTTAAAAGATCAGACAGTTCCAAAAATATTAACGCGGTTAAGTAATGCAACGCCGGTGAAAGTCGCATCGTTCGATCTGAACTTGCGGTAGTTTAGGAGTAAGTGATGTCCCAAACCAACCTGTATCACTGCCTTCGGCAGCTTGATTTCGACCGCCTTTATCGAGAATAAGGACCAATGTATTTTCTACTTGGATTGGGAAACCGAGAGTAAAGAATTGATAATTGGAGATAGTGAAAAAGATTAATGAGTCCGGAAGAAACGTTTATGCTCGAACAGTTTGAATTGGTACCTTTAACCGAATTAAACAAGGTTATGGACCAAAAATATAGAAAGAAGGTTATCCGCTGCGCCCTGGAGTATGGTAAAAAAACGCGGAAACTAAACACACTAGATACTGCCCTCAAGCATATTTTGCAGATACGGGGTTTTAGAAATCCTACTAACGCTCCACTATCCATGTTGACTTCAGCGGTAACGGGAGGATTCGACCGGTCGAGCGAAACAGTGGCTGCCGTATTAACCTTGTGGCAAGAAGCCAATGCAAATTTATTTGAGTTGCTGAGCAAATTCTTGATAGGGGAAAAGGTTGCCCTCAACCCGATCAATCCCCATACAAAATATTTTACTGGCCTCCAGGCGATATCAGTGATGGATCGGCATCAAAAAATCTTCCACCAAAGATTTCCAGATCTTGACGAAGACGACATTTTTCTGATGTATTTGTGTCTCCGGGGTATCTTTTTTGAACCACTTAGTCCTGATGAAAAGGAGGAAGACGTGTCTCAATTTGAAGAAAGTCGAGCCGGGTATATTTGGGTTGACTGGTTAGAGCAGCTCCGCCAGTTATCAGTAGAGGCGCCTGAGTGGGCTGTTGTAGACGGGTTTATCAGCGAAGTGCAAGTTATAGCTCAGACTAAAAATGAAGAACGTCAAAGTTTAGTTGATCTACAACTAGCACTAAATGAGTTATGTAAAATTTTGGCCGGCCAACCCGAGTTTGTCGAAGAATTTGCGGGATGTAGCGATTGGCAAGCTGATCTGTGCCCGTCAGAGAAGGTAATTGCAGCAACCGAGAAAATAACTGAACTGCGGCAGACCTTTGAGGAGTATAAAGCCTTGGAACAGCTGCCACCTGTCAGATTAAGTGAAAGACAAGCTTGGCACCAAAAACTAATGACGCTTAGCGATTATACCATTAAAATCTATCAGCAGCTTGAGAACATCTTTGTTCCTGACTTACCTGCTGTTGTGAATCAAACCCAGCTAAGTGAAGATGCCCCTACATTACTAGAAGAAGACCTACCTCCTGAAGAGCAATCGTTGATTTCAGCTTCCAATACTGCTATCGAAACATCATATATTGAAACTGACGTACTTTTAACCTCTGATCCCGACAATCAAGAAGCTGAAACTGGCGAAGAAATGAGTGAGCCTATCGATATTGAGACGCAAGTAGACAGCTTAGTCTCAGATAGTGCTGAAGATTCGTCTAGTGTTAACGGTTCTGACTCGTTGAAGTTTGTCAAACTTGGTGACGAAAGTGAACCTTTGGTTGATGTGCCATCTGAGTTGGACGCCTGGCCCGCAGACGATGAGACATTGGACGACACAGTTACCGATGATGCAGTTGGATTCGTCGAGCAAGAGCAAGGTGTTGTTTCCTCAGTAGAAGTTAAAGCATCAGAAACAGACAGGGAAGAGTTGCTCCATCCAACACCAATCTTAGAGGTCGAGCAGAATGTCCCAAGAGAGGAGTTTTCTGTTGGAGCCGATTTTTTGTGGCAGCTCTTATTATCAGATGACGTGGCGGGAGCATATTGGTATACTCGATCTCTTGAAGCCAGAGGAGAGAAAGTACTCGCTCCATCATGGCTTTTAGCGGCCTTACAAGGATCTCGTTGGCTCGAAAAAGAGAGCACTCTCATTCTCGAAACTTTGGCTCGTATTCCCTATGACCATGAATTGGACTCGATCTTGTCAAATCATTTGTTGGGATTAGCTGCTGCCTTTTACCCGGTCCTGATTGTTCCCGAAAGTAATATGGCTGGATGGATTAATGGGATCTACAAGAGTGACCCAATTCGCTCATTTCCGGGGCTGAATAAATTTGTGGGTGTTGTCTCTGAGTTTGCTAATCGCGGACTGCTAGTTTACCCGGAAGTGCTCGAAAATGCCCTAACCCAAGAAGAACGTGAGACTGAGTTGAAGAGTCTAGTACGGGAAGCACACAAATGGATCGAGGAGGCTCCAGAACGACTAACCAATTTTGCCCGTGCTACTTCTGTTTGGCGTTATCTGGTTAAGAATAGAACCAACACTTTACTTGAATTACTTCAGCCAGTAGTAGACAGTGACCGGACCAAAGTCGCGGAGGTTAAAGAAAACGTCCGCAAATGGAACGATCGCTCCTATGTCATTAACCGTATTCAGGAGATTGATCACGAAATTGTTGGGCGTCGACTCTCGCCAATAGAAGCTACTGCTCGTGAGCAAATTGTTAGGCGAGTAGTGGAAGCTTGTCAATTAGCTGACCAATGGTGTCGCCATATCCAACGAGAACGCCAGCTTCAAGAAAAAGGCAGTTGGTTGACTCGTGAAGTACAGGATTTTGTCCGTCTATTGAAAGAACACTTCCCGGCTGCTGAAGAGGATTTGATTGAAATGTCAACCTCTGATGGGAGAGTTGATCTAACGGCAGCGACACATCAACTTCGCATTACCTTTGAACAGTTACGGCGCTTGCTGCATATGGGAAGTGATAGCGTTTTAAATTTGGTGAAACCGGCTTACCCGCCGTTAAAGGACGATCTGTATCAATCTTTAACTTATCGTTTGTTGTGGCTGCCAAAGTGTCAACTCACTGATAATGGATTTCCAACTGAAGCTGAGTTAACAGATCTAGCCACTCGTATATTTTCTACATTTGATAAAGGACAAACAGTTGAACAGATTTTACTGGACTGGTTTGATCGGGAAGATTATCGCTTTGTAAAAGTATTGCTGGAAACAGTTAGTGATCCAATACATGAGTCGGAGCTTAATCAGCAATATCGGGAACGACGGGCTAGCTCGCGTCAACGTTTGGACCGCTTGATTGCTAAAACGAATGATGAAATAGAACAAGCCTTAGTGGATGGAGTAATTTATGCTGAAGACAGGGCAGAAATGTCAGCCGAGGTTGAAAGCGTAAAAAAACTGCTACCAAGCCTCGAAAATTTCGGAAGTGTGAACTATAAACTTCAAACTATTCATCATAAACTGGAAGGGGCTCGTGAAGCGCGCCTCAAGAAGCAAGAGGAAATTTGGTCTGACCTCAAAGAACGTTTGGCTCAGGGGTTAGCCCAGCCTGATCAAGTAAAAGTAGTCGTGACTACGGTGGAACGGGCTATACAAAATAGCGCGATTCGTGTGGTAGATGAGTACTTAGCCCAACTGAAAAACACTTTAAGTGCGGGTACAACAGTTGATCTAACTCTGTTTCGGGAGGTAACAACAGAACGAGATAGTCTAAAGGATTTTGTAACGGAGCTTTCCGGCCTTTTGAGATTCTTAGAAATGCCCGATTTTCCTTTAGCCCGTATTGCTCGGGAGATCCCTAATCGAAAGAGTTTTCGGGAACTTAATTTAGGTAACTTGCCTGCGTCTCGTCTCCAAGAAGTTGCTGATGCTGTTGAAGCTTGGCGCCAACTAAAATCACGACAGCACTTTCACCTTCATGAGAATCAAGCTAAAGCAATCACCACCCTTTTGCGATATCTGGGCTTTCGATTTTTTGGTTCCATGGGGCGTGCAGTGCAGTTAAAACGACAGCCTGACAATGATGCCTCTTACTGGCAGGCGGAAATTTCGGCGGTCGGGCTCTCCCCAGTCCCACAGTTTGGCTCTGAGCAAGAAGGTCGTTTTCATATTGTTTGTGTTTGGGAGAGGCCGGGATTTGACACAATTGGAGCTGTGTTACAGAGCTTGAATGTGCAAAACTATGCCACTTTGGTTTTTTATTTTGGGCGTCTAAATCTACGGCAGCGGGAAGACTTAACCAACTTTTGTCGAGGAGACCAGCCCCTAACTATTGCCGTGCTTGATGAAGCCTTGCTTTTATTCCTGGCCCGTGAGTATGAAGCTCGTTTAGGAGCTTTTCTCCACTGTGCTTTACCTTTTACCATAGCCAACCCCTATAGCCCATATGCTGCCGGAACTGTTCCGCCTGAGATGTTTTTTGGTCGACGCGAAATGGTACGAGTTTTACAGCAGCCTTCGGGGCCTTGCATCATTTACGGAGGACGGCAGTTAGGGAAATCAGCCTTATTGCGCCAAGTTTTTCGGGAATTTCATTTTCCTGAACGGGAACAGTATGTTTTGTTGGAAGAAATAAAGTTGCTAGGTGATCCAACTGCCGGTCAAGATACTGATGACTTATGGCGTCGCTTGCGTGATGGATTAGTCAATTTAGGTCTTATTGATCGTAAAACCTCGGAAAGACCCGAACGATTGCGTGAAGAAATCTACAAAATTTTAACAACTAACCCTCACCGGCGTTTGCTGGTTTTACTTGACGAGGCCGACAAATTTCTAGATGTTGATGCCCAACGTAATTTCCAAATTGTTAGTCAATTGAAAGCATTGATGGATGCGACCCAGCGACGTTTCAAAGTAATTTTTGCTGGTCTGCATAATGTGCAGCGATTCCAAGGGATTAGTAATCAGCCTTTAGCCCACATGGGTACGCCCCTTATCGTAGGGCCGCTTGAACCCGATGCTGCCCTTGATCTAGTTCAAAAGCGCATGGGGGCTCTGGGATTTCGTTTTGTGGATAAACTGTTGGTCTTGCGCATTCTATCGTATACCAACTATCACCCAGGCCTGATACAACTGTTTTGTCACAAGCTAGTTCAGTACTTGTATAAACAAAAAATTCGCGGACTCCCTCCTTACTTCGTAGATGAAACAGCTATCGAAAATGTATACCGTCAGTCCGAAGTGCGCAATGAGATTCGTACTCGCTTTGAGTGGACCCTTGCGCTGGACGATCGGTATAAAGTAATTGCCCTGGCAATGATTGTAGATCAGTTAAAAGCGCGTGATAGTTTTTCCCAAATGTATACCCAACAATCTTTGTATAGGTTAGCTGAAGCCTGGTGGCCAGATGGGTTCAATCAGATAAAAAGTCATCAATTCAAAGGGTACTTGGAAGAAATGTGTGGCTTGGGCGTATTGACCCACACAGAAGGGGGCTATCGTCTGCGTAGTCCCAATTTAGTGCGTTTAATGGGTACGGAAGAAGAAATCTGGCAGAACCTTGAAGAAGTAACAGTCAAACCCCCCGAGATCGAATTTGATGCAGATAGTCACCATGCCCTGTTAAATTTCGCTACAAATCACTATAGTTCACTCACATATGCACAGGAACGCCTTCTCAATCCCCCTCATTTCGGGGTCGGTCTGGTTTTTGGGTGTGATGCTCTGGGATTAAGTCAGTTGCGAGAAGCCACAAAGCGTTTTGTTCCTGAAGAATTGGTGGGTCGGAAAGCGCACTGGGAAACAATTGACCGTATTTCCAATCGAGGCAAAACGATCGAAACTTGGTTGGAGAGATTTATCGAAAATCGTAAAGCCTTTGAACGGCTTATCGTTTACCGGGACTTACAAGGATCGCCCGAAGAACTGGTCGAGCAAGTCGAAGCTGCGATGAAAATATGTCAACGCTACAAGCAGCGCCGCGATCAGTGGCTACGTATTGTTTTTGCCTTCGATCCGACTTCGACTTGGAAATGGTTACAGCTACCAGAAGACAAGCGGACTAACCTAGAAAACCGCCTGGACGCAGTCGTCACTTTAAGCCGCTGGAACTTAACTGGGATACGTCAGCGGTTAAGACAACATCAACCAGAAATGCTTTCTTCTGAAGAAGCCTGCCAAGCGGTGCTAAATGCAACTGGTGGTTGGCACTGGTTACTAGATGAGTTTATTAAACAGTGTGCTCAACAAACTGATCCTCAACCACAAGCAGATTTATTTCTGGAGGCTTTATCCGGTGGAGAACCAACACTTCAGCAAGAGTTTTGGAAGCGTTTAGGTGATATTCGGACGCTTCCGGTGATGCCTGTATTTCGCTTTATTTGTCAGGAAAGTGGACCAGTGCCAATTGAGCTTATCCCCGAGATGATGAAAGACCATACATCTTTGGGGAATGAAGCCTGTAAAGCAGCGCTTGATTTTTTGGAGCGTATGAGCTTAATCGAAAAACAAGGTGAAGATGTAACTGCTGAGTCAATATCAAAACTTACCTTAAATAATCAATGAAGCCTCAAGTACTTGATGTGCCCAGTGCTTCGCAGTTAATAGATGACGTTATTGAGGATCTTCGTTTAGGACGTAGTGTCTTACTTGTTGCTCCTGAGACTCAATCGTTGTCTGAAATACGAAGTGCCATCTCTTATGGGGTGGGGCGTGGTGGGCTTTGGGGAGAGGAAATTAGCTTAACAGAAATGTCAGAAAACTATGAGGGTGCTGTTTCACGGCTTTCTGATTACTTACGGTTGGACCCTCCCCCAAAGACACTCGAAGCATTATTACTTCATGAGAGTTGTCCAGAAGTTATTTTGCTAAATGACATTGAACGATTGTCCACTATGGACTCACATACCTGGTTACACCTCTTGGAGAGTTGGGCGCAGCAAACCAAGCGTATTCGTGACACTCAAGTATATCCAGTGACCCGTAGGTTATGTCTTAGCTCGCCAGCCACTATTCTTGCTGGTATTGCGCCAAAGTCGGATGTGACTCTCTCTGTACGTTGGTGGTGGAATATCCCCTCAACGCTAGAAATGCAGCTTCTTTGTCGTCTGCAAGATCCAGAATATAACTTGGAGGCGATTTGGCGAGAACATCTCTTACCATCTTTAACCGGTAATGATATTGAACTCTTTGAATATCTTTGGGATAGGATTACCCAACCCACTGATGTTCTTTTTGATAACTTACGGGAATTTGCCTTAGCTAAGGGGTGGCAGCGACATACTGAACAATGGCTGAAACTTTTAAAGAAACAATTTCCATCCAAGATGAGCGGTTCTGGTCGTTTAGGACCACCAGAGGTTTGGCGCTGTTTTTGGGATTTCGGAGCGTTAATTTGTACACCAGAATATGGCTTGGAAATTCATTCGGCCGCTTTAGTCCTCTTGGGACAACGCAAAGGAGTTGAGCAGAAAATGTGGCGAGGACAAGCAAACTTGTTACTCCCGTTGCTTGACAGTGTACGTTTAGATTTGTGTGAATATTTTACGCGACGTTATGGAAAAGAGTGGTCATTAAAGTGGGCTGAGCCGAAAGACGAGCAAGAGCTTGAAAGAGTAAGGGAAAGCCCTTTAGCCACACAGTGGGGTCATTTATTACAGGCTGTGCTCAATTCACCCTATCGCGATAGGCTTCATAAAGAACGTCGTCTTGTTGTAACAGGCCGTAATATCCGCAACGAGTTAGCACACTTCCGACCAATTTCATTTGTGGAGTTCTCTGCCTTTTGGGACAACTGGCTCGAATTTAAGGATGGGAATGTATTTACAACTTGACGGAGGCATCTCGTTGTTAATGAAGTGACCACTGGGAATCGCACGCAGAAATGCTCATCTTGCGATCTCTCTGCTTCATTAATTCTGCCTGTTGCCCTCGGCTGTCGGACTCGTCAATTTACTGTCCCACAAGGCTAAAATCTATAGATCCTTAAATTTTCAGAACCGACTCTTACATCACCGAATTATTTACCCTAAATTGATACATTGGTCGATATTTGTTGCAACTGTCGCACAAGGGGGGAAATATGTAACCTTGTCAGAGAAAAAGGAGTTGGTATAATGAAAATAGAGACTTCGCATTGGTTAGTGATTAGAGGATTCTATGATCTGGCTGCTGATATACGTCTAGTATTTGCTCGCGGAGCTCAGATTTTCGGTTCTGTAGTTATTGCCCCCTACCAAACAGACCGTTCGGTGCGGCAACGAAGGCAGACTCTGTCAATATCTGTGTAACTCGAGATTAACAAGTCAGCCATTGCCAACACTTTTTGGTTATACCATTGTCGAATAACAGATGATAGCCGCCCTCTCCACAATAATGAAGCAATTAAAAATAGCCTCTCTCGAAGATCTAATTTATCTGGAGGCGGACGAAATTGCTCAGCATCTTAATATAGATGAATTAGCGTCAGTAACTGAAAATTTGCGTAGTTACCTGTGGAAGCAAAAGATCCTTCCCAATCAGTTGAAGGAACTTGAAAAGTATCAGTTACCAGTTGCAGCAATTGGAGTTGGTGAAAGCCTTAGTGGAACCCTCGCATCTAAGAACATTAGGACCGTTTCGGAGTTTATTTGGAGGGATTCAGCCGAACAACTGAGTGCTGGTTGGTCTGAAGAACTTCGCTTAGCAGTTAGAATACGTATATTTTGTTTGCTTCTTCTACCGCTGGACAAATTAGAAGTTCTCAAATCAACAAGAGTTGAGATCAACCATCGCTCTCAAGCCCCCCCGTTGGGTTCACCTCTTGAATTTTCTAAGTTAGCAGATACGGCACAACCCCTAACATCTCCACATAAAGCCTCTTCACATATTACTCTTCCCGTAGTTGGGTCAACAGTCAAGGCTGACATCTTCGGTGACGATCTTTTCCCCTATCAGCCATGGTTATCGTTCCAGGTGCTAGAAGATTTCTCACAGCCTCCTCTCTGTTATGAGAAGTTCCTTTTTGAAGACGTTTACAAATTGCCAATAGCGACCAGTAGACGACACGAAATATGGGCAGGGGCCCAGATGAAGGCGTCTTTGGAATTACAGAGATTTACGGGAACTGCTCATTCCATCTTTATCCAGGTTTATACAAACTTACTGGATTACTGGGATAGCTTACAGCAGATATGTAGAACAAAAAAAGTACCTGTTCCTCATCCTGCAGTTTGGGTTAATGAAGTACTTGCTGTGCGACAGGATTTTTACCACACTCCGCGTTCTCGCTTCCGAAATTTTTTGCGAACGCTAGAAAAACTCACCTTGTCCGAAGTCAACAAAATCACCCTAGAAAATACTGTATATGCTGTCTACGAGTCGTTCTGGATGCTGCCAAATTCTTTGCTCATAGTTATCCGCGATGAAACCAGTGAACTTGATAGTTCCCTCCCATCGCAGCAGATACTCGATAACGCCATGGCAGATTTGTCAGGATTAGACCAAAGCCTTCGCGCTTTGCTGAAGCAAGGTAAAACCGCGCGCAACCAACTAATCAGTGGCTATTTTCGATCTGTACTACGTTTTGTGCGCAATTTTGTCGAAAAAGAGGATATCCCAGAATACTACATGGATTTGGTGCAAGAGGGGGCTATTGGTTTGATAACTGCCGCCGAAAAATATGATTATCGTCGAACCGGACGATTTATCACCTATGCCACTAATTGGATTTGGCAAGCTACTGGACGTGCTGCCGGTGATCTAATCAGAGATATCAGAATACCGGCTCACCGGCTTGAGGCGTTTAAGCAACTTGAGACATCTTATCAAAAATGTTTAGACGAAGGCATCGGGGACCCCACTGTGCCGCAGTTAAGTCTTCATTTAGAAGAATTTCAACCTAAAGAAGTCGAGACAATTATTCAGTATCAGAAGGGTAAAACCAAGCTACCGCCAAAGTTAGAAAAAAAGTGGTATAGGGTGGTTGAAAGAACAAAGAGACTTTTGAAATACATAGAACCTACACTTGACCTCTTGACCCAGATTCCCTCGCATGTTGTAACAGATTTCTTTGGTACATCGGTAGAGGAAGAAGTGACCATAGCCGAAATAATTTATGATCAGAATCCTCCTACTCGTATCCATAACATCATTAATCAAGAATTTAGAACCGTTATCCTTGAAACAATCGGCACATTATCTCCGCGCCAAAGGGAAATCCTTAAGCTGAGGTTTGGATTAGAAGATGGTGAAGAACATACACTGGAAGAAATTGGCCAGATGTATGGACTTACCCGCGAGCGTATCCGTCAACTCGAATCTAAGGCGATTAAACGGTTACAGCTTCCTTCGTATAAACGGCAGCTGGAGTCATATTCCAAAATAGATATATTTAATCCGGATATCTGGCCAGATGAATTAAATCAGTACCTTACTCAACATTACGGATATTGGTCCAGATTCAATCCCATCAGTGAGCCGGAACCCTACAGTTGGCAATACTTGGACGAGTTGGTCGCTAGACTTCCCGGGCTTAGCTGGTATCAGTCCAATGAAATAAGTTCTCGTCGGATGCAAGTAGAAGATGCCTTAATACTTTTAGGCAATCCTTCTCATTACACCGATGTGGTTGAACAACTGAGTGATATGATAGAAGAAAAACTAGATGACTATTACGTGTATAGTCTTCTCAACAGATATGAAGACACGTTTATTCTACTAGGAGAAGGTGTATTTAGCCGGGTTGAATGGGAGCGGACTAGAAAACAGCCAGTATTGCCTTTTTGCCCTATCCCACTGCCCGATTTACCTAATCAGCTCGATACGCTGTTTGAGTCGATCTTGGTGGCAAACAAATTCTTGAGACAACAACCGAGAACCGATGAATTTCTGGATTTTATGTTAAAATGGTCGCATAGTTCTCCAAACCAATCCAATTGGTTTCGTCAGAGTATTCTAAATTGTTACTACCTGGTTGGATTAATTCCATATACATTTCATTTTGACGGTCATAATCCACCAATTCACACCACTATGCCCAATTTGCTTGAAGATTTGCTTGGCCTGCGCCAACATTGCTTGAAACAACTCACCACACATTTGGTGGCCATGCCCGCTTTTTGGTGGGTCTTACGCCATCTTCAACCCGGTCGGATAACAGATTTTGCTGAGTCATTTGTCGAAGTTCATCCTCTTGGATTGAACGATGTGGCTAATCGCCTAAAACTATTGGCGGGGCTCGGTGCTATACAGCGGTTGCCTAATGGTTCTTTTCGGCTCACCTCATTCGGTAGTAAGCTCGCCGACCAATTGGCCGAAAAACCAGACTATGATAGAACAAGCCTTGCCACTGAGGATGGAGGGCAGGCAGACGTTGATTTTGGTGTTTTTGACTTTGGATCTTGGTGAATAAGTTGCTAGACTTTTTTGCGGCCTTATCTTTAGTTCCCAGTGACATCACAAAAATGCGCGGTCTGCTCAAGAAGTACTTAATTCAGACTGAAGTTTTTAAGAATGTGTTGATAACGCCTCTATTTGTGTCTAAACAATCCATTAATCAAATTCGCGACTTGAAAGAGAGAGAGTCATTCGTCCTATTTGATAGCGGTGGTTATTATGTCCAAATTGGGCGACTTAGTTACCATGAGCTTTATTATCCTCTTTTGCAGTTTTACCGTGAAAATACCTGGGGAGACGTATATACTCTACCGGATCATGTACCTACATCTCAAGATAAACCAGATGTTGTTCAAAAAAAAGTAGAAGAGACAGCTAAGTTTAGCAGACTGTTTTATCTTGAAATGCCCGATGACCTCAAATCTAAAGCAATGGGAGTAGTACAAGGTCACACCTTTAGTCAGGTCGATCTCTGTTTGCGAACATATCTAGACTTGGGCTTAAAGTATATAGGTTTTGGTAGCTTTGGTACGGTAGGGAAAAATAGCCAGGTTAACGTTGCAACTGACAATGCGGTGAACTTAGCTCAATATGTTGTTGGCGTGGCAAAAGAACATAGCGCAAGAGTTCATTTTTTTGGGTTAGGAGTGCCTGCTTTAGCGGCAATGATCTTTGGAGTCGGAGCAAAATCGTTTGATTCATCTTCTTGGCTTAAAGCCGCTGGTTTTGGACAGGTATTCTTGCCGTTTATGCGAGCGTACAATATTTCGCATCGAAATGCTTCTTCTGAACTTCAAAAGGGAATCACGATTAATGAATTTGAGGTATTGAGAAATATAACGAAGCATCACTGCCCATTTTGCACTTCAATTGAGGATTTACAACAAATTAAGCTTTTCCGGGCAATGCATAACTTGATATGTATCAAAGAAACAGTTGATTTGGTGAACGCAGGAAATTTTGAATTGATTCGTAAAATATATTCTAGTGGGTCGCCTAAATATCAACAGGAGTATGATAAGTGGTTAATCAACGTCTAACGTTTCATGTGCCTTCTGAAGGGGCTCCCGAAAAGATGTTACCTGTACTGAAAGCCATTTATGAAGAAGGACAGAGGTTTCAATCAGTTAAAGATTTACAATCTTTTTCGCGTGACCGTGGATTGAGTGACCGGGTTGAATTACAGGGAATGGCTCACGCAATAGGTTTATTGGCTCGAAATAATGATTATATTAGTTTAACTAGACAAGCAGAGACAATTGTCAGACTAAGTTTAAATTTACAGGCAGATGTAATACATTATCTTCTTTATACAGGTTGGCGGTTGGATACTCCGGCACAAAACTCTTTCTTATGGAGTTATCGAGAAGTTGTCAATAGTTATTGGGACAGACGCGTTGTCGATGTAGTGAAGACCGCAAATTTAATTGCAGAAGAAATTAACAATCGAACCACTTCTCTATTTTCCGAAGTTGAAGGATATAGTTCTGGAGAGGTATCTTTCAGCCCTAAGAGTATTCGAGGAGTACGTAAATGGCTTGAAGCGCTGATCCCTCCAGTTATTGAAAGTAACGTTTTTACCCGGCGCAGTTTTTGTCCATCCGAGCTTGTTCTGTTAGCGGTGGGCTGGGTAGCGCAGCAGACTGAAGGTGAAATAGGAATCGATTTTCTCATAACTCCTCCCCGCAGAGAAGCCATCTGCCGGCTCTGTTTGTTAGAACCCAATAGTTTGGACAGTGTGTTGGATTGGATGTTGCCAAACTATCCAAAGGTAGTTCTGCCTGGCACCAGCGCTGGCGTATATGGTCGTTATTTGCGTTTCTTGAGATGGCCCCAAATCATTGATTTAATTGAATGAAGTCTATTAAGTGTAGCCCTAATATTCGTGCAAGATGAGACACAGCAATCACTGGAATGGGTGTGTTCTATAGTGAGCCGCTTACTTGAGTTAATTAATTCCATTAAAGGCCAGGCCAACGAAAGAATGCTAACATCGTCACAGCGCACGGCTTTTGCAGATTTGATCAATTCTTGGCGTTACCCTGGTACTCTTAATTTGACCGGTCCAACTGGTTGCGGCAAAACCTTTTTGGGTTGGATAGTGGCTCGTCATTTCCAAGCCAGTTTTTACGCTGTACCAGGATTGCTCAGGCAAGATTTACCACTTTATTCTCCAGCCGTAATCATTGACAACTCTCCTACAGAAGAAAAGGAAGTACGCCGTATACTCTCAGAAATTCAATTGCGCCAGATAAAGAAAACTGTACTGATAACCTCTAAACCCATTCGGCTTGGTTTTCCAATCATCGAGTTAGGAAACCCAACGACCGAAGATATTCAGCAATTCTATAACAATCTTCGTATCTTGCAGCATTTTCCTACCCAACCTATTTCTACCGGGAATCTATGGCAAGTGATTTACTCAGTAATTAAGGAGCCACCCCATGAATCTTGAAGGACTTGATGCTATTCTCAACAAGGAAGAAATTGTGCAAACCCAACGACCGGCTGATCTGCTTGACCGGCCTGAGATGGTGAGTCGCACATATATAAATCACGTGCGCAGTTACATTCCTCTAGGGCGTGAAGCGCAAGGGCAGAATAACGGGGAAAGTGTCACTGACTTTGAACGACGGGTGGTGCGCGGCATAAAAGATGCAGAAGCGCTGCGCGGTTACATTACAGCCGAATATGGTTATGGCAAAACCAGCACGATGCTTTATTTATGGCAGCAAGCGCAGGCAGCCAATATTCTTGCCGTACCCCCGTTTGTAATGACCCAGTTACCAGATTTAATTACAGCGACTTATGGCTGGCTGAGTTACGAATTGCAGCGCACTCGCCCCGGCTCTCCATTTATCAACGATGTGGCCACTCTGTATCGAGACATCATTGACCGTAGCGCCGAGAGCTTGTCCCGGCAATATAAGATTGACCGTACGAGTGCGCAGCAGCTTCTCAAAGATCGCCCTGAATTACAGAAACTCAATACCGCCGATTATTTGCGTTTTTTTGAGCAAACCGTAGCCATTGCCCGGGAGGCAGGCTTTGAAGGGGTTCTGGTCCTGCCCGATGAGGTACAACAATATATAGATCCAGAGGTTAAAACCGGCGCCAAAGACCCTATAAGCCCCTTATTTGAGCTTATCAGTGGTTTGATTACCCGTCGCAAGCATCTACATTTTGGACTGGTGATGGTGCTGCCCCCTAAAGAGTTGGATGTATTGCGAGATCAGCGGGGTGATCTCGTCCATCGGTTGGAAACGAAGCTTGATTTGCGAACCGTATATAGTCGTGATTTTCCTCTAAGACTATGGGATCGGTTAGCCAAGCAGTTTAATTTTGAAAGTCATCAGTATCGTATTGCTTCAGAGGCCACTCTAACCGCTTTAGGACAAATTTGTGCCAGACCGGATTTATCAGATGGTCCGCGTACAGTAGTCAACACCTTTCGTTTAATGACTCGTCGTTATCTGGAACGTGGTTCACCAGCCGATGACCCCTACACACCAGAACATCTGATTAATGACTTCCTTAATGCTAAGATCACTTTTGACAGTAGTAAAAAAATTCCGCAGACCACAAACAAGGCCTTGGGGCACAGCTTAGTAAAAGGGTATCCTGATCGGGAACGAGCCATAAAGTGGGCGGCCGCGTTTCCAGAAGAGGGTGTCACTCGCGATATTCAGCAAGGACAAGGGCTGATCCAAGCTTTCGATACTCTGCTTATTAGTGCTCAGGGAGACTTAGTTATTAGTGTGGGTGATGTAGCCAACAAGGGTATTACACTTCGTGGCCTGGATCGTGTTGAGTTAAGCGTTGACACCCTTTCCATCCTCATTCGTGAATTCTGGCGAATTTTTGATGAACAAAACCATACCGCCCATCGACGTGCCATGCAGGGATTTTTCAATCTACTGACCGAAAAAGTTTTTCCTAACAACCAATGGCAAATTGAAGAAACCCGCCATGACAGCTTACTCACTCGCAATCGAGGAATGTTATTGCGGGGCGCATTTGCCAGCTACCAACGTAAGTTCCCTGAACGCCGATTACAGATTAGGCTGTTATGGGAGGATGAACCGGTTAAAGATATGGAACCAGACGGTGAGTTTGTCGTCCAAATCCGGCTTAAACTATACCTGGATCAAATGGAAGCGGAACGACGTCAACGTTATACCCCGATTGAGATTGATTATGATAGCCGGCAAATCAATCTGACTCTCAATATGATGCACCAAGATGAGTCTAGCGTGTCGCCCAATCTAGAGAAGACAATCGGTGCTATTGTTTCACCCTACAAGTTTACACCTCTCTTGATGCTGGCATTGCATGAGTTCATTAACGAAAAGCGAGCTAACAGCCAGATACCTAAAAGTGATGATCAACATATTCAATATATGTTCCAACCCGATTTACTTGATAATGTCTTTCGTTTTTTGTTTAATCCTGATGTGGGTGGACCCTTCAATGCAGCGCAAGAGCGAATTCTTGAAGAAACTACCCGGTTACTTCTTGATGCTATGTATCCGGACTATCACACCCTGATGCAGGTCAACACCTGGACCAGTTCACTGAACAAGTATAGGAATGCATTAAAACATCTAGAGACCACCCACGAACGACAAGGGCAAATGGTCGTGCTTGGTACTAAAGATGAAATTTCAGAGTTATTTACTCTCTCGAATACCGGGTTGGATACCTTTATCAGCAATTATGTTGTGTTGCTCAATATCCGGCAGCCTTTTCCGACGCAGCGCGAAATCAAGGAAGGTAAGGCTGGAGCGGTAATGTTTCAACTCCATCCTTTGGAACGGCAGATTAAAAAGTGGCTCGAACAGTCCCCTGAAACTAAAAAGCACAAAGTTGGTCAACAGAGCTTCACGGTTCACGTTATTCCAACCAATCAGGTTTACCTCCAAGCTGCGAAATTAGGCTATCACCATAAGGAAATCGATGAAATCATTGACTTGATGGAGGATCGCGGGCTTATTGCCCGTGAACAACGCGGCGTCATCCGTGAAGAAGTGAACCAAGCTCCATCTATAGACGAATTAGCGATAGAGGTGGAAGGGTGGCAGCGTGACTTGGGCTTGTTGTTAGAGATTTATAGCCAAAATAACCAACTTCGCACCTGGTATCAAGACGCTCAGCAGGTTGCCAATGCTTTAAATGGTTTACGGCAAAAACCAGATGATGAAAAAGCCATTATAGCTCGTCGCTCGGTGCAAACCTATCGTCGTCACCTGGAACAGTTTATAAAAGATCAACACAAAACACTAATAAGTAGTATTCAGTTATTTGAACGTCAATTACCGCAACTCAATCCACATCATCTCAAAGCATTGGGAACACCCGTACAAGGCTCAGTCAACTTTGTTGAACAGGTGAACGACGTTAAAAGTCGAATCCTACGTCAGTTCAATGCCCTAAAAAATGAAACGGATCAATATCGGCGGCAAGCAGAAACCGTAGCTGCTGGTCTGCGCGCCGAGAATTTGTCACTAGAGGCTTTGATCAGATTAGCCGGTGAGTTCAAGGAATTACAGGGTCGCCATCAGCCATTACTTGAAAAATGTCAGAATAGTGCCAGTGACTTTGAAAGGTTCAATGAGTGGGGGAGATTGGTGCTAGCAGGCTCTAACATATTGGATCAAATGAACGAGTTAGGGGATGCGGTAAGCCAGGAACGGGAAAGATTTCAAAAATTATCTCAGGACATAAGAGGGCATCTGAGCGCTCGCAAACTGGATGCGTTACCCGATGCTCCAACTTACGAAAGTCAACTGCGAGAAATTGATGAAGCAGTTCGTGTTATTAAAGCTGAAGCAAACGCCCGTTTTACCAGCTTACAAGATCGCTACCGGCAAGCTCTCATATCTACTCTGAAATTTCCTCCCGATAAGCTCTGGACACCCTACTCCTATAATCCCTCTGACCCTGATGATACCTACCGTCGTCTACGCCTTGAAGTTCAGAGCGCACTGGAAAAATTGTACCACCAGATAGAAACACGGGTGAGTGAGTTTAAGTCAACTGTCGATAGACTTCGGACGGATCCATCAATTAAGTCATTAACTCCCGAGGAACAAGAGTTAATTACCAATAAAAGTAATACTATGCTTGAAAGCCTCACTCAATTGTCCAATCAATTAAGTGTAGTAGAACAACGAGCAAACGATTTGACTATCGTTTCGGATTTTCCTGAGGACAATCAAGGAGAGTTTCAGCACTTGCTGCAAATCATCCAGCCCCTTCCTGAAAGACTAGCTATGGTCGGCAGAGAACTTAAAGAGGCTGAAACCCTTATCAAAACTCAGGCACCCGAGGGAGATGAAAAAGTTGTGCTAGAATTTCTAAACAACCGTGGCTCTTCTGAATTCAATGATCTTCGACAGAAGCTATCATTATCCGACGATGCCTTATGGCGGGCAATACGGGGTCTTTACATTAAACGACGAATTCGTTTACCAATCGAGGCAATTCAATAGAGATGCCCAATGACTAGCCAACTTATTGACCTTGAATATGCATTGACCGTCGCGCCAGTAATG
Organism: uncultured Chloroflexota bacterium; assembly: GCA_937864185.1. GTDB lineage: Bacteria > Chloroflexota > Anaerolineae > 4572-78 > J111 > JAGRBY01. The sequence goes on from CALMIS010000061.1 coordinate 24,771, forward strand.
GGGCAGTTTCACCCTTTAGTTCCTCTTTGCTTAAGTCAAAGTGTAGAACGAGTTAGTGATCCGTATACTTTGCTCGAGGAACTAGATTCACCCACACCTCATTCAGTTAGATCGGTAATAATTCCGCACCTAGACACAAAATATGTGGACCGATTCTTAACTCTTAATCTCCTCGAAAGTCCTCCGGCTCAATTAATCAACATTAATTTACCAAATCGAATTGAGACGGCACGGCAGTGGCTGCTGACCAATCATCGTGTGGCAGATCGTATAATTGCGGATGTACAACAGCACGGTTACGACACAGTGATTCTTTTGTTGGTCGATGGTTTAAGTTATGCCGATGTTGCTCACTGGCCTGAACGCCCAGAACCCTGTTTCATAGACGGTCCGTCGATCACTTATAGTAGAACCTCAACCGATCAAGTTGATCCTCAGGTAGGTTTCCCGGCTATTATAAACTCCCCGCCTCTAGCTCGGCGGTTGGTAGAAGTTGGAATAAGACATCAACGGGGCTACTCATATTGGTCAAGAGCACAAAATGATATTACGGAAACGCTCTTTGCCGGTATACCTCTCGAAAAAGTAAATGGCTTTGACGAGGCCTACGAGAAAATTAGCCAACTCAGCCAGATCAAGGGATTGTATATTCAGATTGTTCGGGAAGGGTTAGATGGGTTAGCTCACAGTCGACGCGAGATTAGCGACGTTGAAGTTAAAGCGGCAACAGAGGCTATCCATCAAGATTTGCGTTTGCTAGTTAGCTTTCTATCTAAGAGAGAAACGCATGGCGCAGTTTATCTCATCGCCGATCACGGCATCCTCTGGAAAAACCAACACGCTTGGCAAGAAATCAATTATCTCAACGCCAATCGGCCTCGATATACCACCCAGATAAGTCCCCACTCTAACTTAACTTCAACGTTTTCAACGGATCGGCAAACATTCTCGCTATTGCACTATCCCTATCTGGGACGGTCAATTCGAGCTAATGATAGTGGCGTCCACGGTGGACTTTCCTACTGGGAAAGCATTGTACCTTTTATTCATTTAGAGGTAGCAGCAGGGGTGACAGCGTGAAATTATTACTAGGGCGAGATACTCGTAGTGAAGAACAGGTTTATCTTGATGCTGCCGGTTCAAGAGCCGTTTTGGTATGTGGAAAACGCGGTAGTGGTAAGTCTTATACATTAGGCGTAATCATTGAAGAGCTAATCGCTGTTGGTGGCAGCAATGTTATTCCTATAATTGTAGATCCTATGGGTGTTTATCACACCATGAGCCGACCCAATACTCTACAACAGGAAGAATTGTTTAAGTGGGGATTGTCCGCGCAGGCTTTTGTTATCCGTTTGCTTGTTCCGGGAGACCCCCAAAAATTGTATGACCCTGATGTATTGAAAATCTTAGAAGAACGAGGAATTCTTGTCATACCGCTTCGTCTCAATCCGTCAGATTTGTCACCTGACGGTTGGTGTGATTTATTCGACGCCAACATTAACAAACCTCTGGGTATTGCCTTATTCAGAGCTACACATAAACTTTCTGAGAAAGGTGAGCCATTTTTTGTTAAAGATATTATTCACCAGTTGGAACTAGATCCCCGGGCTATTGACACTACAAAAGAAGCACTGCTTAACCGATTGGAAGCTGCGCGCAGCTGGCAAATTTTCGCGGAGGACGGGCATACACCTATTCAAGATATGTTTATACCTGGCGCCATAAATGTATTAGATCTAAGTCGACTTGAACCAGGGCCTCGTGGTCGACGTAACCTAACGGTTTCCGTCATTGCCCGCAATTTATTTAAGGCTCGAGCGGATGCCCGGCTTAGAGAAGAATTTAATCTTGCCACTCCAATGCCTAGAGTATGGATGTTACTAGATGAGGCTCACCAGTTCACGCCAAATAGTGGGTCTACGCTGGCTAAAGATCAACTTATCCGTTGGGCTAAGGAAGGACGGCAGCCAGGGTTATCAATGGTTGTTGCCAGTCAGCAACCCTCGGCGATTGATAGCGAAGTGTTATCACAATGTGATGTTGTTTTGAGCCACAAAATGACTACCCGTGAAGACGTAAATGCTCTCAACAGTCTTAGTCAGGATTATATGGGTGCAGAATTACGAACCTTCGTAAAAAATCTTAAACGCTCTGGCGAAGCCGTGCTAGTAGACGATGAGCAGGAGTCTATTGCAACCATACGCATTAGACCACGTCGTAGCCAACATGGTGGTAGCAGTATCGCCACACCGGCGGAGGAGGGAAAATTTGACATTTGGGGATGATGGAATATCGATTCGAAAGGCAATGCTTGATGATATTGATCAGATTAAACGAATTGCCGACGCCCATAAGAAAGAACTAGGATTTGTGCGGCGTCCATCTTTGCTGGAATCTATCAGTCGGTCGGAATTATTGGTGGCAAAACTTGACTCAGCAGTCGTTGGCTTTGTTGAATACAGACACCGTAAAGACGGACAAACGACACTATATAACATTGCAGTTGTCCCCAAATATACGCGACATGGGGTTGGACAAAAGTTAGTAAGGGCTTTGGTTAATGAATCGGCAGGCTTAGGTAAAACGTGCGTCTGCTTAAAGTGTCCTCAAGATCTTCCTTCAAATAAGTTTTATGAAAATTTGGGCTTTCAGTTACAACAGACTGAACCGGGAAAGTATCGACAATTGAATATATGGTGTTGGACTCATTTAGAATAGGTATGTTCTTAGAATTAGTTGGAGTGGCGATTTCGAAAGGCTAAGCTAATCACATTGCTCTGGTCCACTCGGGGATCGTGCGCAATCAGCTCAGCATTGGCGCTGCCATCCCAAATGCTCGAGCCTTTCTGGTTATTTAGGCTAAAGACGTCTCCACAATGCTTACATCTGTCAGATCGTTGGCGCGAGCGAAGAGTGAATAACTGGACCCACTTGGCCAACATCTGGCTATCTGTTGCCTCAAAGAGTGGTTCGCTCGCTGTTGTCCCGGGTGGCCTTCTCTCACTTAGCTTCGTTCAGCAACCGTTTGCCCCTTATAGGCAGTAGTGTGTTGCCGGGTAGCAAAATTTAGCCCGGTGGTGAGAAAAAGGGCGGGCAGCTACTCTCACCTTCAAAAAAAGTGCTATCGCACTACTACGAACAGGTCATGGTCGGGTTCCAGCAGGTCAATCGTGAGGGCGGCTTGATTATAAAAGAGGTCATCGAGCGGCTGACCTGACACCTTGACTGCGCGGCGGAGATTACGCTGAGATCAGCGCCCGGCTGCTCAAGGGCATTAACGAGAATACCGTCCGGATCATCCGCGAAAACAGCCGGACACTGAAGTTCAAGTATTACCGGTTTGAGGAAGGGTGAGGTTCCGGGAAAAAGCCCATCCGTCCAAAAGGAGTTTTGTTGTGAGTAACCAATTCACCTGGATTGATATTTATCAAGAGCTCGCCACCGTTTTATCGGGCTGGCAAGACCGCCAGGGAGAGCTGATCGCTTTTTTGGAAAAGTTGCGGGCAGAGGGGTTTACCATCACCTCCTTGCAGGATAAAAACAAAGATGGGGAGCGCGCTCTGCTGGAAGAAATCGACCCATTTACCTTCTTTGGCGTGCTGAACCGGGGAATTCGAGACGACCAACGCAGGGCGATTCTGGCCCAAATGAAACAGCACTTTCAGCTTCAGAACTCGGTTCCGTCAGATTTCGCCGGTATCCCCGTTCTCAACAATATGGCTTCATGGTTCTTTCCCTATCAGGCCTCAAGAAACGTGGACGACGTCTCGCGCTTGTGGTCTGTTTTTCAACTGGCTCTCCAAGAGAGTCCCCTGCACGATGAACGATTCCTGAAGGCGTTCAGCCAAGCTCTGGCTGTCCGCGGGGTCAACATCAACTTGACGATGGGCTTGTTTTGGATACGCCCATATACATTTTTGAGTCTGGATAGTGTGAACCGCATTTATATAGGCCTCGACATCCCGAAAGAGGGCTTGACGGCCCAATTCTACGCCACTACCCTCCAAGATATTTCGGCCAAGGGCCAATCTTTCCCGGAACTATCCCTGGCCGCCTGGAATGCGGCTTTGCAGGCCAGAACCCAAGGGGCGGCCTCAAAAAAACAACCAGAACCGGTGAAAGAAGACCGGAGCTACTGGTTGGTCGGCGCCTACTGGGAGGATAGAGATCCCCCCGATCAGACGCGATATTTTTTGGAAGAGGGGGTCTGGGAAAATGGGTATGAGGATCGCTACCTGGATGAAGTCAAGTCTATGAAGGCCAATGACAAAATTGCGATCAAGGCTACCACCACCCAACGAAAAAACTTGCCTTTTGACGCGAAAGATCAAACGGTATCGCGGATGGACATCAAAGCCATTGGCACTATTGTGGCCAACCGCGGTGATGGCAGAACCGTTGAGGTAGAGTGGGACCCTGACTTTCAGGAAAAGTCCTGGTACTTTTTCACAAAGCGCTCCACGATCTGGCGTTTGAGAACAGATGAACACTACAACTTTATCGAATTCAGTAAGAGGCTAATTGATTTTGTTTGGGGTGGTCAAGAGCAAGACTATGACTGGTTTTGGGAACAATATCGGGACACCAAAGAGATGGGCAAACCCACCGTCTCAAACGAGCCGGAAGTAGATGCTCCTCCTTACAGCCTCGAAGACATCATTGCCTCTGGGGTGTTTCTTGCCGAAAACGAGCTGCGGCAGATTCTGGATCGCTTACGGGCCAAGAAAGCGATGATCTTGCAGGGACCACCCGGCGTAGGCAAAACCTTTATCGCCAAAAAACTGGCTTATGCATTGATGGAGGAAATTGACAACGACCGGCTCGAAATGGTGCAGTTTCATCAATCTTACGCGTATGATGATTTTGTGCGCGGTTACCGGCCTGTCCCGGGTCAAGCCGGCAGTTTTGACTTGCAAAACGGTGTTTTCTACCAGTTCTGCCAAAGGGCCGTTGCAGACCCTGAGCGCAAGTATGTTTTCATCATTGATGAAATTAACCGGGGCAACTTGAGCCAGATTTTTGGCGAACTGTTGATGCTCATTGAAGCCGATAAGCGGGGGCGGGAATTTGCGGTGCCTTTGGTCTATCGAAACCCGGATGAGCCAAGGTTCTACCTGCCGGCCAACCTGTATCTAATCGGCCTGATGAATGTGGCCGACCGCTCCCTGGCAATGGTCGATTATGCCTTGCGGCGGCGCTTCGCTTTTATTACGCTCCGACCGCAGTACGAAAGCGAACTTTTCCGCCAGTGGCTGCTCAACCGGACAATGCCGGAGGAACTTGTCGATTTGATCATTTTTCGGATTGCCGCGCTCAATCGCGAAATCAAGGCGGACCCGTTGCTAGGCGAGAACTACCAGGTTGGCCACAGCTACTTTTGTCCCAAAGGGGATAACTTCGCTGAGTTGGATCAAGCCTGGTATGCCAGCATCGTGGAGACAGAGATTGCGCCCTTACTGAAGGAGTACTGGTTCGATAATACTCAAAAGGCAGATGAAGCGGTTAAGCAGCTCTTGAAGCAGATATGTTCGACCTGAACATTCTCGCTTCGCCATCTACGCCAAAAACAGCGTATGGCATCCCGATCCGCAATCTCTGGTACTTGCTTTTGTACGCCTGGAATGAAACGCCGTACTCTCCTTACTGGCAAATGGTCAAGGTAGAACAGGCACCCTCGCTGGATGCTTTGCTGGCTTCCGTTTTGGTGAGGATACTGCAACAACGGTTGCGGATTGGTCTGGGCTGTAGCTATATTGCCGAACAGCGGCTGTTGCGCGGGCTTCGCGGTCGAATTCAATTTACAAAGAGTCTAAAGCAGCGCGCCTTCGAACGCGGGCAAGCTCTTTGCGAGTTTGAACATTACAGCATCAACGCCCCCCAGAACCAAATAATTCGCAGCACCCTGTTTCATCTGGCTCAAGTGGGGCAGTTTGGCCCCGGTCAGAAACAGGCCGAAGAACTCCGCCACACGATACGTTGGCTGGTGCGTACGCTCGATGGGATTGATCTCATCGAACTTACGCCGGAGTTCATCCACAGGCAACAGGCAAAACGCCAGGACCACGATTACCGGGTGATGTTGGCCGTTTGCGACCTCATCCTGCGCAGACAACTGCCCACCGAAGAGGCCGGTCAGGTCTACGCCTCTCAACTGGAGCGTGACCGGCTGGTACTGCATCGTCTGTATGAAAGTTTTGTGGCGAACTTCTACCGGTATCACTTGCGTCATTGGCTCGTTCAGCCCCAAAAGACACTCACCTGGCACGAAAAGTCTTCTAACCCCTACTTGCCCACTATGCGCCCCGATCTCATGTTAAAGGAGGTGGCATCCGGGCGTATTATTATTCTCGATACCAAATTTACGGCCAACAGCCTGAAACAAAACCGATGGGGAAAAGAGATGTTCGACTCAGCGCATCTTTACCAGATCTACGCTTATCTCAAAACCCAAGAACACCTCTCAAACTCACACCAGCAAGCGACCGGCGTTCTCTTATACCCGGCAATCCAGGGCGAGTTATCTGAAAACGTCGAACTGCAGGGGCACCAGATTCGGATTGAGAGTGTTAACCTGGCGGCCCCGTGGCAGGATGTTGAACGCAGGCTACTGGAGGTGATTGGGGGTCATTAGGTGCCGGCGACCGACGGTGAAACTACGGCTAAATAGCCTGATGAACACTGGCGTCCTTTAATGAGGGCCATTTTGGAAGAGCTGTGACCATAGAGGGAACCAGACCGATTTATCGCATAGTCATAAGACTATAATCTACCCTACCCGCTTTAACCTGCGCGTCCTTGAATGTTGAAATAGATTGTCAGAACTGCGAATTATTCGTTCTAAATTAACAATCGACCACGACTGCTTGTCTAGCCCCCAGCAAAACTAGTTTAACCTTGTATCCCACGGAAAACACGCGGTATAATTGAACGGCAAACGTGTAAGAATCATTGCGTCCGCAAAACAAACACTTCAATGACCAGTTTACCCGCTTCGAACAAACTGCCCATACACCATTTAGCCGCCGCTTTTAACCACGTCACCAACTCCTACAAATTTTACTGGTTTCTGGCCATTCTGGACCGGGTGAAAGAAGATGCCGCCCCCTTCATTCCCTTGCAGGCTTTGCTGGCAAATATGGTTGCCGGGGTCTGGTATCCCACAAACTATTTTTACCTTTCGTTCGGCAAGCAGGACCGGCTGAGTGGGATAGCGGTGCAGGTCAGAACTATGACGGGATTAACCCTAGCCGCCAAGAAAAACGAGGTTTTGGCAACCACCTTGGCTTGTTTGCCCTCCCAACCCAAGCTGAACGAAGAAATTTCAAGCTTGGGTCGTTTTGTGCCTCAGCGCTTTCTGCGCCCTTTTTTTGCCAACCAATTAAAAGGCAAACCCGATTGGCAAATTAACAGCCTGATCGTTAAACTGGCTGACACTACTTTTGCCGACCCTGTGGAGCCGTGTCTGTACCGCTTTGTAGATCGGCCCAACCCAGCTATAGAAATTCAACCCGATTGGTTTGACTACCTGCAGCGTCACTTGCACATCCTGTACGGCTTTTGTTTGTGGCATTTGGTTAGAAATAAGCCCGTAAACCCCACCAGCTTCAGCGGTGGGATATAAGGGCTTTC
>CALMIS010000062.1 GCA_937864185.1 uncultured Chloroflexota bacterium
AGTCAGCTTGACCTGGTATCCTCCCAAGCGCAGCTATGAGGTCGTCATTGTCGGGGGGGGCGGGCACGGTCTGGCTACGGCCTATTATTTGCCCCCCCGCCACGGGCTCACCGACGTCGCCGTTTTGGAGCGCAACTACATCGGCGGCGGCAATTCCGGGCGCAATACCACCGTCATTCGCTCCAACTACGGCCTCCCCGAGGCGGTCCGCTTCTACCAGCGGAGCGTCGAGCTGTATGCTCAACTGGAGCAAGAGACCGACCGCTGGCTTATGCACAAACAAAAAGGCCTGCTCTGGCTGGCCCACAGCGAGGCCGGCCTGCGGGCCGAAGTGGCCCGGGCCGAAATCAACACCGCCTTCGGGGCCAAAACCGAGTTTGTCACGCCCGAGCAGGTTAAAGAGATCTGCCCCGAAATCGATCTGAGCGGCGGCGGCGTCTGGCCGGTCCTGGGCGGCTCCTACCACCCCGAGGGCGCGACCGCTCGCCACGATCGGGTGGTCTGGGCTTTGGCCGAAGGGGCCAACCGGCGCGGGGTGCATATCCACCAGCGCACCGCCGTCACCGGCTTGCTCATGGACGGCGATCGAGTAACCGGCGTCGAAACGCCCGCCGGTCCTATCGCGGCCAAGGTCGTGGTCAGCGCCGTGGGCGGGCACGTCACCAGCCTGGCCTCGCTGGCCGGCCTCCGCCTGCCGATCCGAACCCACCCGCTCCAGGCTTACGTTACCAACCATTACGCCCTCAGCTTTAACCCGATTGTGGCCTCCACCAGCCTTCTATTTTATGTGTCCCAAACCGCGCGGGGGGAGATGCTGCTCGGGGCCGAGATCGATCGCCAGCCGAGCTACGCCTACCACTCCGGCCATCACTTTCTGCAAAGTTGCTCCTTCCGGGCCATCACCCTGTTGCCCTTTCTGCGCAACCTGCGCATTTTGCGGCAGTGGACCGGCGTGTGCGATATGAGCCCCGACTATTCGCCGATTATGGGGCAAACCGGCATCGACGGCTTTTATATTACGACTGGCTGGGGCACCTGGGGCTTCAAGGCCATTCCGGCCGGCGGTGAGCAGATGGCCCAGTTGATCGCCACCGGCCAAACGCCCGAACTCATCGCTCCGTTTTCACTCGATCGCTTCGCTCAAGACCGGACCATGGCGGATCGGGGCTCGGCCGGGACGCATTAGCCGCCCCTTCAGTCTGATGTCATTTCGTAGCCGGAGGCGAAGAAATCCCTCCGAAGCTCCAACAATCAGCCCTTGTTTGGCAAAAAGTCAAGCCAACGCTGGGGGTTTACCAACCGTCTTGTCGTTAAGCGTATCGCTTTAGGGACTTCTCCGCTACGCTCCGAAGTGACATGCCTGAGCAGTTACTTTTATTTTACTTTTTTGCGCCTTTGCGTCTTGGCGTTAGAAAGCTTTGTTGGTGTGGCTCGTCCAAGATAGAAAGAGATAATCTAATGAGTCTTCAAATTCCCTGCCCTCACTGCGGCCTGCGGCCGGTTCAAGAGTTTATCTACGGCGAGATCCCGGTTGTCCCAGAGTCGATCACCGACCCGGACGAGCGTGATCTTGACCGCGCCTTCATGCGCGCCAACCCGGAAGGCGTCCAGACCGAGGCCTGGTTTCACAGCTACGGCTGCCGCCGCTGGGTCCGGCTGCGCCGCGATACCCGCACGGACAAAATTATCGCCGAGGAAACATAACCGTCATCTCACCTGTTCCCCCGCCGAACGGTTCCTCCCATCCGCCGAACGATTCCTCCCATCCGCCGAACGGTTTCTCCCGCCGCCGAACGAGTGGTACCGCCCCCAAACGAGCCAGACCCTCATCGTCGGGGCAT
>CALMIS010000063.1 GCA_937864185.1 uncultured Chloroflexota bacterium
ACCCGCACCCCCACGCCTACTCATACCCCCACTCGAACCCCGACTGCCACCCGCACCCCGGCCCACACCCCCACTGTTACCGGCACCCGCCCTTCACCTACCCCCTCAGCGACGCCGACCGCCACCCAGACCGCCACACCGGTCGCTGCGCCTGATCCCAACTGGATTTATTTACCGATTATCGAAAAGTGAGCAGGTAGAGAACGAGGCCGCACTTGTAACTGAGAGGCTATCAAGTTCAGGTTTAAACAAAAAACGTGACGCTTAGATTTACGCGTCACGTTTTACGTTTTACGAAGTCATCCCTAGGCCTGGCTACAAAGCTCACGCCTCCGGGTGAGGTCTCACGCCTCCGGGTGAGGTCTCATGCCTCCGGGTGAGGATGCTCATAGAAGAAGCGAAGCATCTCTTGCGTGGCACTCGGCCCTTTGGCATCCGTCCAGGCAACGTTGGGATTTCCGCCTGACCAGGCGTGCCCGGCTCCGTGGACCAACCACTGCTCCATTAGCGTCACGCCCTGCTCATCCTGGTAAATCGAGCGGGTGTAAGCATGCCCGCCGGGCACCTGGCCTTGTTCCAGCTTGACCCGGGGCTTTGGCACGGCCCCGTTTTGTTTCGCCCCTACTTCTAACCACTGGGCGATAATTTGATCGCCGTTACCCGGATGGACTAGGGAGTCCTGGTCGCCGTGGAAGACGATGGTCGGGACCGAGCGCAATTTGGCCTGGCCACCGGGCGCGCTGGACAGCCGGTCGGCCGAGGCTGAGCTCATTCCCTTAATTGCGGCCAGGCCGGTTGGAATATTTTGAGCCACGCCGTAGGGCACCCCGGATTGAATGCCGACGGCGGCGAAGAGATCCGGGTACGTTGCGCCCAGGACCATAGCCATCGCCCCGCCGGCCGAGATACCGGTGACGTAGACCCGCCGCGGGTCGATCTGGTAGCTTTTGATAACTTCGCGGGTCATGCCGGCGATGATGGCCGGCTCGCCTTGATCGCGCTGCTGCTCCGACTCCTTAAACCAGTTCCAACATTTGCCCAGGTTGGCCTTGAAAGTCTGCGCCGGATAGAGGACCAAAAACGAGTGCTTTTCGGCGAATTCATTCATATAGGTTGAGGTGGCAAAATCATCGGGTGACTGGGTACAGCCGTGGAGCATGACCACCAAGGGCCAGGCCTGGCCCTGATAACTGCTGGGGACATACAACTTATAAGCCCGAGTCCCGGCCTCATTGGTAAAAGAGCGGCTGAGAAAGCGCTCGTCGTCCTGCTTGGTTTGCTCGGTTTGGGAGCTCTGGGGCAGAGGGATTTTGTCGATCCACTGCCGTAACCGCGGCGGCAGATCACCCAGAGGCAGCGGAATGTCGGAGAAGAGGGGCGGGAGCTGAGATTCACGGTCGGAGTCGGTACTCTGCTTGGCCGATGAGCGGCCGGGCTGCCCCTCGGCGGCCGGGCGGCGATCGGGCTTAGGTTCGGTGTTTTGTTTTGGTTTGGGGCGGGAGGCGTCGCCGGTTGGTTGGGCTGGCTCACGGTCAGGCGAGGCTTTGGCGGGATCTGCCCCGGATGGGCCGATGATAATGACCTCGACCGGCAGCAGCTTCTGTTCCGGCGTGGCGGTGGGTCCGGGTTCGACCTCAGGTTGGACTACCCGAAACGAGCCTTCAATCGAGTCGTCCTCGGCCGGCCGCCCGGCCTGATCCGGCTTGGGGGCCGAGTCAATGGCCTCGATGAGAGTGCGACCAATCACCGCCGTGGCCTTGAGAATATCCTTGGTTCGTTCAAGACGGTTCGGATTCAACAATCTGCTGCGCAATCTTCGATTATACATAAGTTTTGTCTCCTGTAGGCTGCAAAAGCCCGACTTTTCAAAAACACCGTCGTCAAGTACTTGACCTCAACGGATTCTATCGGCCAGAGCGGACTTAACCGCCCGGCTGGCCCGCAGAGCGCCCAGGACCACCAGGGAGTCGATAGTGGCTTTGGCCAGGTCCGGGGTGACATCGTTGGCAATTACGGCCAGGCCCAGAACGTGGATCTGGAGCTTCTCGCCGGCGGCCTTAAGCTTTTCCAGGTCTCGACGGGTGTAAGTTTGGAGCCCCAGAACCATCGTTTTGCGGGCTACTGTTTGCTTAACCACGTCGGCGTGGGTGGCCAGTTGGTTACGAATTGCCGTGCGGATGAAGTCGGTGCGGTTGGAATAAAAGCCTTCCTGCACCAACAGATCGATCTGCCCCAGGTCGATGAAGCCCAAATTGATGGTGATCTTCTCAGTTTCGCCGGCCATACCATCCATTCTCCATCCGTATACCATCCAGGTAGATGGTAGTGTAACACAAAATATTTACTTGTCAATCCCCGCGGAGCAAAAACCGAGAGCAACTTTTAAGCAGACCTCATAGGTTTTGGAAACCTATGAGGTCTATCTTCTGCTAAGAGTTTAGGAGATCATTGGGCTAGCGCCGCCGCAAAAGCAGCTTCAAATTCTTCGCGCGGCACCAGACCAAACCACTGGTGGAGGACATTGCCCTCGCCGTCAAGGAGATAGAACTCCGGCTGCGCCCGGCGACCAAGCGCGCGCATAAATTCTTGATTGGCGGAGTCATCGACGTCGAGGTAGACAAAATTAAGCCGGTCTGCGTATTCGTTTTCAAGCCCATGCACGATGGGTCGCATGCTCCGGCAAGTCGGTCACCAGTGGGCAAAAAACTCGACCAGTTGCACCCGGCCGGTAACCAGGCTAACCGTGGCCGGATCGGTGGCCATGAACTGGTCGAGCGGGCGATTGGTTTGAGGAGTCGGGTCGGTGACCGGCTCCGCGGTTACTTCTGTCGCGGTTTCGGCTGCGGCTTCTACCGGGCTGGGGGCCGTCACTCCAGCCGTGGGGGTGCTATCTTGAGCCGGAGTCGCCGGAGCCGGCTGGATAGCAGCAGACTCAAGACTGCGGCTACTGCCACATCCGGCCAAGGCTAGTAGGATCAAGGCAATTAAGCCTCCAAACCAGAAATGCTGCCACTGGAGTGGTAACCGGTAGCGTTTACACTGTATCATATAAACTCCTTGCGGTAATAATATTAAAGGCCTATTATAGTTTAGCCAATTCGATCCTATGAGAGAAAGATTACAAAACAATGAATATCACCAAGGGAATTAACCATGGACCTTTCTAAAAGCAATGCCCTCCGCTATCACGAGGAAGGACGACCGGGGAAAATTGAGGTCATCGCCACCAAGCCAACCAGCAGCCAGCTTGACCTATCGTTGGCGTACAGCCCCGGCGTGGCCGCACCGGTACTTGAAATTGCCGCCAATCCCAACGACGCCTATCGTTACACGGCCAAAAGCAATCTGGTCGCGGTGATCAGCAACGGCACCGCCATTCTGGGCTTGGGTGACCGAGGGCCACTCGCAGCCAAGCCGGTTATGGAAGGCAAAGGGGTTTTGTTCAAGCGCTTTGCCGACATTGATGTCTTTGACATCGAAGTGGATGTGACCGATCCGGAAGAATTTATTAAGGTCGTCCGGGCCATCGCGCCCACGTTCGGTGGCATTAACCTGGAGGATATTAAGGCCCCCGGCTGTTTTGTTATTGAGCAGCGACTAAAAGAAATGCTCGACATTCCGGTCTTTCACGATGACCAGCACGGGACGGCTATCATCGCCACCGCCGGCCTGATGAACGCTTTGGAAGTTATGGGCAAGGCGATTGCCACGGTGAAGATTGTGGTCAACGGTGCCGGTGCATCCGCTATCTCTTGCGCCGAGCTATTCATCCTGGCCGGCGCACGTCGAGAGAACATTACCCTGGTTGACTCGCGCGGCGTTATCTACGCCGGTCGGACCGAAGGGATGAATGAGTATAAGGCTCGCTTTGCCAAGGAAACCGAAGCCCGCACTCTTACCGAAGCCCTCCAAGGGGCCGACGTCATGATCGGGCTGTCGGTGGCCGACTCGGTTACGCCAGAGATGATCCAGGGTATGGCCGAACAGCCGATTATTTTTGCTATGGCCAATCCTGACCCTGAAATCAAGTATGAACTGGCCCGCGAAACCCGGCCCGATGCCATCATTGCGACCGGACGCAGCGACTATCCCAATCAAGTTAATAACGTCCTAGGCTTTCCTTTTATTTTCCGGGGCGCGCTCGACGCTCAGGCCCGGCAAATCAACGACGAGATGAAATTGGCTGCCGCCAAATCCCTGGCTGCTCTGGCCCATGAAGACGTACCCGACTCGGTGTTAAAGGCTTATAACCTGACGGCGCTAAAATTTGGGCCGGAGTACATCATTCCCAAGCCGTTTGATCCGCGGGTGCTGCTGTGGGTGGCACCGGCGGTGGCTGAAGCGGCCATGCGCACCGGCGTTGCCCGTCGCCAGATAGAATTAGAGGCCTACCGGGAACGGTTGGAAGCCAGTCTGGGTAAAGGCTGGCAACTGATGCGCCATATCATCAACAAAGCTCGCCACCAGCCAAAACGGGTTGTCTTTGGGGAAGGAGATCAAACCAAAACCATTCGGGCGGCGGCAATTGTGCAAGAGGAAGGAATTGGCCACCCTATTTTATTAGGGCCGGCCGACCTTATCCGGCAACAAATACGCGATTTGGGTCTGGATTTTGACCCAGAAATCATCGAACCACAGACCAGTCCCCAGTACGAAAAGTACAGCCAGGCCCTGTTTGAACTGCGCCAACGCAAAGGTATGACCCTGGCCCGAGCCCGCAACCACATGCGCTTGAAACGCTACTTTGGCCCGATGATGGTTCGCCAGGGTGACGCCGATGCTTACCTGGCCGGCCTGGTGCTAAACTATCTGGACGTTTTGCGCCCAGCTCTCGAGATCATTGGCTACGCCCCTAATATTCATAAAGTAGCCGGGATGTACATCATCATTGTCCGAGACAAAGTCTACTTTTTTGTGGACGCCACTGTCAACATTGATCCGACAGCCGAAGATTTAGCTGAATTTGCCCGTATGGCCGCCCGTGAAGTACGACGCTTCGATATCGAGCCTAAAGTGGCCATGTTGAGCTTCTCCAATTTTGGCAGCTCGCGCCATCCGTTTGCTGAAAAAGTGCGTCGGGCCGTCGAGATTTTGCATGAACGCCATCCCGACCTTCAGGTTGATGGCGAGATGATGGCCGACACGGCCCTGTTGGGAAACCTGGTTGACGAGGTTTATCCCTTTAGCCGGGTGCGAGAAGCCAATATCCTTGTTTTTCCGGATTTGGCCGCGGCCAACATCGCCTACAAGTTGATGCAACGCCTTGGCAATGCCGAGTCAATTGGTCCGCTGTTGTTGGGCATGGATAAAGTGGTTCACATTTTACAGGACGCCGAAGCCGAAGTACGTAATATTGTTAATATGGCCGCTATGGCCGTTATTGACGCTCAAGAGCGGTAAACAATCGGCCAGGATCTTACGAGGCGTAACTATAAACCTGTAGGGGCGTTTTGAATTTACCCCCTGAACGGGGTATGATGAAAGCGGTCCACCAAAAACGATCGGAGCAGATCGTTGATGTACCGAAAACAAAAATTTGAAAACTTGGAGGAAAAGTTATGAGCACACCCATTCAGAAATTAGTTAGCCTGGGGCAGTCAATTTGGTATGACAACATCGAGCGCCGGTTACTGAACAACGGTGAACTGGCCGCTATGATTGAGCGGGGCGATATTCAAGGCCTGACGTCTAACCCCAGTATCTTCAACAACGCCATTGCTAAATCAAGCGATTATGATGAAGCGCTCGGGCCGCTGGCGGAAGCGGGCAAATCGGCCACCGAGATTTTTGAGCATCTGGCCGTGGAAGATATCCGCGCCGCCACCGACCTGTTGCGCCCGCTGTATGATAAAACCGGCGGCGGTGACGGCTATGCCAGTTTGGAAGTCAACCCTACCTTAGCCTACGAGACCGAGACCACCCTGTCCGAGGCCAAACGCTTGTGGGCTTGGGTCGATCGCCCGAATCTGATGATCAAAATACCGGCGACCGAGGCCGGGCTGCCGGCGATCCAGCAGGCTATCGCCGCCGGGCTTAACGTCAATGTCACCCTTATCTTCTCCATTGAGCGCTACCGGGCGGTCATGGAGGCCTATTTGGCAGGGCTGGAGGAGCGAGTTGAGCAAGGACTGTCGGTCAAAAACATTGCCTCCGTCGCCTCTTTCTTTGTTTCGCGCATCGATACCGCCGTAGATAGTCACCTGACCGCTTTAAACAGCGATCGGGCAGCGGCGTTATTGGGCCAGACAGCCATTGCCAATGCGAGGCTGGCTTATCAAGCTTTCAAAGAAGTATTTGGCAGCGAGCGCTTTAGCCAGTTACGGACCTACGGCGCCCGAGTCCAGCGACCGCTGTGGGCCTCAACCGGCACCAAGAATCCGGCCTACTCCGACACCCTGTACGTGGACGAGCTGATCGGGCCTCACACGGTCAATACGATGCCGCCCAGCACCCTGGATGCCTTTCGCGATCACGGCCGGGCCGAGTTGCGAATCGAGTCCGATCTGGATCAAGCGCGGCACGTTATGGCCGAATTAGAGAGCCTGGGCATTTCACTGGCTGATGTGACCCAAGAGTTAGAAGATGCGGGCGTCAAGGCTTTTGCCGATGCCTTTGCTTCACTGCTGACCACCATTGACGGTCGCCTGCTTGTTTCGGCTTAGGACTCAACCTTGGCCAAGAAATTACCGGATCGCCAGCTCGCTCTGGTAAATTAAAATGGGGGCCAACTTCGTTTATGCCGAAGTTGGCCCCAAGCCGGCCATTCTTATTTCTGGGCGTGGTTTAGAATCATCTGGCGCAGCCGCTCCTTGGGATAGGCCGCATCCAACTCGGCCAGCAGAGCCTCGACCACGGCTTCGGCTGAGCCGGGTCGCTCCTGTCGCCGGCTCCACTGCCAACCGTCCAGGTAGGCCTCGCTGTCGCTTTTGCCGGCGGCAATGGCCGCGCTGTCGATAGCCTGCTGGAAGCGATCGGGCAGCATCCGCTTGACCGTGCCGTTTTCATCCGTGGCCTTAAGCTGCGAGGGGATGTCGTGCCAGGACATAATTTGATACTTTGCCATAGTGTTGCTGACCTTACCTGGACTCCGTTAACCCGATTAACTTTTTGGTTAAGCGCACCGTGGCGCTGGCGTCCGGAGCATAGCCATCCGCGCCGACCACATCGCAGTACTCTTGCGTCACCGGCGCCCCGCCAACCAGGATTTTGACCTGCTCGCGCAGCCCGGCTTCTTTGATCGCTTCGATGTTGACCTTGAACATCGGCATGGTCGTGGTTAGAAACGCGCTCATGCCGACGGCCTCCGGCTGGTGCTCGCGAATAGCCTCGATGAACTGGGCCGGTGGGACATTGACCCCCAGATCAATCACCCGAAAACCCGCCCCTTCCAGCATAATGTTGCACAGATTTTTACCGATGTCGTGGATATCACCCTGGACGGTGCCCATGACAAAGGTCCCCACCGGCTTGGCCCCGGTTTGAGCAATAAGCGGTTTGAGAATCTCCATTCCCCCGGCCATGGCTCGAGCGGCGATTAGCATCTCCGGCACAAAGTACTCGCCGGTCTCGAAGAGCCGCCCCACTTCTTCCAGGGCCGGAATCATGGCTTTAAAGAGCAAGTCCAGCGGCTCGATCCCCAGTGCCAGGCCCTCTTGGGTGAGGGCCACGGCCGGCTCTCGCTCTCCGTTTAAGACATGCTCATAGAGTTCACCCAGCAACGTTTCTGTCCGACTCATGCGGTAGGCTCCTTCAGGCAGCGATTCGCCGTCAGTTTATCCCAAACAGCCGGGGTTGCCAAAAAACCAACCGGCCGCCGATTCGAGGCTCGTAGTTGGTGAGAGTGGTTCACTCTCCAAGATTGAACCACTCCGACGATAAGGCCTCCAAATCCGGAAACTGCAGCACCGACACAAACGACTCGTTGAAATCGGCCCGGCCTGAAAGTTCGTGGTATTCGACGATCTGGGGCAGCGACCAGGCGATCTGCCGCTCCCGGAAGGAGAGCAAGGCCATCTTCGCCCCCTCCCCCGCCGCGTTGCCGACTGCCTTGATCCGCTCCACCGGCAGCGGCGGCACCAGCCCGATCACCCGAGCGCTTTGAGGGTTGATGTAGTTGCCAAACGAGCCGGCCAGGTAGATCTCCACCAGATCGGCCTCGCTGACGCCCAGTTCTGCCATAACCACAGCGATCCCCCCCGCAATCGATCCTTTGGCAAATTGCAGTTCGCGGATATCGCGCTGGGTCAGGACCACCGGCCGGCCGTGGCCCGACTCCTCCGGCCAGGCCAGAACAAAGGCCCGACTACCTGACTCGTCACTGATCAGCCGGCTGGCAAGGGCCGGCCCAACCAGCCGAGCGGCTTGCTCCGGCTTAACAAATCGACCCGAGGCCAGCAGCAAACCGCTGAGCCGCAGTTGAGCCACGGCATCCAGCAGGCCGGAGCCGCATAAACCGACCGGCGGCCCGTCGCCGATGACCTGCAGTTCGAGCCCCTCCGGCGTAAGAGTGACCGCCTCGATGGCGCCCTCGCTGGCCCGCATGCCGTCTTTAATCGAGGCCCCTTCAAAGGCCGGCCCGGCCGGCGCCGCGGTCGCCACGGTCCGGGCCGCTGAGCCGAGAATAATTTCGCCGTTGGTGCCGACATCGACCAGCAGCCGGACGCCCTCTTTCTGGGCCAGGCCGGTGGCCAGCAGGCCGGCTACCAGGTCCGCTCCCACGTAAGCGCCCAGATGGGGCAAAAGGTGGATCCGAGCCGTAGGTAAGATCTGCAAACCGACCTCGCCGGCGTGGACGCGTAGCGGCGCGGCCGTGACCGGGACAAAGGGCGTGACCCCGATCGCTTCGGGATCGAGACCGAGGAAAAGATGGTGCATGGTCGCGTTGCCGGCGACCACGACCTCGTACACTTCGCCGGGCAAGACCGCTGCTTCGGTCAGGAGCTGCTCGATCAGCTCGTTGAGCGAGCCGAGGATGGCCGCCTGCAACCGGGCCAGGCCATCCTCGGTCAGCATGGTGTGGCTAATGCGGGAGATGACGTCGGCTCCGTAGATGGCCTGCCCATTCAGCACCGACCGCACCGCCGCCGGCGCGCCGCTGCTCAAGTTCATCAGCATGCCCACCACCGTCGTCGTGCCGATATCGAAGGCCAGGCCAAAGCTCCGGTCGGTGCTGTCGTCCGGCTCCAGGGCCACCAGCTCATCGCCCACCACGACCGCAGTGAGGTCCCAGTTGTTCCGACGTAAAACTTTGGGCAACTGCCGTAACACCGGCAGCGAAGCCGAGACCTCGAAGCCGGCCTCTTGCAGGGCCTCTTGCAGCCGCTGCCCATCGCTGCGCTGATCTGCCAGAGAAGCCGGTGTCAGGCGTAAAAAAACCTTGTGGACATTGGGATCGAGGACAATATGCCGGTTGAAACCCATCAGCGCCGCTTTGGGATTGCTCAGCAAGCGCGGCACCTCGCAAACCAGATCCTGGCTGACCTCGGCCCGGCACGACAACCGCCAGCCGTCGGCCAGCTCTGGCGTGGAAAAGGTTTTGCGGTCGGCGGCGGTCACCGGTACCTCACCGCTCAGAAGGCGAACTTTGCACTTGCCGCAAGTGCCGCGCGCCCCGCAAGTGCTATCAATGGGGAGGCCAATCCAGTTGGCCGCGTTGAAAATGGTCATCCCGGGGGGGACTCGGGTGATTTTGTGATGAGAAGCAAAGTTGATGGTGACTTTGCGGGTGTCGGCCGGAGACAGGTTAGTCATTTAAGCTTGCCTTTTTGTCCTCTTGGGTTAGGTCCGTAATGATTACAGTCGATGGAATACCAACGATTTCTTTCCCTTGTTCCAAGGGAACCAAGGGCACAGCGCTCCATAGTCTACCATCCAAGAAATTCGGTGTCAAAGGGCTATTTAAATCGGATGCAACCAGGTTATTTCGTCAGGGGCCTCACCTCTACCCCTGATATTAACTTTGCTACGGAAAAGCCGTATACTATAATAAACACCTGAGAACCAATCTCGCGGATAGTTATTTGCCCTCCGCGGGCTGCTCCAACCTTAAGTTTCAAATTATTTAAGCCCCAGAAAAACTGGATGACAATGATGCCCGACAGCGACAAAACCAAAGCCCAACTGATCGAAGAGTTGCAGGTCTTACGCTGGGAAACTGCCCGCTTAAGGCCAGTGTTTGAACCGTGCGAAGGCGAAGAGAAATTCCGAGCCGTATTTGATCTGTCGCCGGACGCCATCTTTCTGGCCCACGCGGCTACCGGGCTGATCGTCGATGCCAATTTGGCCGCCGCTGAACTTGTGCAACGGCCCCTGGAGCAGCTCATCGGCCGGCACCAGACCGAGTTGCATCCACCCGAGCAATTGGCCCTGGCCAAAGCAACCTTTGCCTATAGCCCTCCACCCGGACAAAAAGCTCCCCCGGTTGAAATCGAGGTCCTCTGCGCCGGACAAACCCGGAAGCCGGTTGAAATTCGAGGGCAGATCATTCATCTGGGAAACGAAGCGTATGTTCTGGGCACCTTTAGAGACATCAGCGAGCGCAAACAGGCCGAGGCGCAGTTGCAGCAAAACCGGCGCGAGCTGCGGACCTTACTGGATGCCGTCTCCGAGTCAATGCTGCTGATTAAGCCCGATGGCGAGGTGATTGAATGCAACGAGGCTGTGGCTCGACGTTTGGGCCAGACTCGCCAGGCCTTAATTGGCCACGATATCTACGCTTGGCTGCCACCGGACGTGGCCGAGTCCCGGCGAGCCAACGTTCAGCGTGTCATGGAAACCGGTCAAGCCCTTGTCTTTCAGGACGAGAGCTACGGCCGGATCATCAACCAGGTGGTCAACCCGGTGCTGAACGCCAGCGGCGACATTTATGCGCTCGCCATCTTTGGGACGGATATCACTGAACAGCGCCAAATGAAGACGACTCTGCGCGAAAGCAATGAAACAAACGCAGCCATTTTAAGCGCTATCCCCGATTTGATGTTTGTCTTGTCGCGAGACGGGCAATTCCTGGACTTTAAAGCCAGTGACCCGCAAGATTTGATGCTGGCTCCCGAAGCAGTGGTCGGCAGTAACATTAAGAACTCGATGCCGCCCGAAACGGTCGCAACAATTATGGACCGGATCAACGCAGCGCTTGAAACAGGTCAGCCTCAGGTATTCGAGTACCAATTACCGGTGCGGCGAGGCCCGCAGGATTTCGAGGCTCGCCTGGTTCGTTTGAACAGCGCGCAAGTGCTGACGATTGTGCGCAATATCACCGAGCGCAAGCGAATGGAAGCGGCCTTGCGGGAAAGCGAGGAGAAGTACCGGATTTTATTCGAGTCGTTCCCGCTGGGCATTTCGGTCTCGGATCGGGCTGGTAACATTTTGGAAACCAACGCCATCGCCGAAAAGTTGCTGGGCGTGCCCAAAACCGAGCACGAGCAGCGCAGCCTAACCGGCCAGGAATGGCGCCTTGTCCGTCTCGACGGGACGCCGATGCCGCCTGAAGAATATGCCAGCGTGCGGGCACTGACCGAGAAGCGACGGGTTGAGAATGTAAAGATGGGCATTGTCCGAGGCAATGACGACATTACCTGGATCAACGTCACCGCGGCCCCTGTTCCGTTGGAAAACTACGGCGTGGTGGTAACTTATGGCGACATCACCGCCCAGGTCCAGGCCGAGACCGAGCTGCATTTCCACAGCCAGATTTTGCAGAATATCACGGAAGGCATTTATCTGGTTTCGGCCGATAGCGGCCAGATCATCTACGCCAATCCCACCTTTGAGCGTATGTTTGGCTACCGGTCGGGTGAATTACAGGGCCAAACCGCCAGTATTTTCAACGCGCCGGACCGGCTCCCCCCCGAAGTATCCGCTGCCCAAATTAGCCGCGTCCTGCACGAAACCGGAACCTGGCAGGGCGAAATCCAAAACATTAAGAAGGATGGCACCACCTTCTGGTGCTATGCCACGGTGACTCGCTTTGACCATGCCCGGTACGGTCCGGTTTGGATTTCAGTCCACCAGGACATTACCGAGCGCAAGCAGGCCGAAGCGGCCCTGCGCCGGAAGGAGCAGGAATACCGGACCATCGCCGATTTTACCTATGACTGGGAAACCTGGGAAAATCCGGATGGCACCATCCGCTATGTCTCGCCCTCATGTGAGCGGGTAACCGGCTACACGGTGGCCGAGTTTATGGAAAGTCCGG
>CALMIS010000064.1 GCA_937864185.1 uncultured Chloroflexota bacterium
CGCTCAAAACATGCGGTGAAACGTTAAGCTTTCAAGGCTTGGCGCTCAAAACATGGGCTGAAACGTTAAGCTTTCAGCCCTTTGCGCTCAAAACATGAGGCAAAACGTTAAGCTTTCAGCCCCTGGCGCTCAAACTAGGCGGGTAAACGTTGACATGTAGGCCGGTGTAGTCCAATTTTAGACCTTACCTCTAACATTTTTGCCATTCTTTCTACCTTAATTTACCTTAACGCCACCTAAACACAAACAAAAGTCAAATGGAAATCGCATAGACAGGCGGTAAAAATCGCGGTAGAGTGGAAACTGTTGTTATCTTCTGGCTTATTTTAAGCCAAAGCCCTTCAAAACTTATTTAAAATTAGGAGATTTAATATTTATGATCCAAGTGCGTCTTGATACAGCAGGTTCCTATGTAGTGCGGCTGCCTAAAAACTCCCAGTCCGCGGCGGTAATGGCTCTGGCCGAGAGATTTGTGGCTTATGAGCAGACCCGGCCGGAAGGGGAACGCAGTCCGGTGACGGTCACGCTGGAAGCTTTATTGGCCGAAGCCGAGCCATGCACGACGGGGCGCCTCTGCGCCGAGCGCCAACGCACAGCGGCCTCCGAAGCGGTCAAGCGGTTGGATGGCGAGGCCAGGCAGTTGACCAGCCGGATCTGGTATATGATGAACTCGCTGTTTATAGATACGCCGGAGCGAGCCGAAGTCTGGGGTTTCAAGATCAAGCAGGGCAGCGGCCGGATCCAGCAACCGACCACGCGGGCCGGGCGGCTGGCGCTGTTAAACAGTTATGTGTTGCATGAAGAGAGTTGCCCGGAAGGCGAGCGCTTTAGTAACCCTGACCTGGCCGAAGTCAGGCGAGTGCGGAACGAACTGGCGGCTAATCTCTCGGCGCGAGAGGCGGGCCAGACGGAACGGGAAGTGAGCAACATCAATAGTCAGGCTCTGGCCCGGAAAATCTATAACGTCCTGCAAGTTGGGCTAGTAGGTTTGGTGTTCGAGGTCTATAACTTCAACGTCACCCCCGAATTGAAGAAGTGGGGCTTTGAGGTGGTGGCTCGGAATGGGCAGAGTAACGGCCATACCAATGGCAATGGAAACGGCAATGGCCGTAGCTCCGGGAATGGTCACGATCCGTTGTAGGGACTGCCCCTAAGTTAATCCAGGGTAGAGGCTCGCCATCAGGCGGGCCTTTTTTTGTTGTATTAAGGTAACTACTCAGCTACTTCGCCCCTCGATTAGAAATCGGGGCTAAAACCGGGAAGTCCCTGCAGGGACTTCCCACCTTCAGCCGGAAATTCTATTTCACGGCCTTGGCCTGAGTAGTTACGTATTAAGAAGAAATTATTAGAGGTAGGCTAAAGTTGGCGTGGCATTACTGAAGTTTGCTTCAGAAACACCTCTTCAGGTAGAATCTTGATTGGTAATTTTGTTTATTCTATTCAAAGTATAGGAGTTGTACTGTGGAAGCCTATAAATTTGAGGTCAAGGTTCAAGAAAACGGCATTATTGAGATTCCAGAAATTTCTCGATTTGCTAACCAAGAAGTTGAAATTTTCATAATGCTAAAACCCAAAACTAAAATTGAGACAACTCGTGAGAAAGCTGTTGAGAAATTTCTTGACAAGTGGCAGGGGTTTTTGAAAGGTGGTGATCCAGATGAGCTAAAGGGGCAGTATTTGCAGGAAAAATACGGATGAAAATTTTGGTAGATACCAATGTTATTTTGGATATAACTCTGGAACGTCAACCTTTTTTCGAGCAATCGGTAAGGTTATTGCAAGTAGTGACACAATTAGATATAGAAGTCTGCGTAACAGCGACAACCGTTACTGATCTGTATTATATTATTCGCAAAGCCAAAGGTCGAGAAGTAGCATTGAGTTTTGTTGAAGACTTGCTGAATTTTGTGGAAATTGCCGCAGTTGATAAAGATGTGATTGCGCACGCCTTGCAGTTACGAATGACGGATTTTGAAGATGCAATACAGGTGAGCGCCGCCAAGTATAAAGGTATAAGTATCATCATAACCCGTAATGAAGCTGATTTTAGAGACTCGGATTTAAAAATCCATTCACCGGAGTCGTTTTTAAATAGCGTCAGTTTATAGAAAAAAATGAAAATCACAGACTTCAAAACCTATGTCGTCGAGAATCCGCCGCCCCATTTTGGCGGACCCTACTTTGTGTTTCTCAAGCTCATGACCGATGACGGGCTGGCGGGCTTTGGTGAAGCTTATGCCGTGCCTTTTAAGCCGCAACTGGTGGCGCTGCTGATCGAGGACGTGGTGGAGCGCTACGTCATTGGGATCGAGCCGTTCAAGATAGAGAGACTGTGGCGCCTGATCTATTCCAGTGGCTATATCCAGCGGCCCGATACCTCGATGCAGGGCGTTCTGAGTGCGATCGAGCTGGCCTGTTGGGACCTGATCGGCAAAGCGGTGAACAAGCCTGTTTACGAGCTGCTCGGCGGTCAGGTCCACGAGCGGCTGCGCTCTTACACCTATCTCTATCCCGAAGAGTCGGATCAAACCAATGTCTATCTCGATCCCGATCTGGCCGCGGAGCGAGCGGCGGCGTATGTGAAGCAAGGTTTTACGGCCGTCAAGTTCGATCCGGTCAGTGCCTATTCCGCCTTTGACCCCCGCCAGTTAACTCTGGCGGATCTGGATCGAGCCGAGACCTTTTGCCGCCAGATTCGAGCGGCGGTGGGCAGCCAGTGTGACTTGTTGTTTGGCACTCACGGCCAGATGACCACCTCCAGCGCGATCCGTCTGGCCAAACGCCTGGAAAAGTACGATCCGTTATGGCTGGAAGAGCCGGTGCCTCCGGAAAATGTCAGAGAGATGGCCCGGGTGGCTCGGGCCACCAGCATCCCCATTGCCACCGGGGAGCGGCTGACGACCAAGTATGAGTTTGCCCGCCTGCTGCAACGGCAGGCCGCCTCGATTCTGCAAATGAACCTGGGTCGAGTAGGGGGGATTCTTGAAGCTAAGAAGATCGCCGGCATGGCCGAGGCCCATTACGCTCAGATTGCGCCTCATCTCTACTGCGGCCCGATTGTCGGCGCGGCCAACATTCAAATTGCGGCATGCAGTCCCAACTTTCTGATTCAGGAAAGCATTCAAACCTGGGGCGGTTTCCACGCCGAGATCTTGAAAACACCCATTCTTTGGCAGGACGGCTTTATTATTCCACCCACCGCGCCCGGTTTGGGCGTTGAACTCAATGAAGAAGTCGCCACCCGGCAGCCTTATACCGGTCAAGAGCTTCATCTGAATATGTTGGACAGGCCGGCCTAACAGAAAAAGCCCATGTGGAGCAGTTTAGTCAGCGAAGTGTTATTTAGTAGAGAGGCAACACGTCGACCAGGTAAATGGCATAAATTCTGTTCAATATTTGTGTAGCAAGATCAAGGCAGCTAAACTAGACATGATCTTGATTTGATACTTTTAACTCGTACGAATTGGAGTATATCGGATGAAACTTAAAGTGATTGTTCATAAGGCTGAAGAAGGGGGATACTGGGCCGAAGTCCCTGCTATTCTAGGTTGTGCGACCCAAGGAGAAACGTTTGAAGAACTTCTTGAAAATCTCTACGAAGCAGTTGAAGCTTGTTTGGCCGTGGATGCGGCAGAGATCGAAGTTAGTGAAGATGCTAAAGTATTGGAAATTGCAGTTTGAAAGCTATTTCAGGAAAGAAATTTGCTCAACTGCTTGAAAAGCGGGATTGGGAGTTGAAACGGGTTAAAGGCAGCCACCATGTTTATATGAAGCCTGGTAATCCTGCCCGTATTTCCGTGCCAATACATGGTAATACACCTTTAAAAATAGGTCTACTAAGGCATTTGATGAAATTGGCCGATATTAACGAAGACGAATTATAACAGATTTGTTACTCATCGACGTGGTTACCCACAGTGTGTCGATATCCGTTCATGATTAGACACTCTTGAAGAGTGGGAGACTCAAATGGATTTATGGTCAGAGATTGGTCGGCTAAAGGGAAAAACCTTGAACACGCTAAGCCGTAACAACGCCTTTGATATTGTCGAGGTTAGTCGGCATAAAGTGATAATTATGCCTCATGCGACGGGACATGAACGTACTATCGCTTCACTTGAGATTGAAGGCGCCTTTAATGAAATTGTCTCAAGCAAAGAAATAACTCGTAATGACATTCAAAAACGGCATTCAAGCTTTAATCCGGCTTATGTTGCCGCAATACTAGCTGCGCTACCTGGTATAAGAGTCGTTTCAAGAAGCCCTATTCAGTTGGAATATGAGTCTCGGACAAGATAGTGTCACGCAGTAAGATGAAAAATAGGGGTGTCATCAAAATATGTGCGACATAAAGACCGCCTCGTACAAAATATTTTCCTTAAAATGCCACGCTGGCTAACCATCATCCTCGTTGGTCTAATTTTAGGGTTGTTGGCTGCCGGTTGTATTCTGCTGTTGAGCTTCGCCGGCTATTTAGTCTTTGGGCCGGCCCTTGCCTAAGCGCTTTCTCCCATTGTTTTAATCGAATACTTCAAAACTCATGTCGAAATGGAGCCTGGCGGCGCGACATGATAGCAAACACTGAAAAATTCAGTTGTTTTGTAACCCTTCTATTAAACATAGTCATAAAGGAGATGACCCATGGTGTTACAATCAAAGAATCTGCTCGTGTTTGCTGCCAGCGGGGCGATCGGTCAAGGGGTGGCCCGTGAGTTTGCCCGGGAAGGCGCGCATGTGTGGCTGTCGGGCCGGAATGAGGCCGCCCTGGCCGAGCTCGCTGCTCAAATCAGGGCCGACGGTGGCCAGGCGACGGCGGACGTGGTCGATGCCACCGAGGCCGAGGCCGTCAACCGCTATGTTTCGCGGGTGGCCGAGATGGCCGGGCGCATCGATGGGGTGTTCAATGCCATCGGCGGCCGGCCGACCGAGCTGGGCTATCCCAGGCCGGTGGCCGAGCTGCCTCTGGATGAATTCATGCTGCCGCTCAATCTGATCCTCGGCTCGACCTATCTGACCAGCCGGGCGGCCGGCTTACAGATGGCCCGGCAGGGCGGCGGATCGATCATTACCCTCTCGGCGACATTGACCGGGATGGCCTTGGCCAATATGGCCGGCATTACCACCGTCTGTGGCGCGATTGAGGCCTTGACTCGCTCATTGGCCGGGGAGTTTGGCTCGGCCGGAGTGCGGGTCAACTGTGTGAGAGGCTCGGCCATGCCGGAAACCCGCACCATCCAGGAAACCATGGCCGGCCAGATCGCGATCACCGGCCAGCCGCCGCAGATGGTCATGCCGCCTCTGGGCCGGCCGATTACGGTCAGCGATACAGCCGGAGCGGTAACCTTCTTGGCCTCTGACCTATCTAGCGGAATGACCGGCCAGGTCATCACGGTTTGTGCCGGGGCGTTTGTGGGCTAGTCGCCCGGCCGAGATCGGTTTAGTAGTGCCGGCCTGCGAGCGGGGTTATTGGCGGGCGCCGGCAGGGGTATAATCGTGAACAAAGAAAAGTAGGGCTAAAATTATCATCTCAACGCTGCAACTATAAGAAAGGAGACAAGCAATGCAATACGCCATTATCGTGTACGAAACTCAAGACGGTTTCGCCGCCCGCTCGGATGAGGCTAAGGGGCCGGCCTATTGGCAAGCCTACAAGGCCTACGGCGAGGCCTTGAGGCAGGCCGGGGTGATCGTCGGAGGGGCAGCTTTGCAGCCGGACCACGCCGGAACGACCATTCGCTTGCGGGACGGCGAGCGCCTGGTGCAGGACGGTCCCTACGCCGATACCAAAGAGCAACTTGGCGGCTTTTATCTGATCGAGGTCGAGGATCTGGACGCCGCGCTTGATTGGGCGGCGCGCTGTCCCGGTGCGGCGAACGGGGCGGTGGAAGTTCGGCCGGTTCTGCCGATGTATAGCTGACAGAGGCATCAAATGAACGTCCAACGCGTAGCTGAATTGACTATCCGCGAGTCTTATGGTCGTCTGGTTGCCTATTTGGCTTCGCGTTGGGGCGATGTGATGGCAGCCGAGGACGCCTTGAGCGAGGCGTTCCTCGCTGCCCTGGAACAGTGGCCCCAGGCCGGTGTCCCCCAGCAGCCGGAAGCCTGGCTGCTGGTTGTGGCCCGGCGTCGTCTGATCGATCTGGCTCGGCGGGGCAAAGTGCGGGAGGACGCCATGGAGACTTTCAAGCAAGCGGCTAACCTGGCTCAAAGCGAGGGGCTAAGCTCGGCCCCTACTTTTCCGGATGAGCGCCTCCAACTGCTCTTCACTTGTGCCCACCCCGCGATCGATCGGGGCGTGCGAACGGCGCTAATGCTGCAAACGGTTTTAGGTCTCAACGCCGAAACGATCGGCTCGGCGTTTTTGGTGGCGCCCACCACGATGGGCCAGCGTTTGGTGCGGGCCAAAGCCAAAATACGAGACGCCGGCATCCGTTTCGAGCTGCCGGAAGGGGCTGATCTGCGTCCTCGACTGGAAGCGGTTCTGGAAGCCATCTACGCCGCCTACAGCACCGGCTGGGACGATGTCGCCGGGGCTGATCCGCGGAGCAAAGGCCTGGCCGAGGAAGCGATTTGGTTGGGGCGCCTGGTGGGGCAGTTGCTGCCGGAGGAGGCTGAGGCCAAAGGTCTGCTGGCCCTAATGCTGCACTGTGAAGCCAGACGACCGGCTCGATTGGATGCCGCGGGACAATATGTCCCTTTATCCGACCAGCAGGTCGAGTTGTGGTCGCATACCTTGTTTGATGAGGCCGAGCGTTTACTCATCGAGGCCGCTACCTTGAAGCAACCGGGCCGCTTTCAGTTGGAGGCCGCGATTCAGTCGGCGCACAGCCACGGGGTGAGCACCGGCCAGCCTGATTGGCAGACGATCGCCCTGCTGTATGAGGGCCTGGTTCAACAATTTCCGACCATCGGCGCTCTGGTTAGCCGGGCGGCGGCTTTGGCCCAAGCTAAAGGGACCGAGGCGGGCTTGGCGGCCTTGGCGGCTATTCCCTCAAAGCCGATCAAGACATACCAGCCGTATTGGGCGCTCAAAGCGCATCTCCTGAAAGAGGCCGGTGAGCTTGCGGCGGCCAGGGAAGCCTACCAACTGGCCATCGGTTTGACCGAAGCTGCCGCGGTTCGAGACTTTCTACAGCGACAAGCTCCGTAAGTTTTCCCCAACAATTTTGGTCTAATCGAGCTTCAGGGTGACCGGCCACCGCTGGCAAAAGTAACCGGGGTTAATTTCAATTATCGCGATCCCCATTTTTTCGATTAGACCCGGCAAAGCCTATAATTAACAGAAAGCTATTGTCGCTACTGGAAATCTATAGTAGTCTTGTGAAAACCACAACAAGGTGCGGTAAGGTGCCATCTTTGCTTAATCCTGAGGAGGCTCTTTTATGGAGGACGCCAACGACGAGTATGGAAAACGGCGCGTCGTGTTACTAAGCCAGCTAACCCCTGGTCAAAGTGGGACCATTGTTCGAGTTGGCGGGCATGCCGCGGCGCGCCGGCGGCTGTTGGAGATGGGCTTGGTGCGCGGTGAGACGATCAGGGTTGAGCGAGTAGCGCCCCTGGGTGACCCGATTGAGTTTCAAATCAAGGGATACCATCTGTCTCTGCGGCGCCAAGACGCAGCGAAGATTGAGATCTACATCTCGACCAATGGGCATACTAAACTATGAAGACTGATGTCATCCTTGCTCTGGCCGGCAACCCCAACGCCGGCAAAACCAGTCTGTTCAACGTTTTGACCGGCTCGCGCCAGCATGTCGGAAATTGGCCGGGCAAAACCGTCGAGAAGAAAGAAGGCACCTTTCATTACCAGGGCTTAACCTATCAAGTGGTGGACCTGCCCGGAACGTACAGTCTCAGTGCTTATTCGCCGGAAGAAGTCATCGCTCGCGATTACATTCTATACGAGCGGCCGGATGTGGTGGTCAATGTGGTTGATGCCAGCAACCTGGAGCGGAATCTCTACCTGACGGTACAACTGCTGGAACTGGGGGCGCCGCTGGTGATTGCCCTGAACGTGGTCGATATTGCCCGGGCGCGAGGGATCCAGATTGATCAAGCGGGGCTGTCTACTCTGCTGGGACGGGTCCCGGTGGTTGAAACGGTAGCTAATAAAGGTCAGGGCTTGGACCGGTTATTAGAAACGGTCACGGAGCGGGTGGAAGGTCGGCGGCCAAGGCTTAGATTGGCCGCCTAAACAGGAGGTAACTCGAGATGACGTTGGGTAATCTTTCGCTCCAAACCGGTGAGTTAAAGTTAAACTATGGAAGTGATATCGAAACTGAAATTGAGCGCCTGCTGCCGCTCATTTCCCGGGAGTCCGGTCTCACGGATCACTTTCGGCCGCGCTGGTTGGCGGTCAAGTTGCTCGAAGGCGAGGCCGATATTTTGAGGCAAATCGAGCAGTTGTCCGAGGGCAAGGTGCTTTTGGAGCAGGCTCGGTTAAGCCGGGATCGGATCGAGGCCATTTACGGCGACAGCGCCGATATTGCCATTGCCGATGCGCGCTACGGCTTCATTCACGGTCTGACCCGCCAGATCATGGATACCTCTCAAGTTAACCGCTATACCTTAACCGATCGGATTGACCGGTTTGTGACCAACCGGATCTTGGGCCTGCCAATATTTTTGATCGTGGTTTATGTCATGTTCAAGCTGGTGGTCGATGTCTCGGCGCCCTATTTGGACTGGGTCGATGGCGTTATTAGTGGACCGGTCAGCAAGTGGATCACCGGCTTATTGACCCTCCTGGCCGCCCCGGAGTGGTTGCACGCGTTGGTCTTGAACGGCATTGTGGCCGGGGTTGGGGGGGTGCTGGTCTTTCTGCCGGGGCTGTTTGTCCTCTATTTTTTCTTGACCTTACTGGAAGACTCCGGCTATATGGCTCGCGTCGCCTTTTTAATGGATAAGTTGATGAGTTTTACCGGGCTGCATGGCAAAAGCTTTATCCCCCTTATCCTGGGATTTGGCTGTGCCGTCCCGGCCATTTACGCGACCCGAACTTTGGAGAATGAGCGAGATCGAATAGCGACTGGTCTGCTGGTGCCGCTGATGTCGTGCTCGGCCCGGCTGCCGGTTTATGTGGTTTTTGGCCTGGCTTTCTTTCCCCGCCAGGCCGATCTGTTAATCACCGGTCTATATCTGTTTGGGATTGTGCTGGCAGCAGGGGTGGGCTGGGTGTTTAGTCGGACGCTGCTCAAAAATAGCCCTGAAACTATGTTTGCCCTGGAACTGCCGCCTTATCGCTTACCGGCCCTCAAAGGATTATTCCTGCACACCTGGGAAAAGAGCAAAGAGTTTGTCCATAAAGCCGGAACCGTGATCCTCACCATTTCGATCGTGCTTTGGTTCCTGATGAATCTCCCCTGGGGCGTGGAAAACCCGCGCCAGAGTCTATTCGGTCAGGCCAGCGCTGTAGCGGCGCCCGTTTTTGCTCCGGCCGGTTTTGATCAGTGGGAAGCCGCCGGCTCGCTGATTACCGGTTTCATTGCCAAAGAAGTGGTCGTTAGCACTATGTCCCAGATCTATGTGGGTGAGGCCGAGGCCGAATTGCTCGCTTCGGAGACGACCTTTGGCGAAGATGTGGGAGGCATCATTGTTGGGTTTGGGACAGCCACGGTCGAGGCCGGCAAAACGCTGCTAAGTTTGGTGCCCGGCCTTAATCTCGTGCCGGCAGACGCCGAGGAAGAGGATACAGCTTTAAGTCAGGCTTTGACCGCTAACTTTTCCTCGCTGGCGGCGCTGGCTTTTCTGGTTTTCGTCCTGGTTTATACGCCGTGCGTGGCGACGCTAGGCGCGATTAAGGCCGAGTATGGCTGGAAATGGATGGGAGTTTCGGCGGCTTACCAGTTCGGTTTAGCCTGGCTATTGGCGGTGTTGGTCTATCAAGGTGGTCACTTCTTAGGGTGGGGCTAATGCTTAGACAGATTTTAGCCGAGTTTCAAAATACACGACAACCGCTCTGTTTAGATGAGTTGAGCCAGAAATTGGCCATCGAGTCGAGTGCTTTAGAGGGCATGTTGCAGACCCTCGTCCAGCGCGGCCGGTTGCTGATCATTGATCCCGCTCAGCAAGGCTGCGTGGCCTGCCCGACTCGGGGAGGGTGTATGATTTTAAGCAACGGTCTGCAGAAGAGTTACGTCCTGGCCCCAAGAGTAACTTTCTAATTTCGATCAAACGAATACCCAGCCAGTCGCTCTTAGCGGCGGGCTAGCGGCCGCTGCAAAGTAAGTGAGGTCAGTTGAACGGCTTCCGGTGAAGGAGCGACGGGACCCCTCACCCGGGGCAGGCGCTGGCCGGTTTGAGAATTGTACCAGCCGGTTAAGAGAAGATATTGGCCGGGTGTTAAGTTATCCGGCAGAGGAATCTCAAAGCGGTCGGCTTGAACCGCCCCAGGCGTCCAGACGGTGGTGGGCCAGAGACCGTTAAACGGTTGTTGGTCATGTTGGGCCACGACAAAGCCATCCGGCGCGGTTAGATGTAAGAAAGCGGTATAGTTTTCGGCCATCGTTTCGCTGGCGCGCCAGTAGAGCGTCACCCGCAGCGGAGACGTTGACTCGACCGGGCGCTCTAACTCATAACCTAGCAGTTCGATCTGCCGGTTCCAGTTGGCGACGACCGGCTGTGACGGCTCGGCGGTCGGGGAGAAGACAGCCCAGGTATGGGGGGCAGCATTAGACAAATGGGCCAGACTCCAGCCGGGCGGTATTTGCTCAAATGTGACCCCGCTTTCCTCTCGATAGGCAAAGTAGTCTGCCAAGGCTTGGCGTCGACGGCGGGCTGTATCGGAGTCGATGATCACGTAATTGGGCTGTCTCTGGCTGAGATAGGCCTCCATCTTCGGCCAGCTATCAACCTCGACCGGAATGCGTTCGAATTGGAAGTGGGGCGAGAATTTCCAGAGCGGCAGAGACTTGCTCGGTCCAAACACGACTTTGACCGGGCCGGTTTGAACCGAATGATTGCGCTCAAACCAGCTTTGCATGGCCTCGGGAGCCACATTGGCGGCCCGGTCGGACGCAAAGGGATCGACGGACAGGCTCCAAGAGTCAATCTGGGCAGTCCACGCCAGCCAACCAAGACCCCAGACAATCGCACAGCCGGTCGCTCCCACCAAACTCCAACGCCACACCTGCCTCTGGCCGGCCGACCGGTGCCAAACTCGGCTGAGACCGCCAATCACCGCTGCCGCCAGCAAAACGTAGACGGGCCCAAGGATAGGAATCAGAAAGCGCGACTCCATCAAGACTTGGGCATACCACAGCGAGAAGAAATAAAAAAGCCCCAGTAGGATCAATGAAAATAGCAGCAGCCAGCGCCGGCGATAAAGCGCAGTTTTTAGCCAGGCTCGATCAGTCAGGAAAAGCCAACCGGCGCCGGCTATGGCCGTTAACAGCAGTGCCGGGCCGAGCCAGCCCGGTTCAAACTGGCGGGAAGGGATCAGCGTGGTGGTCAGAGCCGGATTGAGCCGGGTTGCGCCTTTCTGTAGTCGAGCGACGATGTCGTCTAGGGTGTGGGTTTGAAAGTACGTCGTCAACGTTGGTAAACGGGCCGGGTCTTCTGTCTGGCTTTCGCTCCAGCGATCCATCCACATCACGTGAGTCGTGGCGAAGTTGTAAAAGGGGCTATCAAAAGTGCGCCAGTTATAAACCAATAGAGGCGAAACCGTCAGTAGGAAAACTACCGGCACGATAAGCAGATGTCGCTGGCTCAACAACTGGCGGCGATAGGTCAAAAGAGCTGTCAGTCCCCAGGCCGCCAAAAGCAGCGTCGCGGAGTTTTTGGTCAGATGGGCCAGCCCGACCAGCAGACCGGCCCAAATTAGATCACGACGGCGTTCAAACCCGGTGATCAAAAAATACCAGGCCGCCACAAACAACATGACCAACAGGGTATCGGCATAAATGGTAGCGGCCCGGAGGTGGAACTCCCGGTTGGCGGCCAGTAAGAAGGCGGCTAATAAACCGGTCGGCGCGTTGAACAACTGCTGGCCGATCAGAAATGTGACCAGCACCGTCAACGCGCCGATACTTAAAGAGATAAGTTTGGCCCAGGTAAAGTAGGACCAGTCCCGGGCAGCCACAGCGCTAAGGAGAAGCGGGTAAAGAGGGGGACGCACGCCATCGGTTAGAGTACCGTTCTCGACTAGATCTAGGCCTAAAGCCAGGTAGGCCGACTCGTCACCGTCACTGGACTGGGTATTGAACAGAACCTTAGCCAGCCCCACCACGG
>CALMIS010000065.1 GCA_937864185.1 uncultured Chloroflexota bacterium
CACCCCTTCCAACCCTCCCCTCCTCCACCCCTCCAACCCTCCAACCCTCCAACCTTCCAACCTTCCAACCTTCCAACCTTCCAACCTTCCCCCAATCCCCCCTCTCCCTAAGCATCTACCCCCGCCCCCCCAATGACAACGGCCTGGGCATTCATTGGAGCACGCATCTCTACGCCCAGTCGGATGAAGCGACCGACTACTTTGTCAACGAGCTGGTCGAGATGAACATCAAGTGGGTTAAGCTGCTGGTTGACCGGCTGAACAACCGCGACTATGACCACACCATCGACCGACTGGTCGCGGCCGGGATCATGCCGATGATCCGCATCTACCAGCAGTGCAACGAACCTTACGACCCCGACGACCTCGAGGCCATGGTCCGCCATTATGTGGCCAAGGGTGTCTACTATTACGACACCTACAACGAGCCCAATCAGCCCGGCGAGTCTGGCGGCTGGTGCTCGCCTCACGACGAGCCGGACCCGGAGTATTTGGCCGAGATTTGGGCCGAGGCGGCCCGGACTATTTATCGGGCTGGCGGTTATCCCGGCCTGCCCTCCTTCTTCGCGCCCGACCAAAAGCTGCCGGATTGGCGCGAGGCCTTTTTCTACCGCTTCTTCGAGGCGCTGGTCGAGCAAGGCAACGAGGAGGTGCTGTACTTCGCCTGGGCCTCCATCCATAACTACACCATCAATCACCCGCCCACCTACCCGTTCGATGACGTCAATCAAACCGGCCGGCTGCTGACCCCCGAGGAGATCGACCGCTACGATCTCTCCCCGCCCGAGGTCCAAAAGATCAACCTCAACCGCGAGGTCGGCGGCATTCTCAAGCGCCGCCCGCTGACCGAGGAAGATGCCGCCCGGCTCCAGATTCCCTTCGCCGAAGCCGAAGCGATTAACGAGCGGTTTGCCAAAGGCGAGTTGATGGGCTTTACCCTGTATGACGACTCCACCGCTTTCCTCCATTTTATCGCCTACCGCAACCAGTTCTACGATCTCTTTGGCTTTGAAATTCCTCTGATCTCTACCGAGGGCGGGGCCACCCGCGGCTCGGCCGAGGACCCGCGCTATCCGGAGGTCGATGGCCAGACCGTGGCCGACTGGACGCTCTGGTCCGCCGATTATATGCTCGAGGCCGCGCCGGATTATTACTTTGCCACCAACACCTGGCTGCTGGCCCAAGGCGCCCTGGATTACGAAGAGCCCACCTGGGCGCGCAACGCCTGGTACCACGACCGCGCCGGCAATTACGAACCCGTCGTCGACGCCCTTAAGAACCGGCCGCGCAAGCTCGAGGCTCGAGGATTAGGGGTTGGGGGCCAGGGGCCAGCGGCCAGCGGCACGCCCTCCAGCCCTCCAGCCCTCCAGCCCTCCACCCCTCCACCCCTCCACCCCTCCACCCTTCCATCCTTCCATCCTTCCAACCTTCCAACCTTCCAACCTTCCCCTCTTTCTTCCTACCCCCGCCCGCCCGATGACAATGGCCGTGGCCTGCACTGGTCGCCGAGCAACCAGCCGCTGCCGCGGGAGGTGACGGACTACTTTATTGAAGAGCTGGTGGCTATGAACATCAAGTGGGTCAAGTTTTTGCAGGACGACCTGCCGGTGGTCAGCGATCCCTATCTGGTTGAGCAGTTGGTGGCTAACCAGATCGAGCCGGTGATGCGCGTCTACAAGCCCTTCAACGATCGTTACGAGCATTTGCCCGAGTTGGTCGCGGCGGCGACGGCGCTGGGGGTGGCTTACTTTGAGCTTTACAACGAACCGAACGTGGCCGGGCCGGCCGGTGGCTGGCGCGAGGGCGAGCCGATCAACCTTCAGCGCCTGATCGACCGCTGGATCATGGCCGCGATCGACGTGCATCAGGCCGGCGGCCAGCCCAGCCTGCCCCCGCTGGCCGGCGGTGGCACCATCGATGATAAAGTCTTTCTGCGAGAGTTCCTGGCCGGGGTCAAAGCCCGGGGCCGGGCCGATTTATTTGCCGGAGCCTGGATCCCACTCCATA
This sequence comes from uncultured Chloroflexota bacterium, assembly GCA_937864185.1. Taxonomy (GTDB): domain Bacteria; phylum Chloroflexota; class Anaerolineae; order 4572-78; family J111; genus JAGRBY01. Next base: position 2,008 of record CALMIS010000065.1, read on the forward strand.
ATTATTTCCTCAACCACCCGCTCGATTACCCGACCGACCCGGTCAACGTCAATGACGTGCCCCTGACCGAGGCCGAAATCGAGGCGCGCGGCCTGACCCCGGAGGAAGTGGAGGCGATCAACCACGCTCGCGCCATCGCCAAGCTGCCCCGCGAGCAGGGCGGCTTCTGGGTTGGCAACACCATCGATGAGGACTCCAACGCCTTCCGCATGTTTGAGGCTTATGCCAATATTTTCCATGAGCGTTTTGGCTATTATCTGCCGATCATCGGCACCGAAGGCGGCGCCATCGCCGGGGCGCGGGAGGATCCGCGCTACCCGCCGGTTCGGGCCGAGGATGTGACGACCTTAACCCTGGCCGCCTATCACTTTATGCTGGACGAGGCCCCGCCTTACTACTTTGCCCACACCCCCTGGCTTATGGCCAACCGGGCCGGCGAGCACGCCGACGAGCGCTTTGAGCATGCCGCCTGGTACAAGGATCGCGAGGGCACGACCCTGCCGGTCGTTGAGGCTTTGAAGCGGGACCCGCGCAAGGATGAGGTGCGCCGGCTTGAGCTCGATTGACAAGCGCTCCTTCGTCAAATAGACCAAATAGATATTAGGCAATCTCGGAGAACATGATGGCTACTTATCTAAAATCTCTTGAATTTGGCTTGACAGGCTAGGCAGTTCAGTGGAGATGATATTCCAGATGATATCTAAATTGACGCCGAAGTAGTGATGAATAAGTCGGTCTCTGATCCCGGCCATACCTTTCCAAGGTAAATCCGGGTGGCAATGGCGTAGTTCGTTAGAAATGTTTTTAGTGGCTTCGCCCATAACTTCAAGATTGCGGATCACGGCATCTTGAGTTTTTGCATCGTTGAGAAACATATCATAAGTCAGGTTCTGAGTGTAGACAACAATTCGGGTGATGGCTTCTTGTATATCAGCCAAAAAGTCCAGGTCAGTTCGTTGGGACATAAATGACACTTTCCTGGATGCTTTTAGCCACATGTGGTAACCGGATAGCTTGAATGCCGGCGGGAGTAAGTACATCGACCTGTTGACCAAGGAGTGCTTCAAGATATTCAGTCAGTTCAACAAATCGAAAGCCGAGAGGTTGCTCAAACTCGATGACCAGGTCAACATCGCTATTCAATCCGGCTGTCCCCTTTGCATAGGAACCAAAGATACCTATTTGCTTGACTCCGAATTCAGAGGCGAGCTGGGGGTAGTTTTGGTGCAACCGGTTAATGATCTCTTCCTTGGTAAGCATCATTGTTGTTTCCTGACTCTGGAATGCAAAAGTGCCCTCCCGAAAGCCATAGGAGCTTATCAGTTTATGAAATCTTAGTTTAGCTAATGTAGGCTTACAAAGCAAAACAGTTTGTCCGTATCCGGAACATGCAATGAAGTGCGACTCAAGTCGATTGACAAGCGCTAGCTGTCTCAGTTATACTCACTGATGAAGCGTTTCCTGGTAGTGACGGGGGTGATCCTGTCACCGGCGTATGGCCGAGTTAACTCGGCGGTTTAGGCGCTACAGTTGGATAACTGTAACGATCAGAATACGAAAAGGTGCCTCAATGAGGACTGATCGACAGACTGAACTATTTGCTGAAATAGTACGGCGTATTCTTGTTATCAGCGACCCGGAGCAGATTATTCTCTTTGGTTCGCACGCCCGCGCTGAGTCCGGTCCTGACAGTGATGTGGACCTGTTAGTGATTGAAGCGGGAATTGCCGCTCCTCGTCAGGAGAGTGTGCGAATCCGCCGGGCTTTGCGCGGATTACTTGTTCCGATCGATGTCATTGTGGCTACCCCTCGGCAAATCGATCAGCATCGTAATGATCTTGGCCTGATTTATAGTACCGCTCTCCGGGAGGGAAAGGTTCTTTATGAACGAACGGCCCACCCGTTGAGTCGCCTCAAGCCTGGTTGCAACGCGCTCACCCAGACTTAGCCCTCGGCTACGCCGCTTTGGATACGCCTGGGGTTTTGCTGGAGGATGCTTGCTTTCACGCTCAACAGTGCGCCGAAAAAGCGCTAAAGGCATTGTTAGTGCGGCATCAAATTGCATTTCCGCGTACCCACGTCTTGGAAACATTGCTCGATTTACTGCAAGTGAATGATATAGCGGTGCCAACAAATGTGGATGAAGCTTTTGCTCTAACTCAATATGCTGTGCAGACCCGTTATCCTGGGGATTGGGAAATTGTTGTCGGTGAAGAAGCTAGACTAGCGCTCACAACAGCCGAACGTGTCCTAAACTGGGTAGAGTCGCAGCTCTCCATCTGAGCATGCTAATATCCGAAATCAAAAAAGGCCCGCCGTCAATCGACCGCGGGCCTTTTTTGATCCCTTATTCGCCGGAGGGCCTTAGGCCCCGTTACCGAACCCTAATTTCTCCAACTGTTGCGGCCTATCGGCCAGCGCCACGGTCGCGGCAGCCCGAAAAGTCATCATCCAATCGTTCAATTCATTAAGGGCCGCGTTGCGCTCGGCGGTGCCGTGGTGGGCGTCGCCCCGCCTGACTTCCTGCCGGCGATGGTTTTCGGCGACCGCCTCAACCAGCGCCTGTTCGGTCTCCAGCCGGTGGCGATCGTAGCCGAAGTGGCTCATCGCCGCCAACAGATCCGGCTGGCCCAGCAGGTTGGCATAGAAGGTGCCGGCTTGCTCCAGCCAGTTTGAGAACTTACTGTGGCGTTTGCCGTCAAGCAAGAGGGCGGCCCGGGCCTTGGCATTGGTTTTGAAGGTGATCCGGGCCAGTTTTAGAGCGTGCTTATAAGCCTCGTTGGCTTTGGCCCAGGCCAGTTTGAAGCTGGCCGTCGCATCATATTGCTCGCCGTAGCCGACTTTTTGGTCTTGCCTGAGTTCTTCGACCTGGGACAGGAGTTCTTGCCCACCCCGGAGGCGAGCTTCGTCGTAACCGTATAAGGACAGACTGGCGATAATATCGTCATCAGCCAGCGCATTGTTGATGGCCACGTGGGCGGCCAGGACGTGATCACTGATTCTTTTTGATATTGTCATCTTAGATACTTCTCCGCAAAGTAATTGAGGATTGAGTCACCGTCTCTATAATCTAGGATCAGTTGTTAAGGTTCGCCGGCGAATAAAGGTATTCTGTTTAGGGTACCTAGACTCCGATAACTTTGTCAAGTCAAAAGCCTTAACTTTTAGGTGGGTCCGATTGCCTGAGAGTGACAGGATTGACTGTGTCACCCTATCCGGAGCCAAGTTATACTCGGTCAGATCTGACTCCAGGCCGGTCAGATCTGATTCCAGCGCGGTCACATGTGATTCCAGCGCGGTCACATGTCATTCCAGGCCGGTCAGATCTGATTCCAGCGCG
>CALMIS010000066.1 GCA_937864185.1 uncultured Chloroflexota bacterium
CGTCCGAACGAGAGCGGCTCGGCCAGTGAGAAGCCCAGGTGCGCGAACCGGCGGGGGGGGGCCCCCCCCCCCCCCCCCGGGCCCCCGCCCCCCCCCCCCCCCCCGCCCCCCGGCCCCGTCTTTTTCCCCCCCGAGACCCCGCCCCCAGCCGAGACCCCTAACCCCACCGAGACCCCAACTCCCACCCCGATCCCGACCGAGACCCCGGAACCCACCGCCACCCCGGAACCCACCGAGACCCCTGTGCCGGCTGCCCCACGGGTTGTCGAGCAAGCAGCAGCACCGCCGCCACCCGCTCCTGAGGAACCTGAACCAACTCCAGAGCCACCACCCCCGGCGGTCGATTTTGTGGTTGCCGAAGCTAAAATGGTTCCTAATCCTCTATACAATAGTTGTCCCGGGGCCCACCAGATCTACGTTACCGTCGTCGATGCCAATGGTAACCCGCTTGACGGCGTGACTGTATCCGACACCTGGAACGCTGTCCCGCCTAAGGTTACCGGTGAAAAGGGTCCCGGCAAAGTTGAATACGATCTGTGGGATAACGGTTTAGCTGTCCACGTCATTGCTAAGGAAGATGGTTCTCCGGCTTCCAGCGAAGCGACGCCTAAACTCAGTACCTGGGATGAAGATATCCCCAATGAATGGTTGATCGAAGCTAATTACTGCAAGGACATGGATGATTGTGTTCGGCGCAAATCCAGTAACCAACTTTGCCGCGGACACTATGCCTATAATGTCGTTTTACAAAGAACTTATTAAAGCCGATTGTATGAATGACTCTGGGAAATCAGCACGATGAGGCATCTGAATACGAAGACGACTCTGCTCAACGTCCCAGAGTTATCGTCGATCGCGACCGCTCGTCCCCGCCCGGGGCACCAGCGGGGCAAGCACCCTTAAAAACCAAAGGTTCAGCCGGGCCGAACATCGCTAAGCCGCAAGCTCGCCCCAGAGGGATTGTTACCAATCGGATTAAGAATGAGTGGTGGTGGTGGTTCTTCAGCTTCCTGGTTGGGGCGGGGGTTGGCTTACCGCTAGCCTTGTTTTATGGCTGGGTCGTCAATCCCCGGCCGGCACCGGTTTCGCCGGCTGAGTTATTGGCCGAGGATAAGACATTTTACATCCGGCTTATTGCTTTGGCCCTCGCTCACGAGGGCGATGAAAGCCGGGCCCAGGCTCGCCTGGCCACCCTCGGTGATCCGAACATCGGGAGTGCCGTGGCTAGTCTCACCGAGGATTATATCGACGAGGAACAAGATGTCCGGGACATCACCGCCTTGGTGAGACTATCGCAAAGTGTGGGAGAGGTTTCACCGATCATGCTGGCCTTTGCCGCTACGGCCACACCTATGCCAACGGCCACGCTCACCCCTCGACCCAGCTTCACCCCCACGCCAACTCAAACGCCCACCCCAGAACCAATGGCCACGCCCAGCCGGACACCCACGCCCGTAGCCAGCCCAACTCGGACGGCCCGGCCAACCCGGACGACTACTTTCAGCCGTACCCCGACCCTGACCCGCTCGCCTACCCCCAGCCGCACCCCGACCGTGACTCTGACCCCTACACCCGGTCCTGATGCTCCCTTTGGCGTAGCTCAGTCCGTACCACTGTGTGATAATTCGGGCAAGGGTGGTTTGCTTAGAATTTACGTCCGTGATAGATTAGGAGGCGGTGTGCCGGGGGTCGAGGTCTCCGTGATCTGGTCTGGTGGCCGTGATACCTTCTTTACCGGCTTTAAACCCGAGTTTGATCCCGGCTATGCTGACTTCCAAATGGCGCCGGGCGAACGGTATCAAATCGAACTGACCGGAGTTAAATCGTCCGGTCAAGCGCCGGAAATTAGCCTTGATGATGAGGTTTTGTGTCCCGGTTTGGGCGATCAGGTGCTCCCGTCGTGGCAGGTTGTCTTTCAGCAGGGAGCCAATTAATCCCAGCTTTGAGCATCGATCCGCTGCCGGGTGAAGAGCTGATAGATCTTCAAAACCTGTCAGGCCTGGATTAGCTGTGAAGTAAGCCCTGGCAAATTTGTGAATTGGGGCTTGTGTCTAGGGAACGGACACAACGAGCCGGTGGCTTTAACCCACGGGTTTGCTACTCAACTCGACCCGTTGAAGGAACTGCGTTGAAAGAAAAACTGATCAAGAATACCCCCATATTTGGCGAACTGACCGAAGGTGAACAGCGCGCTATTGCCGAACGGATGCGGCTGGAGTCTTACACCGATGAGGATATCTTTGCCAAGGGCCGGCCGAGCAGTGGGTTGTATCTCGTCAAAGAGGGTTGGGTCAAGCTCTTTGATAACGGCTCGGTGGTCGCCTCACTCGGGGCCGGTAGCTTGCTGGGCGAAATCGACTTTTTCCTCGGTCGGCCTTACAACCTTACTGCCAAAGCTTCCGGCAAAGCCTCGGTCTGGGTGCTCGACCAGAGTACTCTGGCGGAACTGTTGGAAGACGACCCGGAGTTAGGCCTGCGGCTTGGTCTGTCGTTTGGCCGCGGCATTGTCCAGTTCCAACCTTATCTGGCCCAACAGTTGACCGGGGTGCGCTTCTTGCGTGAACTCTCAGCCCGAGAGCTGTCGCTGGTGGCCCAACATCTTTCCCCTCGGCGAATAGCCGCCAATGAAACAATCTATCGCAGCGGCGATCAACCGACCGGCCTGTACCTGCTTGAGCGGGGTGCCGTCCGGCTGCTGGGCGACCACGACGACGATTACACCGAGCTGACCAGCGGCGATGCCTTCGGCGAGATGGCCGCTATTTCCGGCAAGCCACACCACGATACCGCCCAGACGGCCACGGACTCCATCGTGTGGCAGCTCAGCCCGGCGGATTTGGCCGCTCTGACCGGCACGTCCCCTTCCATCAAATCTAATCTCAGCCGCAACTTGCGCGCCCGGCTTAGTGGCTCTGATCAATCCTATGCGGTAGCCGTCTTGCGCCGCATCCCTCTCTTTAGCGAGCTTTCCGGCGAGGTGTTGAGCGATGTGGTCCGCTTGCTGCTGCTGCGCTACGTCCCGGCCGGCGAGATTATTTTTGCTCAAGGAGACGCCGGCGATGCCATGTACATCGTCGACTCCGGCTACATCGACATCATTGTAGATGCGCCGGGCAAACCCAGCCAACTGCAAGGCCGCTTTACTGACGGTGACTACTTCGGCGAGACGGCTCTGCTGACCGGCAAGACCCGCACCGCCACGGCTCACGCCGTCACCGATGCAAATTTGTGGTGCCTTTACCGCACCGATTTTGACAGTTTGCTGGTCAAGCACCCGCAGATTAGCGCGGCCCTCAGTCACGCCCTCCAGGATAAGCTCAACTCCACCACTGACTTTACGGCCGAGCCCCACCTCAAGAAAATCGCCGTGCGCGGCGGTTTGTCCCGAACCCAACTCGATGAGCTATCTTCGCTGCTCCAGCCGCGTCGCTACCAGGCCGGCAGCACCATCTGCTACGAAGGTAGCACTGGCGATGAGATGTACTTTGTCGAGCGTGGTCAGGTGGAGTTGTGGGCGACCAGCGCGCAAGGACCGGTGCAGTTGGAGGCCTTAACCGAAGGCGATTACTTTGGCGAGATTGCGCTCCTGTCGGGCCGGCCTCATCTCGGCACGGCCTACGCCGTAACCGATAACAATATTTGGGCTTTGACCAAGGCTGATTTTGATAGCTTCCTGCGCCGCTATCCTAACCTGGGCGTGGTGCTCAGTCGCATTTTGAGTGAGCGGATGGAAGAGACACTCAGCCGGCTGCGCGGCACACCGCAGCGCAGTCTGCCCCCGCCCGGTGGTCTGTCCTCATCGCGGCCGGTTCAGCCGTTCTTTGGCCCACCGTCCGGGGCCGGGCCAAGTCGGCCCATCTCACCGGTGCGATCGACGGGCCCTATGCCGCCCGTTCCGGTGCGTCCCTCTGGGCCGGGACCTGGCTCCCGTCCTGGGCCGGCCTTACCGCCGCGATCGCTGACGCCGGTTCAGCGTCAGGGTCCTTCACAGTATACGCAACCTATGCCGCCAGGACCAACCGGCCCGGCGTTCCACACTCAGTACACTCAGCCGCTGCCGCCGATGTCCAGGCCGGGCGTCGTGCCGCCGCCAACTTCCCCGCCGGTGTCACCAGCCTCGAGTCCGGCGGAGGGCAGCTCTAACCGCGCCCAAAAACGCCGGCGAAAGTCAGGCCGGCGGGCCGGTGGGCCAAGCAGCCTGGTGCCGGTTAGCCCTGGGGCAGCAGTGGAGCCGTCGCTTGATCGCCCCTCAGGTCGGGTACCTCAACTCCCCGGCCCGGCTCAGGCCCGCTCGATTTCAAACCGGCGGCTTAGTCGCTACAACAATAGTATTTCCGTCTGGTTTGCCAAGCGCTCTCTCGGCGCCAAGCTGCGCCTACTGGCGATTGCCGTAGCCTTGGTTTGGATTTGCGGCATTATGGCTCCATCTTTCATCATTAGCGTCTTAGCGGCTACCTTTAGCGATCAAGGGGCCGTGCCCGGTAGCAATCGGAGCCGGATTGACCAAATGCGCGAGCAAGGCGCGATCGCGGCGGTGGGGGTTTTACCCTTTGTCGAAACGGTGACGCCGTCGCCGACCGCTTCACCCACGGCCAGCACCACGCCCACCCAAACCCCGACCGCCTCACCCACGCCGATTCCCAGTGCAACCCCCACCCCGACGCTGACTCCAACGCCGACCCAAACACCCACGCCGGTGCCCACCGAAACGGCCACGCCTACGCCCACCAGCCCTATCCCAATCGCCATGGTGCCGTTGCCGCCGACCGTTCCCCCTGAGCCCCCTACCCCCGAACCGACCGCCACTCCGAACGTAGACTTCCGATTGGTTGGCGTCCGTCAGTTAACACCCTGTGAAAACCAGAGTAAACACCACATTTTTATCAAAGTTCAAGATCCGAGTGGTCAGGGCATCAATAACGTGCCGGTTAAGATCGAGTGGGCGCCGGGCGTCGATGGCCACGTCATCGCGACGACCGAAACTAAGACTGACCGGGTGGGCGTCCTTGATCCGGGCCGGATTGATTTTGCGATGTTCAAAGGTAGTTACACCGTCGAGGTCATGGGCGGCACTAGCCAGATTGCCGGTCCGGTTACGCCTGACTTTGGCACCAACGAACCGTGCGGTGAGAATGCCGTGGCTAACTCGCTGTTCCACATTTCTTTTGAAGTCATTTTTGAGCGGACGTATTAAACTTTAGATTGCGCGCAGCCCTTCAAAACCAGGCAAAGTCACTTTGCCTGGTTTTTTGTTAGCGGCTGGGTTGCGGCTATACTATCCGTTATTCATCCTTCGCCAACCCCGCGCCCCGAGCTTGCCGAGGGGCCGGCAAACCGTAATTGGAGCCATGAAGAAAATTTATAACATTGTCGCCAAAATTCTCGTTTTTGTGGTAATGCTAGGGCTGGTTAACAGTCCGCCCCTGGCTTGGGCACAGGACCCCATTCAAGTCGTTGATCAGGCAGCCGATTACGACTTTAGGGACTTCATCACTTTCACCCTTGAGGTCCAAAGCGACGCGGAAATCGTGGATGTTGACCTGCTCTATCGCGTGGTGGGCCAGCTTGCTACCTCGCGCAATACCGCCGAGTTTACGCCCGGTCAAGAGATTGAAGCTTCTTACACGATTGACCAGGCCGACCCGGGCAATTACCAGCCGCCCGGCACCGAACTTGAATACTGGTGGAAGGTGGTCGATGCGGATGGAAACGAGTTGACCACCGACCGGCAGCAACTGCTCTACCTTGACGACCGGTATCTTTGGCAGACGCTTGAAAATGAGCGGCTGTCGCTCTTCTGGTACAACGGGGATGACAGCTTCGGGCAGGCCCTGTTTGATCGAGCCAACGAGGCGCTCGATACGTTGGAGCAGGATTTTGGCGCGGTAATTGAAAATCCCATCAAAATTTTTATCTACGGCAGTCAAAGTGATCTACTGGGGGCCATTAGCGCCAGCGCCCAGGAGTGGACCGGCGGGCAAGCCTTCACCGAGTACGGTGTGGTGGTCATTGGTATCCGGCCGGAGCAGCTCGAGTGGGGCTTGGGGGCGATGACTCACGAAATGTCGCACCTGGTCATCCACCAGGTAACCGATAATCCCTTTGCCGGTCTGCCCCGTTGGCTGGATGAAGGTATTGCCGTCTACAACGAGAATCAGGAAGAGTTGGATGATGACTTCAAGCCGATTTTTGATCGGGCCGTTGACCTCGATGAGCTGATGACCCTGCGCGCACTATCTAGCCCCTTCCCGGCCGATCCAATCGAGGCCAATCTGGCTTATGGGCAGAGCGGTGCCGTGGTCAAGTTCATGATCGATACCTACGGGCCGGAGGCGATGGCCGAGTTGCTCTCCATTTTTTCGGAAGGGGCGCTTTATGATGAAGCTTTGGAGCAAGCCATTGGCCTGAATACCGATCAACTCGATAATGTCTTTCGCCAGAGCTTGGGTCTGCCCCCTCTGCCCGGCACCGAGGTAAACATCGAGGCCGAGGCTGCGCCTGAGGCTGAAGCGCCAAGCCAGGCGGACTCTAGCCAGGAGAGTGGGGTAGCCGCCGACGCCGAGTCCAACCAAGCCGGCAGCGCCGTTGTAGCCGAGGAGTCCCAGGCTGCGTCTTCTGCGCCCTCAACGGTGCCGGACAGCGGATCGGGCTCCCCCGCCGAGGAGTCGAGTCCGCTGGCCGGGCTGCCTTGCCTGGCGGGAATCCTTGTGGCGGTGGCCTTGAGTTTAAGCGTGTGGGGTTGGCACTTCGTTCGGTAAGACGGTAAGAGGGCTAGTCATCCCAACCGTGTTCGCCCAGTAGCGGCACAAAAGCCACCGGGGCCAGCTCCTCTTGGATGAACTCAGTCCCTCGGCGCTGAATTCGAAGCAAAGTTTGGCGTTTGGCCGGACCAACCGGGGCAACCAGGTGGCCCCCGTCCTTCAGTTGGACGGTTAAGGGCGCCGGTATCTCCGGAGCAGCGGCTGTAACGATGATCCCGTCATAGGGACCGTAATCTGGCCAGCCGTAACCTCCGTCGCTGATTTTGATCTCGACATTATCAATCCCTAACTTTTGGAGAATCTGCCGGGCCTGCAAGCCTAAGGGTTCGATCCGCTCAACACTGTAGACATGAGCGGCCAGGTAGCTGAGTACGGCGGCTTGATAGCCGGAGCCCGTGCCGATTTCCAGGGCCACGCCGCTACCGTCAGGCGGCAGGCGCAGGGCCTGACTCATAAAGGCGACCATATAAGGTTGGGAAATTGTCTGCTTGAAGCCGATGGGCAGCGGCCGGTCTTGGTAGGCGCGCCACCACAGCTTCTCTTGGACAAACTGGTGCCGGGGCAAAATGCGCATGGCTTCCAACACGCGGGGGTCGGTAATATCGCGGGCGGTAAGCTGGTCTTGGACCATTTGGGTCCGCGCTTGGTCAAAATCAGGCTTCTTGCCAAACATGGTGTTCCTCCTCACCATTAAATCACATTGAGGCTCAGATGACAAGGAGGAATTTTGGGAGGAACGCTATTATTTTGTGAGCCGTTGGTAATCATGTTATACTTTCGTATTGCTGTCTGCAGACCTGCCGGTTTGCAGATTTGTTTTTTAGGAGCCTTGTATGTCGATCTTGGTCACCATCTACGTCATTGCCGCTCTCCTGCTGGCACTCTACGGCTTCAACGCCTGGATTTTGACGGGACTATTTTTCGCCCAGCGTCGCTCCAAGCCTCCCGCCGATCCCTCTCTGCCCCAAGCCAAGTTTCCCGCCATTACGGTTCAACTGCCCATCTACAATGAAGCGCTTGTCGTCGAGCGCTTGATCGATGCCGTCGTTAAACTAGATTACCCCGCCTCCCGGCTGCAGATTCAGGTGCTGGATGATTCTACGGATGAGACGACGGCGATTGCGGAGAGACGGGTCAAAATGTACCGGCGACGTGGAGTCAATATTCAACTTGTCCATCGGGCTCACCGGGCCGGTTTCAAAGCCGGTGCGCTCAAAAACGGCCTGGAGACCGCTACCGGAACGTTAATTGCCATTTTTGATGCCGATTTTGTCCCTGATCCCAACTTTTTAAAGCAGACGGTGTCTTATTTCGCCGCCAACCCACAGTTGGGGTTGCTCCAAACACGCTGGGGTCATCTGAACCGGAGCTATTCCTGGCTGACGTTGGCTCAAGGCCTGGCCCTGGACGGTCATTTTGCCGTTGAGCAAGTGGCGCGCAACCGCGGCGGGTTGTTGATCAACTTCAACGGTACGGCCGGCTTGTGGCGGCGGGCGTGCATTGAGGCAGCGGGGGGCTGGCAAGGTGATACCATCTCGGAGGATTTTGACTTAAGCTACCGGGCCCAACTGGCCGGCTGGCAGTGCCTGTTTCTGCCGGATGTGGTCGCGCCGGCCGAGATTCCTCCTCAGTTAGCTGCCTTCAAGCGGCAGCAGTTTCGTTGGGCTAAAGGCTCGATCCAGTGTCTGAAGAAGCTGGGCTGGTCGGTATTGCGCTCAGATTTGAGCTGGTGGGTTAAATTCCAGGCCATAATTCACCTGAGCAGCTACCTGGCGCACCCGCTAATGGTTGTTTTAGCCCTCGTCACGCCGCTGTTGATGCTGGGAGAAGGTACGGATAACGTTCGTTTTCCCCTTATCTACCTCAGCCTGATCAGTCTGGGTCCGCCGTTTCTCTACCTAGTGGCGCAGATTAGCCTTTATCCGCGGCAGTGGCGGCGTCATTACCGGGCCATGCCGCTGTTGATTCTGCTGGGCAGTGGGGTGGCTTTAAGTAACACAAAGGCTGTCATCGAGGCTGTCTTGGGCATTGGTCACGTCTTTCGGCGAACGCCTAAATTCAATGTCAGAACAGCCACCGAGCGCTGGCAGGAAAGCCCCTACCGCTTGCCGGTCGATAGCTTAGTGGTCGGCGAACTGGCGCTGGCGCTTTACTCGCTTTTGGGAGCGGTAATCGCCGCGCTGAACGGTCACCAGTTCGCCGTACCGTTTATTCTCCTCTATACCTTGGGTTTTGGCTACGTCGGTTTGCTAGGAGTGTGGGAGGCCCGCCGAGAGCTAAGGCGCTGGTTGGCCATCCCTTCCTTCCGATCGCGTCCAACCACCGCACGAAGCCGCAGCCCCCGGCGGCGTAAACCGGTTAGCGTCGAGCGTTAGCCGCTTGCGCATTTAGCTGTGCCGTTGGACAAACCGGGCGATTCGTTCCAGTGCCTGCTCAATTTTATCGTACGAAGTGGCGTAAGAACAGCG
>CALMIS010000067.1 GCA_937864185.1 uncultured Chloroflexota bacterium
CTACCGGGTGCTTGAGGTCCTATCCCGCCGCGACCACGTGGCCGAGTATCTGGCCCGTAATGATCTCTTGCCTAGCAGCCAAACTGTCCGGCTTCGGGTCTTCTCCTATACTCCTTACTTACCACCGGCCGAACTGGACCGCCATAACAAGGTTATCCGGCGTGAAGCAGAGGCGCTGCAAAAAATTGGACCGCACCCAAATCTCATAACCTTCAATACGCTCTTTACCGACCCCAATGATCCTAACTTGCTGGTGGAAGTAACCGACTGGTCAGAAGACGGCACCCTACGTACCCTGCTTAGCGGCGACTCATTATTAAGTTTGGAGCGCAAGTTAGAACTAGCGCACGGAATCGCCGCCGGGCTAAAAGCCAGCCACGAAGGCGAGGTAATTCATCGGGACATCCGCCCCGAAAACATTCTCATTGATGACAAAGGCCAGCCGCGCTTGATGAATTTTGATCACGCCCGACTCATGGTGAGCGACAACGTCAGCGTTGGTCCGCCCCCAGCCGATCCGGATGTGCCCCGGGCCTACCTGGCTCCGGAACTGGCCCACCCCGGCCTCACCCCTACTCCGGCCGCCGACTTGTATGGACTGGGCGTTATCCTATTTGAAATGTTGACCGGTGACACCTTGTATGAGACACCGGAAGAGGCCGCTCAGGCCAACACCTCATTGGGCGGACCAGCGGCCTTCGACATCGCTGACATCCCGGTCCGCCTGAATGATTTGGTGGCCCGGCTCACCAAGCCCGACTCGACCCAACGCCCTCAAAGCGCGGCCGAGGTCCTGGCTGAACTCAAATCCATCCGCGAAAAACCATCCGGCACCTTACCACAGGAGGCGCCCCTACCCTCCACTGAGCCGCCGGCTCCTTCAGCCGCAGACATTGAGCCGGCAGTGTTTGAGGTAAGTAACATCATTGACGGCAAATACCAGGTGCAGCGGGTGCTGCAAGCTGGGGGTTCGGGCCGGGTCTATCAAGTCTACGATGGCATAGCGGACCAGGTGTATGCCCTCAAAGTCTTCAGCGAGACCGCTCTGGCCCTCGATTTTCTGAAAAAGGAAATTCGCACTCTCCTGGCGATTAACCATCCCTATATAGTTAAGGTGTACGGCTGGGGTAAACTGCCCCGCTCTGGACGTTTCTACCTGATCTCCGAATTTGTAGATGGTGATGAGTTATTTAAGTACACCAACCCGGAACAAAGACTGCCGGTCAAACAAGCCATTGACGCGGTGTTAAATTTATTGGAAGCACTGATCGCCATCCATCCCAATGTTGATCGCCTGACCGAACTTCGGGCAAAAATGGAGCAAGGGGACATTACTGGCGAAGAGTATGATGAATTTGGCGAGTTACAAGAGCAAGGCTGGCTCCATCGCGATATTAAGCCGGCCAATCTGATGCTCTGCCGCGAGGGGCTGAAGTTGATTGATTTTAACATCGCCGCCCGGGCCAGGGATGCCCACAAGACCTGGGTGGGCACTCAAGGCTACATGCTGCCGGAAATCGGTATGCTGCCGTGGAGTACCGATGGCGATCTGTTTGCCACCGGTATTGTTCTGTACGAAATCGTGACAGGCCATCATCCTTACCCGGATGGCCAGCCCAACGCCGAGGATACGCCTACCGACCCCCGTACTTATGTGCGGGAACTGCGCCCAGAACTGGCCGAAATCATGCTGAAAGCCGTTTCCTGTGACCCGCAGCGGCGCTACCACAGCGCCCGCCAGCTTTCCCATGACCTGGTGGCCTTGGATGGTCTCTATTTGCAGATCGCCGGCACCAGAAAGTCAACCATTAACCTTGATCTAGAATCATGGGAACAACACCGGCCTAACTATAATCCTTACGTGAGTCGCTTTCTGACCTTGTACAGCCAGGCCCGGCGCGACAACAGCGGTACGCGGGGTCTAGATCAAATAACACGCCTGACCTATGTGGATACCCGGCTGGATCGGCTGCTCCAGCCAGCAGTGCTGAATGGGCAATACCGGCTGGTGATTATCACCGGCAATGCCGGCGACGGCAAAACGGCCTTTATTCAGAGTCTGGAGGATGCGGTTGTCCAGGCCAGTGGGCACATAGACCGGCCTACTACCAATTCCAGTCACTTTACCTATCATGGGGTGCAATTTACGACTAACTACGACGGCTCGCAAGATGAAGGCGAAACCCGGGCCAACGATCAAGTCCTCACCGAGTTTTTCACTCCCTTTGCCGACACTCAAGTTGATCAAGTAGCTGCTAACCGCGGCGTTTACGTAATTGCCATCAATGAGGGTCGTCTGATTGATTTTTTTAATGACTCCAGCGGAGCCACAGGATTTTACCACTTGGCCCAGCACATCACCGCTTTTTTCAACCCGGAACATGAGCCATCTTTGCCGGATTGGCTGCTCATCGTAGATCTAAACAAGCGATCCATAGTTGCTGCGGACGAGGTCCATGAGCTACCCTCTATTTTTGAACGCCAGCTGCTCAAGCTGCTGCAACCTCAATTCTGGACTCCCTGCCAAACTTGCGCCTTGAAGGAACACTGCTTTATCAAGTTCAATGTAGACTCCCTGGCCGACCCGGCCTCTGGCACGGCCATCCGGGAACGGCTGCGAACACTGTTTGAGATAGTGCACCTACGCCGCCAGCTACATATCACCATGCGCGATTTGCGCTCGGCACTGTCATGGCTGCTGTTTCAAGATCATTCCTGTGATGATGTCGCGGCCCTACTCAACACCCAACCGGAGCCAGCGCAGCTTTTAGCTCGATTTTATTATAACGCTTACGCTAGCGATATCGAACTACCCCCAGACCGCAGCGATGACCGCTTGGTGCGATTGTTACGCCAAATTGACCCCGGCCTGGTGGCCAACCCGGCCACCGACCGAATGCTGCATTTTCAAGGTATTGATGGCGTACCGCGCCTTGGTTTTGAACAACGCCACCCCGCGTTGCTAGATAGTATGGTGGCTGACCAGCGGCTGCCCGGCGGGTGGGAGGCCAGCCGCCAGCCCGGCGCAGCCAATGAACACTTGGTTTGGCACCGTATGTTGCGTCGCATTGCCTTTTTTGACCGTCGCGACGGTTGGTTAACTATGCTGCCCTATCAAAAACTGCTCACTTTCCGAGAAGTGACCCAAACCGATCGATCTGCCCAACAGTTGGTTGATTTGCACCAACTCCTCATCGAAGGTATCTCGATGGCTGAAGGGGCGCGCCAGAGTTTGGCCCGCGAATATGTTTGTTTGCGAGCTGGGCAGAGTACTAAAGCGGCCATAAAATCGTTCCGGCTCTTTGCAAAAGAGGATTTCCAGCTGACGGTACCCACTTTGACTGGTAGCGACTACTTGGAGTACACCCCTGACAGAATTCTACTAGTTTACACAGGCCAGCGTTTGACCGGCACCAAACCGGCTGAACTAGCGGTATCCTTGGATTTACTAGAACTACTGGCGCAAATACGTGATGGGTTTACTCCCTCGCCCGATGATATAAGCGGTATCTACATTAACCTGACGATTTTTAGAAATGCTCTGGCCCACCTGCCGTATCGCCGGGTGTTGCTAACTCGAGATGACGTTACATTCTATGAACTAATTCAGGATGAGACTGCGCTTATCACCTTGCAACGGTGGAAATCAGTGTTGTCAACGGAAATGGATACCGCTTGAACTCAGCTAAAGGAAATCGAGCATGAAACTTAGTCGCAAAGATTACGAGTTTAACAACACTCGGATCTGTCACATTATGCCCAAACATGTTGAACTCGATCGGGTGATGATTAACCTTTATATGTTGATCAAACACAATGGCCGGCGGCCTGTAGCTAAAACCGGACGAATTGATGTCACTATTGACTACATTGTAAAGGAACTAATAGACCAACATGGTGATAAATTAAAGGGGTTCAGAGATTACCCGGATGTAGTCGGCGATTGGGTTTACAGTGATTTAGTGGACATCGTGTATCGTGGAATATCCGGCAAGGAAACCGTGGCCGCGCCACTCCCCCTCCACCTGAATGCCTACAAACTGCGCAATCCTAAACAGTCTGCGGATTATCGTGGCTCTGAGCACTTATTTAGTATGCTTAAAGCCGGTGACCCGACCTTGCCTCGGCGCCTGGCAACCTTTTTAGGGCAAGGTATGGATGCGGCTTACGATACCTATGATGAGTCAACCCCGTTGGACCTGGATACCCTGGCTATTGTGCGGATGGTTGACAATAGACATTTAGAGGAGAAGCCCAGCAGTACCGGCAGCACACTCGATGAGCCCCTTTGTTTTGGACAGGCGAGACTATTGAGCAGTGACTTGCGCCGGTTGTTGGCTTATGAAAATCGAATCCCTCGGGCGGTGTTAATCGGCTATATTCGCTCTGCGTTGGGGCTGCACCTGGGGTTGTACTTGTTGCGGCTCTTTCATCAGTTAACCGGCTGGGTGCAGGATAAGGGTGCTAACCCGAGCTGTCTCAACTGCCCGGTTCGGCCCAATGAACAGTCAAACCTCTTCGCCGAATGTCCCTACGCCTACCAGAATGTACAGGCGACCGCAAACAACGTTGTCCCCGAGATTTTGGTGGACATGGGCGAAGATTATACCAGCCACATGGCCCAACTCTCCCGAGAAAACTGTGCCCGGCATTATGGCATTGTCAATGACTATATTCGTGCCGTGTTTATCGTTAATCAATTGTTTCGATATGTCGGCAGTTATGCTGGCCGAGTCGTGCTACCTTCTCAACCACAAAGCATTGCTAATACGCTGGAAATACTGGCCCATCCGCCTCAAAAGTTTGACTTGTACTTCGGCCAACTGATTGACACGATTGCGCCAGATGACCAAGAAGAACGGGAAGAGGTTAAAGCCATCAAAGATATGCAAGGATTATCACCGCTGGAGACATTTATCGAGTTGGTAGCTCTAGAGCGTACGCGCTACTATCGTAAATATCTCACAGAGCAGATTGACTCGGTCCTAATGAAAAACCGTGACACCTGCTTGGTACGACAAGGCAAAGGCCGGCGTAACGAACGCCGCTGGCATATTGGCAGCCGGATGCTGGAAATGTTAGTACAAATTGCTGTGCTTGAGTCGACAGAGGGTACACTCGAATCCAATTTTCGCTCTCGCCCCATCTTGATCGATCAGTTTATAACCTGGCTAAAACAGCGGTACGGTCTGGTGCTGATGCCGGAGTGGCCGGAGGCTACTATCCAAGATTATGAAGCCTTTAACTCCAATCTACAGCACTTAAAAAATCGGTTGAGGGAAATTGGTTTTTATACCGATTTAAGCGATGCCTACAACGCTCAAACCATCCGTCCCCGTTATGAGATTGGATGAAGAGGAAGCTCATGAAAAATCCCAGCCAAACCTCCCTAAATAATCTCCTGGCTGATATGGTTCATCAGGTAATTGCTCAAGAGTTAGAAAAGAGCAAAGCGGGACATTGCTTACGAGTCAGCGCCTTGCCCGAATCAGTCATGCAGCGTCTGTGCGCTGATTTTAATACCAACGGCTTTGACGCCCATGTGGTGATGTTACTCGGGCCACATCAAAAATCACAAGCCGCCTGGCAGGTGACGGCCACTCGTCTGATTGAACTGCGAAACGAGGAAGAGCGCCCTCTATTGGCCTTTATTCCACCGGGGTTAAAGGCGGCGGCAGAAGACTCCTTTGACGTCAGCACCTTTGTTGAAATCCGGCTGGGTGACGTTCCTCGACAACTGCGGTATAAGCTTCGTGACCAGCTCCCGGCTAATGTTCAATCTCTAACCGACGATGTGATCCGCTATTTGGAGCAAGTAGAAAAAATTATTAGCAATGATGACATCGTGCGCTACTACTTGACCATCCTGGATAACGGTTCAACCGACCGTTGGCGCAGCGATCTATCAATTGGGTTTGGTGCCCGACTTTGAACTGGTAGAAATTCCGGATCGCATCCGGCAGCGGCTAGACCGGAATGTGGTTGCTTTAAAGACTCTGACCGAAGGTAGCCAACCGCTCCTGGGACGGATTCTTGACTTAAAGCTAAAAACCAACACGCACCAACCAGAGTTATATCGCTTCCTGCGTGAACAATCGCTAGACCGGGTTTTGGAGTGGACCGGTATAATTGCCATCGACCCAGCTCATCGTCATCTGGCCTTTGATCAGTGGGAGTTTGGCGATGGCGATGTCCCTCAAGATTACTTGCTGCTTTATGTGGATGATTTAAAGCTGCCAACCCGAGAAGCCGAGCAGCCCATTGGGCCGGATAATCCTCTCTACCTGGACGTTAAACGTACCACTAATGTAAGTTTACGCTGGGAGACTAATCCCAAACCGGCTACAGTGGGAGAACTAGCCTATTTTCGCATCGAAATTGTCAGCACCGATGGGGCAATTGTCTGGGAAAGCAAAAACATTCGCAAAACCAAGGGGAACAAACCTTATCAAAGTAAAAGCTTGAAGGTGGCCGAATTTCGCGAGCAAATCGACGAAGAAGATAATCTCTATTTCTTCCGAGTGCGGGCGTACTCGGACACCGGGCAAATGTTGAACGAAGAAGGCGCTAGCCAACACCCGGAAATACTGCGCGACCCACGTAACCCCGAAGGCAAACGTATTAACGAAAGCGAAGACGTTTGGTTTTGGTTTGGGGGCACCCCACCACCTGCGGAACCGCAGCGTAATGTGACGGTCAACTCTTTCTTGGAGGCCCAACTGCTGACTCAATTTGCCGCAATCGACCGTGGTGATGATCCTTTTACTGAAAAAATTACTCCTCGAACCGAAAAAACGGGATGGGCCACTACTAAAGGACAGCGAGCCGAGTCGATTTACAATATTGTGTACGATACACAAGCGCGTTATACCTTACCGGTCAGCAATCTGCTACGCCATATCGAAAGTGAGACATTGGCCCGACCGGAAACTCTGGGGCGATGGCGTTTAAACTTTTCTGAAGATAAAACAACCTATCAAAATGTTCAACCTTCCCTTCGTCAGATGCGAGACTCGCGTCAAATTCCGGAGTCTTTTTTACAGGCGCGAGCCCACCTCTTCGCGGCTATCCGAGCTGGCAACCACGATAATCTAACTGCCACCACCGACCTCTCCCAATACCAAGATTTGATTCTCGCCTATGCTACCGAATATCGTGATTGGTTATCCCGAGTTCAGATTAACTTTGACACCCTGGCAGTACGTGAAGATGAAGGGCGGCGGCGCACTGACCCAATTTTTCTCGATATAGATCTAGTTGAGATTCAGTTACCCGGTTCCAACATCAAACAAGAGCGGGTTTATCTCATAGCCCCAACGCATCCCTTGCGATTGTTATGGCATCTGCAACGCGCTCAGTTAGCCCGGGATTGGCTGGAGAAGGCCATTGAGAACGGCCCTGCCAGCGTACGCTTAACCGAGTCGATACGTTGGTATCTCCGGACCGGATTACTGCCACTCAACTTGCCGCCTGTGCTTCGTCCGGCTCACGATAGCTACCCCGAAGGTATTACCCATTTTTACATTGAACAGGGCGCCCTCACCCTATTTTGGAGTCTCTACGTGCGAGAAGATGTGCGAGATACTCGGACTCTCCGAGCGCGTGTCTTACGGACCTTGGGCATCAGTCGGCAAAGCATCAAAGCGCAAGAGGTGGGAGGTATTGATCCACAGACATTGACCGGTAAATTGCAGCGTTATTTGATTCAACACCCGTATGTCCAGACGCTCAAACTTAATGTCTTCAATCCCGGTGATGCCAGCGTTATGATTGATGCTATCTTGGGAGTCGAAAAGAATAGACTAAAAGTAAGCTTGCCGCCCCTACGCTATGAACTACGTTTATTCACTCAAGAAGCCGGTATCCAAGATACCGGAGAAGCTGTAGATGAACTTCTCAACCCTGAGCGTCAAGTTAGTCCGGAGGCCGACGCTTTTAGTGTGCCAGGTCAGAACCATCTCTTCCCCAAACTCAAATTTAGCCGCAACAAATTGGATGACTTTATTTACCATCCCGAACAGTTCGAGGCACATATTTCAATTTTGCATGACCTCTTCCCCATTAAAACCAGTTTGGAAGCTGAAAAGCAGGGGCGGTCTAGTTATGTTCATGGTTTAATTCAAGAACAGGTTACCCGTTTCACCGGAGAGCACCCGGCTTATGCCTGGCAACGCCAACTGCTTCCCCGCCCCTGCCGGGAACTGGACCATCACAACGGTGAAAGCAATTTGCTGGCTAAACTGCTTTCACAAATTGCTAACTTACAAGCGTCCGTAGCGGCCGGTAAGAAAGTTGATACGGCGTTTCCAACCCTGTGTTTAAGTCTTGACCTTCGAGATAAACAACTGTTGTATCAAGTTCATACGGCTTCAGACTGGGTCTTTATTATTGATCGCCATTTGGGATTGGAATACTTCGACAGCGATACCGGTGACGACAGAGCTTTGTACTTACTTGACTTTACACCAGAATTCAGCGGGACCGATACTGACCGGCTTTTACTAACCACTCGCGCTGTGGACGAAGTTACCCGGTTAATTCGGCCTGTTCTGGCTGAACGCGATTTACTGGGCGGGCCTGAAGCAGAGGTGTATTTCCTTCAACTGTTACGGTCGTTGAGTGGCCGGCTGGCACTCAAGTTGCTGTCTTCACCCAACAGCGCCAGCGAGGCGCTGGGCCTGGCTATGGCGCGTCTTTTTCTGGAACAATACAATCTCTTGACGGATACCATTATCCTGCCTTTAGATGCCCATACTCCTTTGTTCGATCCGGTTGCTCAACTTACCTCGCCTGAAGAAGAACTGTCGTTGCGACGGGGAGATTTGCTACTGGTCGCTTGCCAGCCGGAAACACGCCTCATTCACTTTCACTTGATTGAAGTTAAATGGCGGACAGACCTGAGCGATTTTAATGCCTATATCAACCTGCGGCAGCAAATCGAACAGCAATTACGACAAAGTGAAGAAACCCTACGTTGGCACTTTGACCCAGCTTTTCAGGCGGTGGACCGGCTTGATCGACAGGTTAAGATAAAAGAATTAATCGGTTTATTGAATTTTTATCTGGAACGCTCATCGCGGTATGGTCTTATCAAGGCTCAAGCTATTCCCGTTCTGCGTAACTTTATTGAGAGCCTGGACGATGGTTACAAACTTACTACAAGTGCTTTGGGACTAATTTTTGATTTCAGTTATGATAATTTGTCATCGGAAGAAGAACACGCTGGGCTAGTCTTTCACCGGGTTGGACAAAATTACATCCGGCGGTTATTGGACAATGGCTTGTATCGACGGAAGTTACTCCAGAAACAGGGGCGCCAAAAGTCGATTACAATTGAAGAAGCTGAGAGACAGCAAGTGGAACGCCAACGGGTGGTGAATGATACTTCGATGCGGGGCGATGAAAGCTACCGACGGGTCCGCAGTCACTTCCAACTCGCGGAAGAGCCAGAGACGCCACCCGGGGAAAGATCCTCAGTAGCGGATGAACTATTCCAGAAGGGTATTACTTCTACTTTGGCACCGGTCCAGGTTGTCCCTCAAACAAATCAACTTCAATCCAAGTCAGCGACCACTAGCGAAGAAAGTCCTCCACCACTTAATGCGACAGCAGGGTTGGATGAACCACTAACATCAGTTGATGAAGAAGCGAACAGTAGTATTTCTAGACACATACTGGACGTAGCTGTTATCAAAGCAGAGAGTCAGGTAGGTAGTTCCTCCACCATCAACCTGGATGAAGCGGCATACTTCACCGCCGGGGATACAGCGCTTAAACCTGGCTGCGACATTCTTCTGGGTGATACAACTTTTTCACAACAGTTTGGATTATTGGGAAAATCAACCGACAAAATTCTTGGCTTGGATTTAAACGGCACCAACACCATCAGCCTGTTTGGCGTGCAGGGCGGGGGCAAATCCTACACCGTTGGTAGCGTGGTTGAAATGGCGACACAAGCCTTTCCTGGCCTAAATCTGTTGCCTTCGCCACTGGCAACAGTAATTTTTCACTACCACGAGAGCCAAGATTATCAACCGGAGTTTGTTTCGATGGTGGCCGCTAACAGTACTGGACAAGAAGTTCAACGATTGCAGCAGGAGTACGGTATCTCTCCTGGTCAACTCCGCGATGTTATCATCTTGACCGCGCCCGGCAAGTTAAAGGAGCGGCAGGCTGAATTCCCCGGCGTCCAAGTTGAGCCTCTCTTTTTTGCCTCGGAT
>CALMIS010000068.1 GCA_937864185.1 uncultured Chloroflexota bacterium
CGCAAAGGAATAGCGTCGCTGATCTCCAGCCGCAGCGATTTAACCGTGGTCGGTGAAGCTGAGGACGGGATTCAGGCCGTGCGGGTGGCTCACGAAACGTTGCCGGATATCATGTTGATGGACATTCACATGCCCAATCAAGATGGACTGGAAACGTTGAAAATCATTCGTGAAGAGCTGCCTGATACCCATGTCATTATGCTGACCGTTTCCGACGATGATGATGATCTGTTTGCCGCGATTAGAAGCGGCGCCAAAGGTTATCTGCTCAAGAATCTCGATCCCTATGAGCTGTACAATATGCTGGAAAAAGTGCGCGACGGCGAAGCGGCAATTTCCGGAGCTATGGCCGCCAAAATCTTGCAGGAGTTTAGACAGCCGGAGAGTGTCAAAGAGCAAGCCGGCGAGGTCGATGCCCTCACCGATCGCGAGATTGAAGTTTTGGAAGAAGTGGTCACCGGGGCCACCAACAAAGAGATTGCCGAGCGGCTGCACATCACCGAAAACACGGTCAAGATTCACTTGCGCAACATCCTGGAAAAATTGCAGGTGGATAATCGGATTCAGGCGGCCATTCACGCGGTCAAGCAGGGCTTGGTCAAAGAGTAAGGCTTGATCTACCCAGGCAAATGGGCGAGAGCTATTGCAAAATAGCTCTTTTTTTGTTGGGTAAGGCTTTGAACCGGAAATGGAAAAACAATGAAGCGTTTTAGTTGTCAGGTTTGTGGGCAGTTGCTTTTCTTTGAAAACAGCCAGTGTCTCAATTGTGGCTCTCGCTTAGGCTATCTCCCGGATTTGGCGGTCTTGTCCGCGCTGGAATCGGACCCGGCCATGGCGGAAAGCTGGGTTCCTTTGGCGCCCGAAGCCGGGCAGCAATCGTTTCGGCTGTGTACTAACTACAGCCAGCATAACGTCTGCAATTGGCTGGTTCCGGCGGACTCTGACTCTGCTTTTTGCCGGGCTTGCCAACTCAACCGGACGATTCCCAGTCTGGATCTCGACGAAAATCAAGTCGCCTGGTATCGCTTGGAAGTGGCCAAGCGGCGCCTCGTCTACTCGCTGCTGGCCTTAAACTTACCGGTTGAAAGTAAAGAGCGCGAGCCGGAGCAGGGACTGGCCTTTGATTTCCTGGCCGATCTCGAAGCCGATCCAGCGCCGGTTTTGATCGGCCACGCTGACGGCCTGATCACGCTCAACATCGCCGAGGCCGATGACGCCTACCGGGAGCAGACGCGCACGGCCCTCGGCGAGCCGTATCGCACCTTGCTGGGCCACTTTCGGCACGAGATTGGCCATTACTACTGGGATCGCCTGATCCGGGACTCGAATTGGCTGGCGGAGTTTCGGCAGCGCTTTGGCGATGAGCGCGGCGACTATCAGGCCGCGCTTGAGCAGCATTACCGGCAAGGTCCGCCCCTCGATTGGCAGCAGCACTTTGTGTCCGCTTATGCGACCAGCCATCCTTGGGAAGATTGGGCCGAAACCTGGGCTCATTACATCCATATTGTCGACGCGATCGAAACCGCTCAGGCCTTTGGCCTAAGCGTTCAAATCGATCAGGTCAACGGCGACGCTAACAGCTTCGACCCCGACTCGGTCCGCTTGCCGGTTCAACCCTTCGAGCAAATTTTCAAAGCCTGGCTGCCCTTAACCTTTGCCGTTAACAGTCTCAACCGCAGCCTGGGCCAGCCGGATCTTTACCCCTTTGTTTTGCCCCCCCGGGCCGTCGAAAAGTTGGACTTTGTCCATCGGGTGATCAAGTCCTGGGCTTAAGACGGGGCGTACTTTTGCCGGACGAAGCGATCTTGGTATACTTTTAGGCAGCAATGACCCGGATTTAGGCCCTCAGCCAACTGACTTGATTAAGTGATGAACGATGACAAAATTCATACCCAGCCCGCTCTACTATCAGATTCTTGAGAATATCCCGATTGCCTGTGTCGATATTGCGATTGTGGCCAACGGCTCGGTGCTGCTGGTCAAGCGGCAGGATGCTCCGGCCAGGGGCCAGTGGTGGGTACCCGGCGGCCGGGTTATCAAAGGCGAGATGATGCGCGAGACAGCGGCTCGCAAGGCCCGGGAAGAGGTCGGCCTTGAGTGCCACGTCGGCCCCATCATTCACACGGCGGAAACCATCTTTCCCGATGGACCTAACGGCATTCCCGTCCACAGCATCAACAGTTGCTTCTTCCTTTATCCGGTCGATCCGGATTATGTGCCCCGGCTCGATGATCACCATCAAGACTATCTTTGGGTCAGTCACATTCCGGCTAATCTTCACCCTTATGTTGATCGTTGTCTCATGGGCGCGGGGCTCGATTACAGTCCGAAGTAATGGCTTACACCGGCTTGGCCGGGCTTACCCGACTATTCGATAGGAGTCAATCATGTCCAAGGCGATGAATGTTCTCGGCGGTCCGTTGGAGACCTGTTCAATGGCGCCACTGACCGGTTTTTATCGCAACGGCTGCTGCGATACCGGCGCCGATGATTTAGGGGTCCATGCCGTTTGTGCCGAGATGACGGCCGAGTTCCTGACCTTTTCCCGATCGCGCGGTAATGATTTGAGTACGCCCGCCCCTATGTTCCATTTTCCCGGCCTCAAACCGGGTGATCGCTGGTGCCTGTGCGCCTCGCGCTGGCAGGAAGCCTTGGATGCGGGCGTGGCCCCGCCGGTGATCCTGGCCTCGACCCACATCCAGGCTCTGGAGTGGGTTGATCTGGAGGATCTGGTGGCCCACGCCCTGGATTACGATCCAACCGGCGACCAAAAATCGACCACCGCGGACTAAGATTGAGGCGGTGAAACCTATGAGCTTTTCAAAACCTCCTAGGTTTTCCTACCGCATAGCTCTTCCTAATGCACCGCGTCTCGACCTTGGCTTGCAACATTTGAAATATTTGAAATAAAAGGGAGAAGAAAAGAATGTCTCGCCAACGCTGGCCAGGCCTGCTGTTGCTCGGCGGGGGACTGCTGCTGCTTATTTCAGCGGTCTTCTACCACGGAGTTGATCTAGCCCGGGATATGCCGCTGCTCCTCAGTGCCCGGGTCGTGATGTTAAGTTTGGGGTCGCTTCTGTTCGTGGGGGTAGGCACGTTTCTGGTGGGCAGAGGGCGCTAGTTTGAGAGTCTGATCTGCCCGGTTTGATTACTTCCCTGCTTTAATCAGCCTCAAAATAGCCACTATATTGAGGAGAGCCTTCGGGACAAAGGAAGAGACCAGCACGTACTCCTGATCTTTGCTGCCATCCGCACTGCGCTCTGAGCAGTGGGCATTGCCGCCGGCCGGTCCCAGGCCATCCAGGGTAGGGATCTGCCGCCAGATATGATTGCCGTCGCTTAAGCCGCCGCGCCGCTCCGGCTCGACCCGCAGGCCCAACGACTCGGCGGCTTCTTGCCAGACGGCTAGCAGCCGATCCGTGGCTGGATTAGGTGACCACGGGTTGGTCCGATGCTCGAGCCGGACACTAACCCGGCAGGGATAGCCATCCTCCAGGCTGCTGATGCTAGAGTAGCCTTCCAAAGCGAGAAACTGTTCCAACCCGGCGTCAAATACGTCGGGCGAGAAGGCGCGCATCTCTAAGCGAGCTTCGGCATGGTGGGGTACGCGGTTGGTCACGCTGCCGCCGCTGATAACGCCTATATTGAAGGTCAGCTCTTGTTCATAAGCGGTCCAGCCGGCAATCTGTTGGATGATGTCGGCCAGTTGGACGATAGCATTAGCACCTTGGGCATGAGAGCTGCCGGCATGAGCGGCCCGACCTTCGGCCGTAACTTGCAGGACGGCAATCCCTTTGCGGGCCGTCACCACCTGAAAGACATGGCCGCTTTTGCGTCCGGCCTCGAAGACCAGGGCCGCCAGGGCGTTAGGTCCCAGATAACGCCGGCACAAATCGCCAAAATCATCGGCCTCGCGCTCCTCGGAGGCGTCCAGCAGAATCACCCATCTGACCTGATTGAAGGCTTCCGGGGCCAAATCTTTCAGCGCCGCCAGCATCATATAAATCATCACCGTCCCACCTTTGATATCGACCGTCCCGGGGCCGTAAATACGGTCACCCTCGGGTCGCCAATGGAACTGGTGTCGCTCCTCTTCATCGGGCGGAAACACCGTATCGAGATGCGAGATAAGGCCGAGGGTTTGGCTCGAGCGGCCCGGCCGGGTGAGCACCAGGTGATTGCCGTAAGCTGGGTTGACGGAGGGAATCAACTCCGCCTTAAATCCCAACCCGGCAAAGGCGCCCATGGTGAGTTCCCCCAAAGTGTTAACGCCTCGGGCATTGGCGGTGAAGCTGTTGATCTCAACCATATGCCGCAGTAACTCCAGGTAAGACGGCAGTTCTTGATGAAGATAACCTTGAATCTTTTCTTGTAAGTTCATCGTGGCTCCACTCTGCAGGTCAAAACCAAAGCCGTTATGTTTCCGGGGACCATCGAACGCGTTCGGTTTGCCAAACCGGATAGCTGATCATAAGGCTATCAACCAATTTAAGCAAGCCCGGCAAAAACATAGCCAGCCAACGCTCACCAGAGCAATGAACAGTTAGTAATGAACAATTAGCAATGAACAATTAGCAGCTCCTCCAATCCTCCAATCCTCCATTCCTCCATTCTTCCATTCTTCCAACCTTCCATCCTTCCACCCCTACTCCCGCAACGCCGCTAGCAACGTATTCAGCGCCTCCGTCGCCTCTCCCAGGGCTTGATCCGGTCGCTCCGCCTGAGCGATCCAGAGCACGGCTTCATTCATTGCGCCTGACAGCAGGTGAGCCAGGGCCTCGAGCGGCAGCGGCTTGATCAGGCCCGCCTCGCTTAAGTCGCGCAGCGCCTGTTTCAAATCGTTCAAACCGTGCTTTGAGTCGATCTGCCGCCACATCTCCCAGCCCAAAACGGCCGGGGCATCGATGATGACGATCTGTTGGAGCTGGGGATCCATGCAGGCTGCCAAAAAACCTTGGCAGCCCGCGGTTAACGCTTCCCAGGGAGTCCCGGCCGCCTCCGCCGCCTCCACAATCCGCGCTGAGATTTCTTGCTGAGCCTCTTCAAAGACGGCTAGAAATAGATCCTGCTTCCCTTTAAAGTGGTGGTACAGGGCGCCCCGGGTGACGCCCGCCTGGTGAACAATCTCTTCGGTGGGTGTGTTGGCGTAGCCATGCCGGCTAAATAAATCTCTGGCCACCTGAACCATCTTTTGGACCGTTTCCTGGCCATGCACAACTTTGGGATTCGCCTTTGTCATGGAAGTTCTCCTCATCTCTTGACATACATACAGACTGTATGTATAATACAACGCATACATACAGTCTGTATGTAACTATTATAACCTAAATTTTGCCAAATAGCCAGGAGGATCTTTGATGAAATTGCAAAGCTTTTACTCGGTGATCGGGACAGACAAAATTGAGGAATCAAAAGCTTTCTACCTGACCCACTTTTCGTTTGAAATCACCTTTGACTCAGACTGGTACGTGAGCCTGCGCACTCAGGATGCCAAATTTCAATTAGCGCTTCTTGACTATCGTCATCCCAGTGTGCCGGCCGGTTACCGCCAGGCCGCCCAAGGGGTTATTCTAAACTTCGAAGTTGAGGATGTCGATGCCGCCTATCAGCGCCTGATCAAAGAGGCCGGTCTTCCAGTCGCCCTTGATATTCGCACCGAGGACTGGGGCCAGCGCCATTTCCTCACCGTCGACCCCAACGGCATCTTAATCGATCTCATCACTATTACGCCGCCATCGGCCGAGTTTTTGGAGCAGTATACTGAGGCCGGTAAAGCCGAACTGTTAGGCTAAGGCATGAAAATAAGGAATGAGGGATCGGATGAAGCGATTTCCCCGCCCTCATCTCAACCTGCCCGGAGGTGTTTAATGGCTGAAACACAGCCCTTCAAAAATTACTACGGAGTAGAACTGGCCAAGACGTTGGCCGCCCAAATTCAGATCGCTTATCCTCAGTTTGCCGGCCAGGCGTTTATTGATCAGGTCGCCAGGGCAGTTGAACCGTTAGAGCTTAAGGACCGGGTGGCCTTGATCGCCACGGCGTTACGGGAATGGTTGCCGCAAGATTACGAGCAGTCGATCGACATTCTCCTGTCGATCCTCGGTCCGGAGATACCTGCCGAAGCGGGTATGTTTAACCACGGCTACCAGCTAATGCCAGTGGCTTACTTTGTGGAGGTCTACGGCCAAGATCATTTCGAATTGTCGCTCAAGGCCCTGTACGAAATCACCAAACGCCACACCGCCGAATTTGCCCTTCGGCCATTTCTGGTCCGCTACCCTGAAGAAACCTTGCGACGGCTCGATCAGTGGACTCAAGATCCCAATCCCCACGTTCGCCGTCTGGTCAGCGAGGGAAGCCGGCCACGTTTGCCTTGGGCCAGTCGCCTCACCGCCTTCATCGACGATCCTAGCCCGGTCCTGGCTCTGTTAGCCCGTCTCAGAAGCGACCCATCCCGTTACGTTCAAAAATCGGTGGCCAATAACCTTAATGATATTGCCAAAGATCACCCCCAGTTGGTGCTCGACACCCTACGCCACTGGTCAGATGAGGCGGACGGTGCGACACGCTGGATTACCCGCCACGCCCTGCGCAGTCTCGTCAAACAAGGTCATCCAGAAGCACTTGACCTTCTTGGTTTTGTTGAACCACAAGTCAAGCTGAGCGACCTGCGTCTTGAGCCGGCTAGCCTTGGTTTGAACGATACGCTCTTGTTGTCCTTTACCTTAACCAGCGACAGTGATGAACCCCAAGAGCTGATGATCGATTACATTATTCACTTTGTTCGACCCAAGGGAAAGTACCGGGAGAAAGTTTTCAAACTCAGCCAAAAAACGCTGCCTGCCGGCCAGAGTTTGCAGGTGCAGAAGCGACATCCGTTTCGAGCTGTTTCGGTTCGACGCTACTATCCTGGCCGGCACCGGGTCGAGATTCAGGTCAATGGCCAGATTTTGGGCAAGGGCTATTTTGAGTTAACCGTTGATCCCAAATAAAAAAAGTGCAGCCACTGGTGACTGCACTTCTCTATTGCCGTAACCCTTATTATGAAGCCAACACCTCTTTCAAAGGAAAGTGAGGAGCTTAGGCTTTGCTTTCAGTGGTGGACTCATCATTCGGTTTGTCATCAGTTTTGGATGACTCCCGAAATTCACGAATCGACTTACCCAACGCGCCGCCTATCTCCGGCAGCTTGCCAACCCCAAAGATAATGACCACAATTACGAGGATAATGAGCCATTCCCAACCACCAATACTCGGCATTGTTCACTCCTTTGCCTGGAAGAATCAACTCTGTGGTTTATTATAGCATCGTGCCAATCCTGTGGCAAAAGGTTTAGCAACCCTCAGATCGGTTTCAAAGTTTGTTTGTCAGATGCTGGCGCGCGCTTTATAATCAGCCAATTTCAAAATTAAGCGAGGTGAATTGTGGCTGTTTTTGAGTCGTCTCATCCTTTGGTTAAGCACAAGCTAACCATTTTGCGAAATAAAATCACCAAACCCAAGAAATTCCGCGAGTTAATCCGAGAAATTTCTATTTTGTTAGCTTACGAAACCACGCAAGACCTGACCCTCGAAGCCGCCGAGGTGGAAACCCCGATGGGGCAGGCTACCGGAGCGCTCATGCACGAGCAAATCGGTCTGGTGCCCATTCTCCGAGCCGGTTTGGGGATGGTTGAAGGCGTCTGGGAAATGATGCCCAGCAGTGAAGTCTGGCACATCGGCCTATTCCGTGACGAGCGCACCCTCCAGCCGGTGCAGTACTATAACAAACTGCCTGTTTCGCCCCGAGTCCAGCTCTGTATAGTCTTGGACCCGATGCTGGCCACCGGAGGATCGGCGGTGGCCACGGTCGATATTCTTAAGAAATGGGGGGCCAAACGGGTTAAGTATATGGGCATCATCGCCGCCCCGGAAGGGATCAAAGCTATGCAGGACGCTCACCCCGATGTCGATCTGCACCTCGGCGTTATTGACGAAAGGCTTAATGAGATCGGCTACATCGTCCCCGGTCTAGGGGATGCCGGTGACCGCCAGTTCGGCACGGGTTGATCGCGGATTTACTTCACCAGCCGGCGCATCGCTAGTCCCACGTTTCAATAAATGAAGTTTGGCAACAAGCCACGAGCGGCCTACAATAACAGGTAAGACTAAATAGGATTCTGTCTCAAATGACATTTGCGACGCGGCGGCCGATGCTTCAGCCAGCAGATACGAATATCCACGATTTAAGCCGTCCCATTCTGGAAGTTAACGCGCTAACGGTAGAGTTTGGTCACTTCACAGCCCTGGAAGATGTCTCCTTCACCCTGAGGCGAGGTGAGCGTCTGGCTTTGGTTGGTCCCAACGGAGCCGGCAAAAGTACCCTGTTCAATGTGGTGGCCGGCGTGCTACCGCCGACTCGGGGTGAGGTCAATATCTATGGCCATGGTCCGGGCGAACACATTTGTATTGCCTATGTCCCTCAACGCAGCCAGGTTGACTGGCGTTTCCCCGTTAACGTGGCCGATGTGGTCATGATGGGGCGGGTCGGCAAACTGGGTTTGTTCCGTTGGCCCAAGCGCAAAGATTGGAATTTAGTGGCTGACTCGCTGGCCTTGGTCGGGATGGAGGCTCTAGCCGAGCGGCAAATCGGTGAGCTATCGGGGGGCCAACAACAACGTGTCTTCATCGCCCGGGCTTTGGCTCAAGAGGCCGAATTGATGCTGATGGATGAGCCGCTCACCGGGCTCGATGTTAAGTCACAAGAGGGCATTTTTGAGATTTTGGAAAAGCTGCGGCAGCGGCAAGTCACGGTTATGGTCGCTACTCATGACCTTAATCTGGCGGCCGAACGGTTTGACCGGCTGATGCTCCTCAACCAACGAATAATTGGCTTGGGGAAAGCTGATCAGGTCTTTACGCCGGATCTGCTTGGTCAAGCCTACCAGGGGAATATGCGTCTGGTAAATACGGCAGCGGGCACGATGTTCATTACCGATACTTGCTGCGGCGGGGGCGAAGAGGACTCGTAATGGGAGAGGTCATCAGTTGGATTGTTGATCCGCTTGGCTATGCCTTTATGGTACGCGGCTTGATCGCGGCTGTTGTGGTGGGTGGGGTCTGCGCGATTTTAGGGACGTACGTTATCCTGCGAGGTATGGCTCTGTTTGGTCATTCCCTGGCTCATGCTGTCTTACCTGGCGTAGCGGTAGCTTATTTGCTGGGGGGAGCAAATCCGGTCTTTCTTTTCTTGGGCGGATTAATTGCGGGTGTACTGACGGCGGCCGGGATCGGTTTTGTCAGCCGAGAGGGCTTATTAAAGGAAGATACCGCGACGGGCGTTGTTTTCATCGGCATGTTTGCTTTAGGCATTGCTCTGATCTCAACCGTCCGCAGCTTTACGGCTGATCTGACCCACTTTCTCTTCGGCAACGTCCTAGGTGTAGCCACCAGCGATTTATGGCTGACCGCTGTCTTTGGCGCTTTAGTGCTCGTCACCCTATTTCTCTTTTATAAGGAGTTGTTAGTTTACTCATTCGATCCCGTTTTAGCTAAAACGCTGCGTCTACCGACGACATTCCTTAACTATGTTATGTTAGTTTTGATGGCGATCACGATCGTTCTGTCGTTGCAAACGGTAGGCATCGCTTTGATGTCGGCGATGCTGGTCACGCCCGCCGGAACGGCTTACTTGCTGAGTCAACGTCTGCCGATGATGATGGTGCTGTCGGCCGGTTTCGGGACACTCAGTGCTGTCGGAGGCTTATACCTGTCGTTTTATATTAATATTGCCTCCGGTCCCGCCATTGTGTTGTTGTGTACTCTATTTTTCCTGTTAGCGTTTATATTTTCGCCTCGAACCGGTCTGATTAAGCGGTGGAAATTCATCCGGCGCAAGCAACCGAACTCCGGGAGACTCCCGGCAGAGCACCGCTTTAGTCCATAACAGGATGCTTACTCCCTGATTTTAATCTCTTAAGACCGTCGCTCTCTAGCTTGACGTATGAAAGAGCAGCGAGTATCATTAGCGATGGAGATAGGTATTGCTCTCTAACTATTTCGCCTGCATGGGGTGATGATCCGAAATTCACAGATCGCCAGAATTTCTTCGGACGGCAAACATTAATTGGGCAATCTTTAACTCATACCTGTCTGTTACAACTCTCGATAGAAAGGTCTTTACACCACCATGGCCGAACACAGTGGCTTAAACTATCCAAACCTGATGGGGCGGATATACATCCAGGCCCTGGAAG
>CALMIS010000069.1 GCA_937864185.1 uncultured Chloroflexota bacterium
CACATGTGACCGGCCTGGAATCAGATCTGACCGCGCTGGAATCACATGTGACCGGCCTGGAATCAGATCTGACCGCGCTGGAATCACATGTGACCGGCCTGGAATCAGATCTGACCGCGCTGGAATCGCATGTGACCGGCTTTGGGCAACTCCAAGAAAATAATTAACCGGCAATCGCCCGTGGGACGTAGGACGTGGAACGTAGGGCAATACGTTCCACGTCCTACGTCCCACGCAAGTGGTTAATTTAATTCTTGGTTGAGCCTTGAACCCCGCCTAATCCGGATCTGGCCAGACAAATTATGGGACCAAAGCCCTTTTTCTGGCTTTCTGCGCCAAACTCTCGGGCCAAAGTTTGGCCAGGCCGGCAAACTCTATTATAACAAAGAGCAAAACAAAGCGTTTTACGCATCCCGTAATAAACTATTTAGGGTTGACCGGCCTGAGAGCGGCATTGACAGAAGCGTAGAATAAAGAATTCTCTCATTCCCCCTATTCTGTTCTAAAACAGGTTGGTCCCCCCTGGAATAAAGGAAAGAATTAATTATGTCTAACCCCGACCCTTCTCCACCGCCGGCTGACCCGACGGACCCGGTCTGGACTTTCCGCGGCTATAAGATGAAGCCGGGCGAGTTCAACACGGCTATGGTCCACTTTTACCGGGGCGAGATCAGCCGCTCGAATGTCTGGCGGCAGCGGCTCGACAGCACCACCAACTGGGCGGTGGTCATTACCGGCGCGGTCTTGACTTTTGCTTTCAGTGCGGTCACCAACTCGCACGCCGTCATCCTGATCAGCTTTTTTTTGATGAGTCTCTTTCTCTTTATCGAGGCCCGCCGGTATCGCTACTACGAGTTGTGGGCCTTACGGGTGCGGCTGATGGAGACGGACTTCTTTGCCGCCATGCTAACTCCGCCTTTTGAACCGCACCGGGAGTGGGCCATCCGTCTGGTCGACAGCCTGATGACGCCGGAGTTCCCGATCAGCCTGCTCGAAGCCGTCGGCCGCCGTCTGCGCCGGAACTTCATCTGGCTCTTCTTGATTTTGGGCCTGGCCTGGGTGGTCAAACTGCTCCTCCACCCCATTCCGGCCCGGACCTGGCACGCCTTTTTCACCCACGCCGGCGTCGGCCTGGTCCCCGGCGAGATTGTGGCCGCTCTTGTCACCCTCTTTTTCGCTACCCTCTCGCTGCTGGCCTTCCTGACCGTGGGTTTACAAGAGTCGCCGGGCGAAGTCCTGCCCCGGCACGAGGCCCTGCAACTGCCGGGGGGCTTGTTCCAAACGTTGGCCGGCGCGGCCAGCCAGATGCTGCCCCACGATTTCTGGCATCGGCAAAATTTACTGGCCATCATCATCACGGAAAAAGCCGAAGCCATCAGCCAGCAACTGCTCGAGACCCTGCACCACGGCGTCACCGCGCTGCAGGGCAAAGGGATGTACAGCGGCGTGAGCCGCTCGGTACTGCTCTGCGCCGTGGCGGCCACCGAGGTCGATGCCCTGAAACGGATCGTTTATGGCGTGGATGAGCATGCTTTTGTGGTGGTCAATGCCACCCACGAGACGCTGGGGGCGGGCTTCAGCTCGCCTCAGCCGCGCTGGAAACCCGGGCCTAAGCTGCGCCGTAGCCGCCAACAGACGCAGGTGTCGCCCCGGCCGCCTGAAGAACCCTAAAGTTTTTCTTGAAAAACAACCATTTGGCGTGCGGCTTGAAAGTCGCACGCCAAAGTTTCTGCCTCGTTTGGTCTATAGCTCCATTTACCTCTGGCCTTTCTTGCGCAACCTCCAACCTGGCATTACATTAACAAATTATGAGCCTCCGGATAAACCGCTCTTGGCTATTTTGGGGTTTGATTCTCGCGGCCATGCTGGCCGGATCCGACTACCGGACCAAACTGCAGCCCGATCAAACTCTACCCAGCCTTCGGCTTAATGAGATCGCTGCCGCTCCCACCGGCCTGACCGACGAAGACGGCGATCTAGCAGACTGGATCGAGCTTCACAACGCCGGCTCGCTGCCGGTCAACCTCTCCGCCTGGGCCCTCACCGATGACCCCCACCAACCGGCCAAGTGGACCTTTCCGGATCGCACCCTACCGCCGGCCGCGTATCTGGTCGTCTTTGCCTCGGGCAAGAACCGCCGCCCCGCTGAGCCCGGCGCGCCGCTGCACACCAACTTCCGGCTCCAACGCGATGGCGAATTCCTGGGTCTGTTCAATGTCCTAGACGGTCAGTTTGCCGATCAAGTCACGGCCGTTCACCATCTGCCGGAGGTGAGCTACGGTCGCTCGCCGGAGAGCGCGTTCGTCTATCTCTCGACCGCCACCCCCGGCCAGGCCAACCCGGCGGCGGTGCGGTGGCAAGGGCTGGTCGCCGACGTCCGCCCCAGCCTCGAACGCGGTTTTTACGACGCCCCTTTCTGGCTGACCCTGACCACTGATAACCAGGCGGCCGTCATTCGTTACACCCTCGACGGTAGCGAACCCACCGCCACGCACGGCCAGTATTACACCCTGCCCATCCCGATTGAGCGAACCACGCTCGTGCGGGCAGCCGCTTTCCAGCCGGGCTTCCACCCCTCAACGGTGACCAGCCATAGTTATATCTTTCTGGACGATGTTCTCAGCCAACCCGCCGCTCCACCCGGCTGGCCCGCGACCTGGGGCGTCTACCACGAGACCTACAAACACGCCGTCGAAGGCGAACCGGCTCCGGCCGATTATGAAATGGACCCGGAGATCGTTCATGATCCGGCTTATCGTGACCGGCTCAAGGCCGATCTGCAGGCCATGCCCAGCCTCTCCCTGGTTATGCCTCAAGCCAGCTTCGACGAGCTCTACAGCCACCCGCGCGAACGCGGTCCGGCCTGGGAGCGGGCGGTCTCGGTTGAATTTTTTGATCCGCGCCAGCCGGAAGCCGGCTTCCAGATCAACGCCGGGCTGCGTATCCAGGGCGATCTGGGCCGGCAGGAATACATTCCCAAGCACTCCTTCCGGCTCTTCTTCCGCAGTCAGTACGGCGCGCCCAAGCTGCGCTATCCGCTCTTCCCCAACTCCCCGGTCGACGAATTTGAGACCTTGATCTTGCGGGGTGGAGTCCAGAGCAGCTACGTCAGTGTCTGGCAGCCGCGCCGCCAGGCCACCACCTATGCCCGCGACGAGTGGCTGCGCGCTTCTCAAATCGATATGTCCGGGTACGGCGCCCACGGCACGTTTGTCCATCTTTATCTTAACGGCCTTTACTGGGGGCTCTACAACGTCGTCGAGCGGCCGGACGAAAACTTTGCCGCCGCTTATTTTGGGGTGAAGAAGGACGATTGGTATGCCTTTAACCATTCCGGCGTGGTCAACGGTGATCCCAAGGAAGCGCAAGCCCGGTTCGCCAGCTTTCTCAAGGCCGGCAGCCCGGACGCTCAGTACGCCGCCCTCGGCGAGCTGCTGGAGATGACGGACTTCGTCGACTATGTCATCTTAAACTGGTACGCCGGCACCAACGACTGGGCCAACAACAATTGGTACGCCGGCATTCCGCACACGGGCGGCAAATTACGGTTTTTTGTCTGGGACGGCGAGTTAACCTGGGTCGATGGGGCGGATATCGATTTTGGCCTCAGCAACCCGCCGGGTTATCTCTGGCCCAACACGGTCGAAGTTCTCTTCAACGCCCTTAACCACCACCCCGACTTTCAAATGCTCCTAGCCGATCGCCTCTACCACCACCTCTATCACGGCGCCTTAACCGGGGCGCAGGCGCAAGCGCGCTGGCTCAAGCTCAACCGGCAGATTGAGGCCGCGATCAGGGGCGAAATCGCCCGTTGGGGCGACAGCCGCCAGGAGCCGCCGCTCAATCACCGGGACTGGCAGCAAGCGGTCGAGGCTGTCCGCCACCAAATGGCCGGCAATGGCCAGGAGCTTATCCGCGAAGCGCGGGCGCTGGGTTACTACCCCCCGTTTGATCCGCCGGAATTCAAGGTGGACGGGAGCAGCCAGCGCTTGGAACTTTACTTGGCCCCGACGACCCTTCATTCTCCGGAGGTAGTCAGCTATTACACCCTCGATGGCAGCGATCCCCGGCTGCCCGGCGGCGAGATTGCCCCCACTGCCCAAATTTACACGAAGCCCTTGACCCTGACCGGACCGGCCGAGATCAAGGCTCGGGCCTTTCAGGCCGGTACTTGGAGCGCGCTCCAGCAAGCCACGTTGAGTCCGACGGTGGCCGTACACCCGCTCCAATTTACGGAGCTGATGTACAATCCACCCGGCCCGGACGAGACCGAGTACATCGAGCTGAAAAACATCGGCGCTGAGCCCGTGGCGCTGGCCGGCTTGACGTTCGCAGGCGTTCGCTTCACCTTTCCGGCCGGCAGCCCGCCGCTTGGTCCCGGCGAGTACGCCGTCCTTGTTCGCAATGAGCTCGCCTTCGCCCAGCGTTACCCGGAAACGCCCATCGCCGGCGTGTATGAGGGCCAACTTTCCAACAACGGTGAGCGGCTGGCCCTGCTGGACGCTGCCGGCCAGGTCCTGACCGCGGTTGAGTACCAGACCCGGAACGGCTGGCCCATCAGCCCCGATGGCCGGGGCGACTCGCTGGCGCGGGTTGATTTCAACGGCGATCCCAGCCAGCCCCGCGCCTGGCAAGCCAGCCAGACGGTCGGCGGCTCGCCGGGCCAGGCTGAGCCAGCTTTTGAGTTCACCAATTCGCTTTATTGAGTGAAACAGTGTTATACTTTTGCCAGGGGTATCGGTTCAAGGAGAGACTGGGCCGGATAGCCCTGTCCCATTACTTTACCAAAACTGACAAGGAGGATTTTGGGATGGAGTTTGAAGCTTATTGCGTGAAATGCCGGGAGAAGCGGCAAATCAAAGACGGCAAAGTAGAAGAGACGGCCAAAGGTCGCAAGATGGCCAAAGGTGAATGCCCGGTCTGCGGCACCAAAGTGACGCGGTTCTTGTCCAGCAAAGAGTAGGGCTTCATTTAAGTTCGTCCATTTCAATAGGGTGCGACCCAAATGAGTCGCAAAGCGCCGCAGGCCGGGGGGCTTGGGGGGTAGTTCCCCCAAATTCTCCTCTTTTTTCAACTCGTTTTGGTCACACCCATTTCCATAAACAGACAAACATAAAACGGAGGGCAAAAGATAACTTTTGCCCTCCGTTTGTTTTTTCCCTTGCAAAAAGGAGTGCAAACCTTGGTTTGCCAGCAAAAAGGAGTGCAAACCTTGGTT
>CALMIS010000070.1 GCA_937864185.1 uncultured Chloroflexota bacterium
GGGGGGCGGGGCCGTGGGGGGGGGGGGGGGGTTGCGGGAGCGGGGGGGGGGGGGGTTGTGGGGGGGGAGGGGGTGGGGGGGGAGGGGGGGGGTGACGGTGGGGGTGTCGGTAAAGCTGGGGGTGGGGGTAAAGGTGGGGCGCGGCGTGGCTCGGGGGCGAGTGGGTGTAGGTTCCTCACCCGCCGTCAGATTAGCCACGGCTTCCCGTCCGGCTCGGACCCGATCGCCGATGGCCTGGGTTAAACTGCAATTCGTCGAAACAGTGACGAACAAAAGTAACGCCACCAATCCGGGACGTGAAATTCCCATTCTCTTCAAGACCTTCCTCCTTTCAAGGGGAATTATTATAAACAGGCTGAAACGGGCTGGCAAAAATGGGGACACTGCCTTTGGCTGGTGATACTTTGGTCAGCGCCAAATCGGCGTGGTATAATTCCGCCTTGGTTTCAAAAAAGGGTTAACGGCGTGTCACTCAATTTGCGGTTTGGGCCACGGCCTCGCCATCGAGTCCGGCGCGTGCTCATACTTTTGTGTCTCATCGGAATAATAGGGCTGGTCGCTTGGCAGCAAAAATGGACAGCCCCTCGCCCCGTGGCTGCTTGGACTGAAACGGCGCTCTCGTATTTGCCGATCAAGTTTTCTACAACCACCCCGCTAGCCGGGACTCCGACTCAAGACAACGTCGTGCTGGTCAAGGCTGCCGTCGTGGACAGCCCTCAAAGCGAGGCCTACACGGCCGACCTGTACGCCGCCACGGATCATGATGACATTCCCTGGCCGAATATCGCCGGCCGGACCAGCATCGAATTTTACACGGTTAAGCCGGGGGACACTCTCTGGAGCATCGCCGAGCAGTTTCAGCTCGATTTTGAGACGTTGCGCTGGTCCAATCCGGAATTAGAGCGCAACCCCGACATCCTGGTTGCCGGCAGCAAACTGCGCATTATGCCGGTGCCCGGCATTTATCACCTCCTTGAGCCGGACGACACGATTGAGGCGCTGGCCCAGCGATACGGCGTGGCGCCGGAGGATATTACCGCTTACCCGCCTAACGCCCTTTTTCCGCCTTACACGCTGGCCGGCCGCGAAGGGTTAATCATTCCCTACGGCCGTAAAGAGACACGGCTGCCTCGACCGGCCCTCTCGCTGCAGTTCGCTTTGGCCTGGCCAATTGTCGGGACGGTTACTGCCGGCTATGAGGCTACGCACCCGGCCATCGATATCGCCGCGCCTTATGGTAGCCCGGTTTACGCCGCTGCCGATGGAACCGTCATTTACGCCGCCTGGCAGGAGGATAACGCCAGCTATGCCGTGATCATCGATCACGGGGATGGCCGCGAGACCTGGTATAACGGCCTCAGAGAAACGCTCGTCGAAGCCGGGAGTTTCGTTACCCGCGGCGTGCCCATTGGCGAAGTCGGCAGATCGGGGCACACCGCCGGTCCGCACCTTCACTTTGAGTTGCATCAGGATGGCCGGCTCGTCGATCCGTTGGGAGGTTTGCCCGGGACGCCTCAGTAGGGGTAGTTGCTAAAATTAGACAACGTCAGTATCATACGGCGCAAGGGAGTGTTAAGATGCCGCTAAGATTGATCGAAAGTGGGGAGTTAATTTCTTTTGATGGCCGGGATAACCTGATTGTGGGCCGCACCTACAAAGAGGAAACGCCCGCCATTGATCTGGGACCCTACGACGGTAAGAGGCTGGGCATCTCCCGACAGCACATCAAACTGACCCGGCTGGGCGAGCAGTGGTATGTCGAAGATTTAGATAGTACCAACGGGACCTTCTTAAACGGCATCCAAATTACGCCTCATCAGCCAACGGCTATCAACCACGGCGATTACCTGCGCCTGGGGACGATGGAAATGCAGTTTGGCGTTGAAGGCTAAATCTCTGCCAATCCCTTAGAATCGTTCCTTACAAAGGCCTTGTCTATCAGGGATAAGGCTTTTTTTGTTGGACAAAATGCCCGAGAGATCTTCACGGACCGCCGGTTGATAGAAGTTCCAACTCGGGCCGGTCTTTTGTTGAGGAAAAAGCGACGATGACCCACTTTTTTGCCTATCTGGCCAAAATGAAGTTTATTCAGCGTTGGGGCTTGATGCGCAATACCCAGCCGGAGAACATTCAAGAGCACAGTCTGCAAGTGGCCATGATTGCTCAGGGTTTGGCTATCCTTAAAAACCGGCGTTTCGGTGGCCACGTTGATCCGGAACGCGTGGCCGTATTAGCCTTATACCATGACATCAGCGAAGTCATCACCGGCGATCTGGCTACGCCGATCAAGAACTTCAATCCCAAAATCAAATCCGCTTATAAAGAGATTGAAAGCGTGGCTCGGCAGCGGCTGTTCGAGATGCTGCCGGACGACCTCAAGCCCGACTACGAACCCTACTTCTTCGTCCAGCCGCCGGATGAGCAGCATTGGCAATTGGTCAAAGCGGCCGACAAAATCTGCGCTTACCTGAAGTGTTTGGAAGAGTTGAAGGTCGGTAATCAGGAATTTGCCAAAGCGGCGAAGACGATCAAGGCCGACATAGAGCGGATCGATCTGCCGGAAGTGGCCCACTTTGTTGAAGTGTACATTCCCAGCTTTTCTCTAACATTGGATGAGTTAAACTAACCGCTTCATCCAGATCTCTAGATCATTATTTTAACCCCGCCGGGCTAACCGAACAATTGCCTTGCATAGCCCTAAATGCCATCTTTGTAACGCAAACCTAACACAATTCTAACGAAATTCATACAAAACTCTAACTATTGCTTTATATACGCCTGTTCAGCTTTTTGTTAAGATCCAAGAGTCTTCAAAGACGAGGATAGTAAAAAGGTTATGAGACCTTCATCAGTACTCAAAATCTTTTCCAACCGTTCTATCCGTCAGGAGGTTCTTGTGATAAAGTCTATGATTTTGACCCTCGGAGTGCTGTTAGGGCTGAGTTTTAGTCTTACCGGCCATGTCATTGCCCAAACCCAATTTCAAACCGTTACGGACTGCGATCGCGTTGAAGCGGGCCAACTGGCCGCGTTAGGTTGTGCTCTTTTCGTAACAAATTCGAGCCAGGTGGAGCCCGGATCAAGGTCGGCCGATCAGAGTGTGTCCGCTCCAGCCGTGGCCGACATACCCTCGTCCGGGACCCAAGCTCTTGTATTTTTGCCGGTTTTGAGTCGCAGTCCCGCTCCCGAGGCCACTTTGGCCCAGCAAGTGTTGGACCAGACCAATTACTACCGGGCCCAAAACGGCTGCGGTCCGCTGGTTCTCCAACCGGCCCTCACTACCGCTGCCCAGCGCCATAGCGATGATATGGCCAGCCATAACTTCTTTAGCCACACCGGCTCAGACGGCTCGAATTTTGCCTCGCGGCTGCTCCAGGCCGGCTACTATTTTTCTCAGGCGGCCGAAAATATTGGTGCCGGCTACGCTACCCCTGAAGATGTGGTCGAGGGCTGGATGAACAGCCCGGGGCACCGCGCCAATATTCTCAATTGTAACCTGACCGAATTGGGCGTGGGGTATAGCGAAAGTAGTACTTCTCAGTACACCCGTTACTGGACTCAGAATATGGGCACCTGCCAGTAGATACGGATATAGCCGAGGATTTGGCTCAACAAGATGGCAAGGAATTAACACCTCGTAAAACGTAAAGCGTAAATTTGCACATCACGTTTTACGTTTTACGAACTCAGTTTGACGCCCCTATTCTGGGTTGGCCGCCGTGGTTACTTTGTCAAAGATTTGCCAGAGACGGTCAAGCCATGCCTCGTGTTCCGGCTTCATCAGGCACGAGCGCAAACAGAGGACGGTGGGTTGGTCAAACTGAACTTGGGGCCAGTGCGGGCGGAGCAAAGCAGAAGAGACCTTGAGGGTGGCTAAATGCAGGTTCTCTTGAGCGGCCGCGTGGAAAATCACCTCGGTTCGAGCCGAGATCTGGCTGGCTTGAGGGCCATCGGGCGCCCAGACCAGAATATCGAGTTCAGGTGGAAACAAGGCTTTAAATCGCGGGTCCGCGCTAATTTTTTCGTATAGGGTGAGGGCAGCGTGGCGCGACTGGGCCAGATCCCGGGCGAATTCTCCGTCCGGCACCAGAGGCAGCAGTTTTTGGGTGGCCCACAACGCCACCGCTGCCGCCCCGGCCCGGGAACACTCGAGGCTGATCTCACCCAGGTGAAGTTCCGAGGACGTGAAGTAAGTATAGGGCGAACTGTGGGTGTAATAGCGGGCCACGCCGGGATCGCGATAGAGAATGCAGCCACAGCCGTACGGTTGGAGGCCGTGTTTGTGGGGATCAATGACGATCGAGTCAACCTTCCCCAGACTGTCGTAAATTCGGCGCGTTTCCGGCGTCAGGTTGTCGGCCAGGGTGAAATAGCCGCCATAGGCCGCATCGGCATGCACGCGAAACCCGTACTGGGCCTGGAGTTCCAAAATTTCCGGCAACGGATCGACCGAGCCAGGCCCCGTCGTGCCAATCGTGGCCACCACAGTGCCTACCTTCCCACTCTCCAGAGTTTCTCTTAGAGCAGTGAGGTCCATTTTGGCTCGCTCGTCGCACGGGATGGCTTGGAAGGGCAGTTGAAGCACCGCCGAGAGGCGCTGGTGAGTGTAGTGAGCCTGTTCCGAGGCAACCACCTGGCGACCGGGGTGGCACCGGCCGGCGACCCATAGAGCTTCCAGATTGGCCATTGTGCCGCCACCGGTGAGATGCCCCAAGCAGTTCTCCCAGCCAAAGAGCCGGGCCAACTCGGCGACCGCTTCTTTTTCTAGGGCCGAACTGGCCCGCCCACCGTCCAGGGCGTGATTGTTGGGATTAATCCAGAGCGAGAGCATGTAGGCCAGGCGGGCGATGGGGTGTGGCGGTTTAAGCATTTGGCCGGCGTAGTAAGGATGGAAGTAAGGATAGTTATCCTGCATCAGCCCGGCGACGGTCATAATGACCTCTTCCATCTTGGTCAGGTCGTACCGTTGTTCAACCTCGGGTAGGTCTGCAAAGCCATCAGCTAACTTAGCCAGTGCTTTTTCAAGCAAGCGAATTGTATCGTTTTCCAGTCTCATTTTCCCTTCCTCTTTAATCCAAATTATAGCGGTTGGGGCGCTGCCTCCGACGCCGGGCGAAACGGACTCCGCCCGATGCCCGGCCAAACCCGTAGCAACCCGAGCCCTGCCCGCGTTAAGACCCAAACGGTGGTCGCCACCATAATCCAGGTCACGGTGCTCTCGCCGAGCGGATCGATCAGGGCCAGCCCCAGCCCTCCGGCCGTGGTGGCGATGCCCGTGGCGTTGCGCAGAAAGGCATAATCCCCGGTGCCCCAGTGAACGCCGTCGGTCAGGAAGGCCAGGGCACTGGGCGGCTGGAGCAGGGCCGAAATCAACCAGGCCGGGCCAAAGGCCGGCCCGGCTTCGGCCGGTACGAGCAGTTGCGTAACATACGACTCGCCCAGCCACATCGCCAGCCCTAAGGCACAGCCGGTGGCCAGGGCCCAGAGCGAACTAATGGCGACCACGCGCCGGGCCTGCTGGATCTGCCCGGCTCCGATGAAAAAGCCAACCAGGCTTTGAGCGGTTATGGCAAAGGCATCGAGGAACAGGGCCGTAAATATAAACACCTGCCGGATGGCCGTGTAAGCCGCGCCGCTCCCGGCCCCGGCCTGCGTGGCGATCCGCGTCGCCAGGAGCAGAAACAGGGTCAGCAGACCGGTCCGAATAAAGAGATCG
Source organism: uncultured Chloroflexota bacterium (assembly GCA_937864185.1). Lineage (GTDB taxonomy): Bacteria > Chloroflexota > Anaerolineae > 4572-78 > J111 > JAGRBY01. The sequence goes on from CALMIS010000070.1 coordinate 5,717, forward strand.
CGGCCGACGCTGAGTAACTGGGTCACCTCGCTCCAATCGACCCGCCAGGCAAAGCCCAGCCGGCGCCCAATCACCGCCAACACCCAGCCAGCCCCCAGCCACTGGCTGGCAGCACTGGCCAACGCGGCTCCGGCAATGCCCAGAGCAGGCACCGGCCCCCAGCCAAAGATCAACAGCGCATCCAGCCCAATGTTGAGCCCGTTAATCGCTAAGGCGATCCAGAGCGGCGTGCGCATATCTTGCAGCCCCCGCAGAGCGCCGAAGGCAGTCAGCAAGAGCAGCACCGCCGGGCCACCCACCAGCCGGTAGCGGATATACACGATGGCATCGGCTTCAACTTGCCCGGCCGCCCCCAACAGCCGGGCGACGACGCCCGCACCGCTGAACAAGATCGCCATAAGCAGCAGTCCAAACAAGGCCGACAGGATTAAAGCCAGGCTGGTGATCGCTTTGGCCCGTTCTCTGTCGCCGCGGCCGAGGGCCTGAGCCACTTCGGTTTGGGTGCCGATGCTTAAGAAGTTGAAAATCCAAAAGGTGCTGGATAGGGCCGCCGTCCCCACCCCCAGCGCTGCCAGCGGCGACGCCCCGAGCCGGGCCACAAAGGCGGTATCGACCAGACCGGTCAGCGGCTCAGCAATCATGGAGAACAGGACCGGCAAGGACAGGGCAATCAGGGTCCGGTGCGGTGAGCTTTGAAAAGAATGAACAGGTCCAGCGCCTGGGGGTGGTGCCATCGAATGATCTGCTCAGGCCATAGCCAGTTTAAGGGCCAACCCGACTAGAAGCGCGCCAAAGAGGTAATCGAGCCAGCGTCTAAAGCGGGCATAAACTCGCTGAATTTGCCCGTTGGAAAAGAAGACCGCGACTGAAGTGTACCACAGCCAGGAGATAGTGACCATGACGACCGCCATAGCCAGTTTGACCGTCAACGTCGTCGTTGGCGAGATAAAGGTGGTGAATAGAGCCAGAAAGTAAAGAGCCGACTGTGGGTTGGAGAAGGTGGTGATGAGCCCCGTCCGGTAGGGCACCAAAGCCGAGTCACTCAGTGGCGGGATCGCGCCGGTTGAAGTGGCTTGCACTGCGGGGGGGGCCTTGGAAATAAAAGCTTTGAGGCCCAGGTAAGTCAAGTAAACGGCGCCGAGCAGCTTAAGCAGGTTGAAAACCCAGACCGACTGGGCAACAATCGCGGAAACGCCTAAAAAGCCCAGCCCAATATAAATCAAGCTGCCGGTGGCAACCCCGCCGGCCGCGAGCACGCCGGCTCGCCGTGAACCGCCCAGCGCGCTTTTGGTTACAACGAGAAAATTGGGGCCGGGGCTAATGACGGCCAAAAAATGCACGCCGGCAATGGTGAGGATGGAGAGGAGGGCTGTCATTTCAGGTGCTCCCGTGAAGAAAGGGCTGGGCCGCGCAAAAGATTAGATCTAGGGTTGGTGATCATAGGGAAGATGTGACCGTTTGGTTATCCTTTTGTCTGATTTGGTCATAAGTATAGGCTCCCGGAAAATCGGAGGCCACTTCTTTCTTTTTCCCGCTCCACGACTCGATCGCGATTTTAAAAACAGTGGTTCGCTTAAGTTCTTCAGGGACCGGGGGGCGGTAATCCTGACCGGGCGTCAGGTGGGGCGCATACTTGTCCAGCAACTTCTGTAGGGCCGTGGTCGCTTCGGCCTCGTCTTCGATCACGCTGGCCTGGCCAAAGACCACCACGCCGGCATACTCGACGCTAAACTCCAGGGCAACGTCGGCCGGCAAGAGCCGGCCCATGTTGAAGACGCTAAAACAGACTTTTTGGGCCTGCTCCACGTTGGCTCGCGTCCGCCCGGTGCGAGCGGTGTGGGTATAAATGGCGTGGTCCGCTTCATCATAAACAAACAGATTGCTGTTGAGAAACGGCTGGTCTCCCTCCACCGTGGCCATAACCCCAACCGGCTCGGTCCGGAGCATGTGCTTGAGCCAGGCTTCGTCGGTCACTTCCCGGTCGCTGCGGCGGACGTGATTGAGAGGTAAATCCCGATACTCTTTTGACATAGCTTCTCCTCGATTGGTTTAGAAATTATCGCTATATCCTAGTAGATTCAAACCTAGCGCACAAGAGCCAAAGCCCAAGAGATTAATAGTGCCAATTCGGAAAACAGGAAGATAGACTTTATAGGTTGAGACGATTCGGTATATCAAAAAATCCTTGCGAAGGTAACGAATTAATGGATGGGGCAAGGTGACAAAGGCTGGAAGATAGTGTTTAATAAGAAGCGCCGGCGGAGGTCCCCGGCCGAGACAAGTGAGGAGCAACGATTTCTTATAGATGGAGGCGGTTCAGTGATACAGGAGTTCAAAGCATTTATTCAACGGGGCAACGTCCTCGATCTGGCCGTGGCGGTCATTATGGGGGCTGCTTTTGGCGCTATCGTTAACTCGTTGGTGAACGACATCATTATGCCCCCAATCGGGCTGATCCTGGGCGGCGTTGATTTTTCAAATTTGTTCTTCAATCTCTCCGGCGGCGATTATGTCAGTCTGGCGGCTGCCCAACAAGCCGGGGCAGCGACGGTCAACTATGGCCTATTTATCAACCATCTTCTCAACTTTCTCATTATCTCCGTCGTCGTCTTTTTACTCGTCAAGGCGGTTAACAACATGGTTCAGCAAAAGAAAGAAGCAGAAGCGCCGCCTGAACTGTCTGTTCAAGAAAAACTTTTGACCGAAATCCGTGACCTCTTGAAACAAAGAACGTAACCCCTTGACTGGCAAAATCTGGTTCGATTCGCTAAAATCTCTAGACCAATCTATAAGTTTGAGCTGGAACCATGGTCATGCAAAAGCTTGACTATCTGCAACAAAAGCGATTAAATTCCACGGACGATTTGCGCAATCTGCTCAAGCAACTTGAGGATATTCAGCCGCAGATCAAAATGCTTAACCCGACGCAGGCTCTGCATATCTTGCGAAATTTGGATCAAGTCCATGACTTGTTTGACCAGCTTGAACAAATTGGCGCTGACCTGACCGGTGAGCGGGGGCGCTTTGAGGCTACTCAGAAGTTTCTTAAGCAGCACGCCGGCCGGCTGCTCAAAGGGCTGGGCGGACCGGGTATTCTGGCGGACTATCGACCTAAACCGGCCCCGGCCAGCGACCGGTGGTGGTGGTATATTCACGAGCGGGTGGCTGAGCAGCAGCGGCATAAGCTGCGCCAAACCATCATTATTGTTGGCGTTGTGGTGTTTCTGCTGGTCGGGCTCCTGATTGCCTTCAACACCGTTCTGGCTCCTTCCCCCGAAGCTGTGGCGCGGGCCGAAGCAGAGCGGGTCTCGATGGATGCCTTTGGCCAGGGTGACTACGAGGCTGCTCTGGCTGCCGTTGAGGAGTCGCTGGCCGTGGTGCCGGATGATCCCGGCCTGCTGATTTTGCACGGGGTGGTGCTGCAAGCGCTGGGGCGAGAGCAGGAGGCGCAGCAAAGCTTCGCCCAATCGGAACAGTCGCTGGCTGATCCGGCGAATTTTTACATCAGCCGGGGACAAATCTACCTGCGAACCAATCAACTGGAGAGAGCCGAGGCTGACGCTCGGGCCGCTTTAACGGTCGATGATCAAGCTTCCCGGGCCTGGCTCTTGTTAGGACAAGCGCTGGAGTTTCAAAATCGGCGCTTCGAGGCGGTGCCGGCTTACCAACAGGCCGGAGAACTGGCCCTTAGTCACGGCGAGGATCAGGTGGTTGTCTTAGCCCGGTTGGCCTTGGGCCGGATCAACTTCGGGACGCCTTGACAGGTGGGGAGAAGCGGGGTTAAATTGTTTTGAAGACAGTGAGGACAAGCATGATGATCACAGCCGGGTTAAACCAATATAGAATCGCTCTGCTCTATTTTGCTGAATTTAGCCGCGCCTCTGACCTGGACTATGACACCGACACCGAGACTGACACCGGCATCGATGTTGAGTTTATTGTCATGGATGAGGAGGAGTTTGAAAAACCTTATCGGGTCATCATCCACAATGATGATGTGACCACCTTTGAGTTTGTGATCAACATTCTGGTCACTGTTTTTGAATTAACCTTTATTAGAGCGACCCGTATTGCCTTTGAAACCCACCATACCGGCGCCTCCTATGTCTGCACCCTACCGCTGGAGGAGGCCAAAAGTAAAGTCTTCAAAGCTCAGTTTGCCGCCCGGCAGCAGGGCTTTCCCCTGACCTTTTCGATCGAGCCGGAATAGTCTGTGAATTCTTAGCGTCTCTTTGAGTTCCGGCCAACTGCCTACGTCACTACTATACTGAGATTAGTTTGAAAACAGCCCTTTTTTGAGTGGCAGACGTGTTGGCTTCGACAAGCTCAGCCAACGTCTGCCGTCGCCTGAGCTTGTCGAAGGCGACCGAAAAAAGTATCGTTCTCATTCTGTTTTTAGGATAGCTTTTTATAGTCAGGCAAACATCGGACAGGCTCAAGATCAGGGTCACGCTCGGCCTGGGCTAACTCAACACCCAGTTCAAGGGCGCGGCGCAGGTTAGTCAGAGCCTGGTCAAGCCGGTTGGTGTTCGCTTGCAGGCAGGCCAGGTTATAGAAGATAACGGCGTCTTCGGGATCGAGCTGCGCCGCGGCTTGCAAGTCGGCCATCGCCGGCTCTGTTTGACCGAGGTCATGGTAAACCGTCGCCCGGTTGAAGTAGGCGGCGACGTTGTCAGGATCGAGCCTGATGGCCGCGCTGTAATCCTCAAGCGCTTGCTCAAACAGGCGGAGCCGGGCGGCGACGTTGGCCCGTTTGAGCCAGAGGCCGGTCTCCTCCGGTTGGAGCCGGAGCGCTTCGCCAAAGTCGGTCAGGGCTTGGGGCAGGTCCTGCCGGTAGACCGAGGCCTCCCCGCGGCCCGTGTAGGCCGGCCCGAAGTCCGGTTGCAGCCGAGCCGCTTGATCAAAGTTGACCCAGGCGCGTTGAAAGTCGCCCTGAGCCAGATAAATCAAGCCCCGGCCATAAGCGGCGCGCGGATCTTGGGCGTTGTAGCGAATAGCTTGGGCATAATCGTCGAGGGCCGGTTCAAACTGCTCCAGTTGGTAGTAAGCCAGGCCGCGGCTAATGTAGGCCTTGGCCTCGTCGGGTTTCAGTTTCAAGGCCTCGTCAAAATCGCTGATCGCCGCTGGGTAGTTTGCTTGTTGAAAACGAAGCATCCCCCGGCCCAGGTAGGCCCGTGCATCCCGGGGTTGGAGCCGAATCGCCGCTTCATAATCGGCCAGCGCGGCGGCCAGATCGCCTACTTCGACGTAGCTGGCAGCGCGATTGAGATAGACGACGGCATCTTGGGGATCGAGCCTAATCGTGACGCTGTAATCTTCGATGGCAGCGGAAGCATGGCCGAGTTTGGCCCACAAATTAGCCCGGCTGTAACGGGCGGCCAGATCATCCGGATTGTGCGCCACCAGGGCACTAAAATCGGCCAGGGCGAGTTGATCTTGACCCATTTCAGTGTAAGCTTTGCCCCGGTTGTAAAAGGCATTGACATAGTGCGGATCGAACCGGAGAGCCCGGCTGTAGGCTTTAGCGGCCTCGGCAAACTTTTCTTGGGCAAAGTAAACATTACCCTGGCCCACTAACGCCCGGCTGTGGCCGGGATCGCGGCCGAGGGCAGCGGCATAATCGTTTAGCGCCGCCTCGAGATTGCCCATCCGGCGCTGCACGTTACCGCGGCGATAGTACAGATCGGCCTCATCGGGCAGCAGCCGCAGCGCCTCAGTATAGTCGGCCAGGGCGGCCTCGTAGTGACCCGCCTCGGTGTAAAGGTCGCCGCGGTCGGCATAGGTCAGGCCATCGTCGGGATTTTGGGCAATGACCGTGTTCAGTTCGTCTAGACGATTTTCCATACTGTTCACTACTCCAAGAGATTGGCCCGCCCAAACGGGCTGGCGTTGAGAACGAAAATTAATTTTGGGTAAGGGCGTAACCTTTGACGCGCCTACCCCCACCGACCTCTTCCCGCAACTCTCTTGCCCGATGTTGGGCGAGGGTTGAGGAGGGGATATTAACAACGGAGAGTATACCATGACCCAACCCAAATTAGGGATCAAGACCCTAGCCGTTCACGCCGGGGAGCAGCCCGATCCGATCACGCGGGCCGCCTCACCCAACCTGGTGATGTCCACCACCTACATCGCCGACCCGGACAGCGGCTTTTCCATTGAAAACGTCGAAGCCGATGCGCCCTACGTTTACACCCGCTGGTCGAACCCGACTACTGACCAACTGGAACGGAAGTTGGCCGCCCTGGAAGGCGCCGAAGCCGGCGTCGCCTTTGCCAGCGGGATGGCGGCCATCAGTGCTTTGTTTTTGCACTCCCTGAAAAGTGGCGATCAACTGCTGATGAGTGATGTGGCTTACGCCGGAGCCGCGGAGTTGACCAATGAGATTCTGCCGGGCTTCGGCATCGAGGTCATCAAAGTCAATCTGTCGAATTTGGACGAGCTAGCCGCGGTTTTAAGCCCCCGGGCCAAGCTGGTCTTTATCGATACACCCTGCAATCCGCTGCTGCGCCTGACCGACATTGCCGCCGTGGCCGGCATGGCTCACGCCGTCGGGGCCAAGGTGGCGGTCGACTCGACCTTTGCCACGCCGGTCGCCACCCGGCCGATCGAGTTGGGCGCCGACTTTGTGATCCACTCGCTGACCAAATACATCGGTGGCCACGGCGATGCCCTGGGGGGCGCCTTGCTTGGACCCAAGGCGGAGTTGGACGCCCTGCGGCAGCGGATCAACGTCCGGCTCGGCGGGGTGATCAGCCCCTTTAATGCCTGGCTGATTTTGCGGGGTGCCGCCACCCTTCCCCTCCGGATGAAGGCCCACGAGGCGGGGGCCATGCAGGTGGCTCGCTTTTTGGAGAGTCATCCCCAAGTCAAGCAAGTCATGTATCCCGGCCTTTCGTCTCACCCGCAGCATCGCCTGGCGCAGCGGCAAATGGAGAACTTCTCCGGCATGCTCACCTTTCAGGTCGTGGGGGAGGGCCGGCAAGTAGCTCGCGTCTTGGCCGAGCGGCTCAAGGTCTGGCACTATGCCGTTTCGCTGGGGCATCATCGCAGCCTGCTCTTTTATCTAGCCACTGATGACTTGCTGACCACCTCTTTCAAATTAAATGAGGCTCAGGCTAAATCGTATCGGGATTTTGCCGGCGAAGGGATGTTTAGGGTGTCGGTGGGGATTGAAGACCCTGACGATCTGTGTCGGGATCTGGAGCAGGCCCTGGCAGGGAGTTAAGGGCATCCTGTTGCTGACCCGTTCTAAAATGCCAAATTTTTCATTTGGCAGTATGATGACCAATTCAAAGATACTGTCCTGTAGAAGGTGTAAATATGGAACTCAAAAACATTGTCCAGAACGCATTAAAAGAAGGGGTGGCCATCCCCGCCTTTAATATCCCGTACCTGCCCATGCTTGAGCCGGTGGTGAGGGCCGTGGTGGATCTGAACAGCTTTGCCTTGATCGAAACCGCGCGGCTCGAGTGGTTTAAGTTTGAAGCTGGCAGCCCGGAGGCAGTGGCCCAGGAGTTTTTCCGCTGGCAGAAACCGGAATATGTCCGGTTACATCTCGACCATGTGCCGGTAATCGATGAAGATGACCAGCGGGTTGACTACCTGACCGTTATTCAGCAAGCCATTGATCTTGGCTACCATTCTGTGATGGTGGATGGGTCACGCTTGCCGCTGGAAGAAAACATCGCCGCTACCCGCCAGGTCGCGGAAATCGCCCACCGCGGCGGTGTACCTTGTGAAGCTGAGCTAGGGGCGGTGTTGGGGCACGAAGCCGGGCCACCTCCGCCCTACGAGGAGTTGTTTGCTTCGGGCCAAGGCTTCACCAAGGTGGATGAAGCCCGCCGTTTTGTGGCTGAAACCGGCTGCGATTGGCTTTCAGTTGCTATTGGCAACATCCACGGCGCAATTTCGGCCGGGTATAAGGACGAGAAAAAAGTAGCCGCCCGCCTGAATTTGGAACATTTGGAGAGTCTGGCCCAGGCGACCGGCGTGCCGCTGGTTCTGCACGGCGGATCAGGGATTCCCAGGGACTATGTGCTCGCTGCCTTCAAAAAGGGGATTGCCAAAATCAACATCGGCACCGAAATTCGCCAGGCTTATGAGCGCGCCTTGCAGTCCACGGAAAAAATCTCTGCGGCCCAAGAGGCCGTTTATGAGCGCACCCGCTGGCTGATCAGCGAGTATTTCGAGTTGGAAAATCTTCGAGAGAAGGTGACTCAAACGGCGTGATAGAGCAGTGCTTATTCCCCACCCGCTTAATCTCTTTTGTACATCTTTTCCCCGGCCCGGATAGCCACATGGGTCAACTGGTTTTCAGTTGGAGGAAGTGGGCACGAGAACAAATCACTAAAAGCGCAATAGGGGTTATAGCACAAGTTAAAGTCAACGACCAGTTCGCCCGTGGAGAGTAACTCCGGCTCCAGATAGCGACCGGCCCCATAGGTTTCGACGCCGCTAGTGGCATCGCGGAAGGGCAGAAACAGGCCGTCGTGGTCCAGCGATTGGTAGATCGCCAGAGTCGCCGCCGGTTGGCCCTCAAGCTCAAACTCGATCGTGCCGAGCCGTCTGAAGAACTGGCGGTCGCCGGTGCTGGTGGCTAACTCCAGGGTCTTGGGATTGGGGTCTCGCTGCAAAGGCAGGGTGAGGCGGTAAGCCGGATCGGGTGGGTAGTAGTTGAGACCCTCAAAGTTGACCCGATCCTCAATGGGGCTGTGCGGGTTGCCGCGAAAATCACGGTCCTTCATCGCTCGCTGCATCTCGATAGAGTCGATGTAGAAGCTAAGACGGCTTTCGGGCGCGGTTGGCGTTGAACTAGGACTCGGCCCGCCGCCTAGAATCTTTTTGATGCTGCTCAAGATGCCCATAATTTAATCCTCGCTTAGGTTCGCTTTAAGGTTATTGTAATGGTGACAACGAAATAGTCATAACCGAGCGCCAAGAATTATTAGAGGAATTAGACGATTAAATTAGGAGATGAGTGGAGAGGCCAGCAAAGACGCTGGCCTTTTTATTTTGCTCCTTACTGCCCCAGCCGGGTCAATAAGCGTTCCCGATTGTGGGGGTCGTGCCGGTCAACCGCTTCCTTGGCCATGCGCACTGCCCGTCGAAACCAGCGCTCCATTTGCATTTTGTTGTTACCGGCCTCGGCCACGGCCGCCTGTTTGACCTGAAGGGTGCGCTGTTTGGCGTTATCGGCCGTGGCCACCGCCTCAATTAAAGCAGCGGTCTCCCGAATCCGGTCCTCGTTCCAACCGACTTGGGCCAGTTTGTTTCGCTCTTCGTCGCTGAGGATAGCAATAGCGGCACACAAACGCTGGCCCCGGGCTATCTCCGCCGCCAGCGTGGTGGCCCTCTTGCGCGTGGACCGTTTCTTGCCGTTGCCGTTAACCGGGTCCGAGGCGCCGTTGCCGGCTTCCGGGCCATGGGCTTGAGGCTGATGGCCGTTGCCGGCGGCTCTTGAGCGAGGTTGCAACCCCAGTTTGGTCAACAGGATATTATCTTGACCAAACTCGCCGCGGATCATGCGCCCTAGCCAAACAATTTCTCGATGCGCTGCTTTTCGGGCCTCGTGTTGCCGCAGGGTCGCTTCCTTTTTGTCACCATCCAACACGCCGGCCCGGATCTCGCTTTCGCGCCAGGTTTGCAGAAGGTCCTGACCTTGGTTAAGACAGGCGGCATCACAACCGCTTTGGTTAAGGATGGCCTGCATCTCGGGATCAACCGCATTGGCCAAAAAAATTTCAACTTGTCGTTGGAGTACAGATTTTGATGTGGCTATCATTATTTTATGCCCTCATTCCTAATAGATTTTATAGTTAGGCCTTAAATGCTTAATGGTCCTAAGTATAAAGGAATATGGTCGCTTTGGGCATAAAGGGATCGTAAAAGTTACACAAAATTAGCGTAAATGTGGCTGAGATTCGCCCGGAAATAAGCCTTAGCGGTTTCAAAATTAAGGCAACAGCCTCTGAAATGAACTCAAGGGTCAATGAAACGAAGTCAGGAGTCACCAAAACAGAGTCAGAGGTCACTAAAACGAGGTCAAGAGTCACCAAAACAGAGTCAGAGGTCACTAAAACGAGGTCAAGAGTCACCAAAACAGAGTCAGAGGTCAATGAAACGAAGTCAGGAGTCACCAAAACAGAGTCACAGGTCACCAAAACGAAGTCAGGAGTCACCAAAACAGAGTCAGAGGTCACTAAAACGGAGTCAAATGTTAGCCGAAGGGTGACTGCTCAGTCTGAGGTCATTTCGTAGCCGGAGGGAGAGAAAACAGCCCTTTTTTGAGTGGCAGACGTGTTGGCTTCGACAAGCTCAGCTAACGTCTGCCGTCGCCTGAGCTTGTCGAAGGCGACCGAAAAAAAGTATCGTTCTCATTCTGTTTTTAGTATTGTTTGGCAAAAAGTCCAGCCAACACTGGGGTCTACCAACTGATTATCTGAAAAGCTATAGCTCTTCGTCCAACTTGGCATACTGCAACCGCAGACTATTGCCCACCACCATCAGCGAGCTCAAGGCCATCGCCAGGGCGGCGGCGGCGGGATGGAGTTCGCGCAAAAAAACCGGCCAATCAGGAAAGATCATCCCCAGCGCCCCGGCGGCAATGGGGATGAGCACGACATTGTAGGCAAAGGCCCAGAACAGATTTTGCTTGATCGTCCGCATCGTTAACTGGCTGAGCCGGACCGCCTTGGCCACGCCGCGCAGATCGCCGCTGATCAGGGTGATGCCGGCTGTCTCCATGGCCACATCGGTGCCCGTGCCGATGGCGATGCCCACGTCCGCCTGAGCCAGAGCCGGAGCATCATTAATGCCATCACCGACCATGCCCACGCGCTGCCCGGCCTGCTGGAGATCGGCCACCCGGCGCGACTTTTCAGCCGGCCGCACCTCGGCCAGCACCTCGGCTTTGGCCGTTAAGCCTACCTCGGCGGCGATGGTTTGGGCGGTGGTCAAGTTGTCCCCGGTGATCATCATCACCCGCAGCCCCAAGGCTTGCAAGGCCGCCACCCCTTCTTTGGAGCCGGGCTTAACCGTATCGGCCAGGCCCACGACACTGATTGCCTGCCCGTCGACCGCGACCCACAGGGTGGTCTTGGCCTGGCTTTGTAAGGCGGCGGCCTCGGCCGTCAGGCCGTTTAACTCGATGCCTTGCTCTTGCATCAGACTCTGGCTGCCCAACAGCACCCTCCGCCCGCCAACCGTCGCAGTCACGCCCTGGCCCGCCAGACTCTCGAAGCTGGCCGGCTCTGTCAACCCCAGCCCCTGGGCCCGGGCAAACTCCACCAGGGCCTGCCCAAGCGGATGCGCGGAGCCGAGCTCGGCGGAGGCGGCGAGTTGGAGGGGGGGGAGGATGGAAGGGGGGAAGGGGGGAAGGGGAGAAGGA
>CALMIS010000071.1 GCA_937864185.1 uncultured Chloroflexota bacterium
CGGTTGACGGACTCGCCGTTGATCTGGGCGGCGTTTTCAAAGGTGGTCTCTCGATAGTTGCGGGTTGGAAGCGCGCCCAGGTGGTTGAGAAAATCGACGTTGGCCGGCGTGCCGTGATGGCGATACTTGTAGGTCAGCGGTCCTTGACAGCGACGGGCCAGGTCCACCGTCATCGGCCAGAGCGCATCAATATCGGCCACGCGGATGGTGTTGCTGCCACGCACCGCAATGGCCTTGAGGTTCTTGGACCCCAGCACCGCGCCCATCCCGGTGCGCCCGGCCATGCGTCCCCCATCATTGGCGATGCAGGCGAAGCGCACCTGTTTCTCCCCGGCTACGCCCACCGCTGACACGCTCACCTCGTCCGAGCCAAGTTCCCGCTTGAGCGCTGTCTCCGTGGCCCAAGTGGTCATCCCCGCCAAATGCGCGGCAGACCGGATTTGCACCTGGTCATTATGGATGGCCAGATAGACCAGTTCACTGGCGCGACCGGTGACGATCAGGGCATCGTAGCCGGCGCGGCGCAAAGTGTGTGACCAGAAACTACCCGAGAGGCTGTCCCCGATCATGCCGGTCATCGGCGATTTAGCGACCACGGCGTGCTTGCTGCCGGTGGCCACCGGCGTACCGGCGAAGATACCGGTGGCGAAGACCATCACATTTTCCGGTCCGAGTGGATCAACACCCGGCGGCAGGTTGTTGTAAAGCAGCCGCGTTCCCAAGCCCACGCCGCCCAGGTATTGGGCCAAAAAGCTAGCTTCCAGCTTGCGCACCCAACTCCGCCGCTCGGTCAGATCGACGTGGAGTATTTTTTCTAAGTACATGCCGTCTCCTGTCTAGTCATCAGCTCTTCCGCAGAGCTTGTTCCGCCTTCTCCAAATTATCCACTTTGAGGATGATCACCGCTGTCCCCGAAAGCCGGCCGCCGTAGGCGTACATATATTCAATGTTGACACCGGCTTGAGCCAGCGACTCGACCACGTCCCGTTCCAACGCGCCTGGCTCATCGGGCACCTCAACGCGCAAAACCGAGGTAATCCGCCCGGTCATGCCGGCCGCATGGATGGCGTCTATGGCCTCCTTGGGATCATCCACGATGAGACGCACGATGCCGAAGTCAGCCGAATCGGCCACCGACAGAGCGCGGATGTTGATCTTGGCCTCGGCCAGGATCTGCAGTAGATGCGCCAGCCGTCCCGGTCGATTTTCCACAAAGACTGATATTTGAGGTACGTTCATGGTCATAGCTCCTAAAAATAAAGGGCTTAAGGGTTTGGGAAAATGCTAAATTTTGCCGCCTAATCCCCATACACTTGCCTGCGATCAAAGACGCGTTTGGCTTTACCTTCGCTCCGTTGGATGGAGCCAGGCTCGACCAACTTGATCCGGGTCGAGATGCCCACGGCATTGTACAGCTCATTGTGCAGTTCCCGTTCTAACATCTCCATCCGGCGGATCTCATCGGCAAAGATCTCATCGGAGACCTCGACCCAGATTTCCAGATCGTCGAGGGTGTGATGCTGACGGTCGACGAGGATCTGGTAGTGGGGCAGGATGCCATCCACCCGGAGCAAGACTGTCTCGATTTGGGAGGGGAAGACGTTGATCCCGCGCACGATAAGCATATCGTCGGTACGACCGCTGATTTTCTCCATGCGGACCAGAGTGCGACCACAGGCGCATGGCTCCGGATGGAGCCGGGTGATATCACCGGTGCGATAGCGCAGCACAGGTGTCGCCTCTTTGGTCAGCGTGGTCAGTACCAACTCGCCGGGCTCGCCATAAGGCAATGGCTCGCCCGTATTGGGGTTCACAATCTCGGGCAAGAAGTGATCCTCGAAGATATGCAGCCCGGCCTGACACTCGCATTCCACCGAAACGCCGGGGCCGATGATCTCGCTCAGACCGTAGATGTCCAAAGCCAGCAAGCCGGTGTAGGCCTGTATCTCCCGGCGCATTTCTTGGGTCCACGGCTCGGCCCCGAAGATACCGATCCGCAGTTGGGTCTCGCGCATGTTGACGCCCATCTCCTCGGCCGCTTCGGCCAGGTAGATCGCATAGGAAGGCGTACAACACAGGACCGTGCCGCCCAGGTCTTGAAGCAGCATAATCTGGCGCTTGGTCTGCCCGCCCGAGACAGGAATCACCGCCGCGCCCACCCGCTCCGCGCCGTAGTGGAAACCCAGACCGCCGGTGAAGAGGCCGTAGCCGTAGGCGTTGTGGACCACATCATTTTTGGAAACGCCCGCCGCGGTTAGGGTGCGGGCCATTACTTCAGCCCACAGGTCAATATCATTGGCGGTGTAGGCTACCACCGTGGGTTTGCCGGTGGTGCCGCTGGAGGCGTGAATCCGCACAATCTGCTTCATCGGCACCAGGGTCAAGCCAAAGGGATAGTTGTCCCGAAAATGGGCTTTGCGGGTAAACGGCAGCAGCGGCAGGTCGGCCAACGAGCGAATGTCGGCCGGGGTAATGCCCTTTTCCATAAAGGCCTGACGATAGAAGGGCACCTTATCGTAGACCCGGTTCATCTGGGTTTGCAGGCGCTGCCACTGCAAGGCTTGCAGCGCCCCTCGTTCCATCGTTTCGTGTTCTCTGTCCCAGATCATCTCCTGTCCTCCAAAATTTTAAATAGATCCGCGTTCAACCGCGTCATCAGCCTTCCATTTCGATCAGCTTGAGCCGTGACATTCACCCGAGATAAGCCTCTTGAATTCTGCCCGAATTCAGCAGTTCGCCGGCGGCGCCCTCGGCTACGATACGGCCGTTCTCCAGCACATACCCCCGTTCCGCCACCTTGAGCGCAGCCCGGGCATCTTGCTCCACCAGAAGAATAGTCAGTCCCAGGTCGCGCATCCGGCCCAGCATTCCCAATAACTGCCGCGCCAGGTTGGGCGCCAGCCCCATGGAAAGCTCATCCACCAGCATCAGTCGCGGGGCCGACATCAGGACGCGCCCGATGGCCAGCATCTGCTGCTCGCCGCCGCTTAAGCTGCCACCGTCCTGATGGCTTCGCTTTTCTAAAATGGGGAAGAGATCGTATACGGTCGCCAAGCGCTCGCGTATCGAGGCTTGGTTGGCGATATGGCCAAGACTGCCCACCAATTGGCCCCAATGGCCGGCATAATCCACATAGGCGCCCAACAGCAGATTATCGAGGACGCTCAACGTGCCGAAGATCTGCCGGCCCTCCGGCACCAGACCGATGCCCAGCCGGGCCGTGCGGTCGGCCGACGTGCCGTTGAGCAGCCGCCCCTGGTACTCGATCTGGCCGCTGCTGGGCAACGCGCCGGCGATGGCGTAAAGCAGCGTGGACTTACCCGCGCCGTTAGCGCCCACCAGCGAGACGATTTCGCCTTCAGCCACGTACAGCGTCACGCCGCGCAGGGCTTGCACGCCGCCGCGCTTGACCGACAGATTCTCGATCGCCAGCATCACCCCTCCTCCTCACCCAGGTAAGCGTTGATGACCAGACGATTGCGCCGGATCTCAGCCGGCGTACCCTCGGCGATCTTGCGGCCGGAGTCCAGCACGATGATATGCTCGGCCAGTTGCATCACCAGCCTCATATCGTGTTCCACAATCAGGACGGTGATCCCCATCTCCGCCAGACGGCAGACCAGTTCGATCAGGTCGTTTTTTTCCAGCGCGTTGAGGCCGGCGGCCGGCTCGTCCAGGAGCAGCAGACGCGGTTCCGCGGCCAGGGCTCGGGCAATAGCCACCAGCCGTTGCTGACCAAAGGGCAGGTTAGAGGCCAACTCACCGGCGTGATGGCCCAGACCCACCAGGTTGAGGTACTTCATGGCCTCCAGGTAGATGAACTCCTCCTCCCGGCGCATGGCCGGGAGGCGCAAGCCACAGGCCACAAACCCGGCGCGGCTGCGCGTTTGGTGGCCGACCATCACGTTTTCAAGCACGGTCATGTTGTCAAAGAGCAGGGCATTCTGGAAGGTGCGACCAATGCCGAGCCGCACCCGCTGGTAGGCGGCTGAACCGTTTAAGACCTGACCGGCCAGCCGGATTGTGCCCGAGGAAGGGGGAATGGAGCCGGCAATGATGTTGAAGAGGGTCGTCTTGCCCGCGCCGTTGGGACCGATGAGGGCGGTGATGCGATGCTCCTCAACCTCAAGGGTCACATCGCGCAAAGCCGCGACCCCGCCAAACTGTTTACTTACTTTTTCAATCTGAAGAATGGCCATCGTCGTCGTTTCAGTAGACCGCTAGTCAGCCCTTCCGGCATAAAAATCATAATCAACACCAGGATCAAGCCGTAAACGATCACGGTATGTTCACCCGAGGCGTTTTTGATAAAAAGCGGCAAGATGTCGCGCAGTAGCGCCGTGAGCAGAATCACGACCGCGGCGCCAAAGGGGGCGCCCCAAACGCTGGCCAACCCGCCCACCGCGGCCATCACCACCAGCCGCACCGAGGCGTGAAAGTCGAATGGCTGCGGGCTGACGAATCGCATATAATGGACATAAAGGCTGCCGGCGATGCTGGCGTAGACCGCGCTCAGCACCAGCACGCGCAGCTTGAAGCGCCCGGCATCCACGCCCACGCTCTCGGCGGCCATCTCGCTGACGTGAATGGCCCGCAGAGCCCGTCCGATCCGCGAGTTGACCACATTGAGCGAGAAGGCCAGGAGCAGGAGAAAGACCGCCCAAACCAGATAGTAATACTTGATGTCGCTATCGAAAGCGAAGCTGCCGATGGTCTGCCGCGGGACACCGGGCAGGCCGCTTGACCCGCCGGTCAGATCGCGAAATTCGCCCAGGGCCAGAAAGACGATGATGCCCAGCCCCAACGTGGCCAGCGCCAGATAGTGACCGCTCAGCCGGAAAATTATTTTACCGATGAGATAGGCCAGAGTCCCGGTGACGAGGACGCCCAGAATCATTGCCAGCCAGGGCGAATAGGCAAACTTGACCGTCAAAATCGCCGATGTGTAGGCGCCCATCGCGTAGAAGGCAGCGTGGCCCAGCGAAACCTGGCCGGCATAGCCCATCAGCAGGGCCAGCCCCAAGGTCAGAATGGCGGCGATACCGATAAAGATGCCGTTGCTTAACAGGTAACTACTTTGGACCCAAAACGGAATGACGATAAGGACAAGGGCCAGGAGGGCTAGCCCGAAGGCGTTGGGCGCGCGACGCCATAGCTGGGTAACGTTCATCCCGGCGCTCCCGTCCATCTGCGGAGCAACAGGCGCAGGCGCGGGGTCACTTGCTCGGCCCGCCACAGCAACACCACAAAGAGGGCCAAAAAGGCGATGGCATCCTTCATCCCCGAGGAAATGAGCCCCGCCGAGAGCGACTCTAACACGCCCAGCAGCAATCCACCAATGACTGCGCCGGGCGCGCTCACCAACCCGCCGATGACCGCGGCGACAAACCCCTTCAACCCCAACATGAGCCCCATATTGTAGCTGACTAAGGTCAACGGGGCAATGACAATGCCCGCCACCGCACCCAACCCCGCGCTCAAACCAAACGCGAAAAGCGACATCTGGCCGGCGCCGATGCCCATAAAACTGGCCGCAAGCTGGTTGATAGAACAGGCCCGCAAGGCCTTACCCAGCAGCGTTCGTTCCAGCAGATAATAGAGCAGACCCAACACCATCACGGTTGCCGCCACAATCCAGAGGCGCTGCCGGCTGACAACGGCATCCAGGATGTTTAGCGGCGCGCCGGGCGTGAACTCGGGCAGCGAGTAGGGCGTGGCCCCCCAGATGAGCAGCGCCACGCCGCGGACAATGATACTGACCCCGACCGTGATGATAATGAGGGTCACCGGCGAGGCCGTCCGCACCGGATTGACCGTTAACCGTTCGATGACCAGACCGATGAAGACGACGACCAGGATAGAGGCGACAAAGGCCAGCAGCAGGGGAAAGCCCCAGCCATAAAAAATGACAGCGAACATAGCCCCCAGCATGGTGTATTCCCCCTGAGCCAGGTTAATGATCCCTGTCACACTATAGATGATGACAATACCAAGCGCTACCAGCGCATAAATACTGCCGGTACTCAGCCCGGAAAGGACAAATTGCAGGTAGTCGGAAAAAGCATAATCAGGCACAAAAAACTCTTTGAGATGGCGAGAACGACCCGAATAGGGCGAATTTTTACGGCTTCTTTTCTCAAAAAAAGAAATCTGGTTTAATTCGCGTTATCCGTGGTCTATTGATTTTTCCACTCTTCCGGTGGGAAGTATTCCCATTTCCCATTAACGATGCGAACGATAACGACGTCATCGGGAGAGAGACCGACGTGATCCTCGGGCGAGAGGTGGAAGACGCCGTCGATGCCCACAAACTCCACCTGCTCGATGGCGTCTCGGAGGAAGGTACGCTGTTCTTCCAGCGAGAGGCCAACGGGTAATGTCTTAATAGCGGCCAGCGCGATTTGAAGACCGTCCCAGGCATGGCCGGCGAAGGTGCTCGCCGGATTGCCGGTGAAGGCTTCGTAGTCAGCGATAAATGTCTGCAGGATGGCCTTCTGCGGATCTGTATCTGACAGGGCGCCGACGGCCACCATTTTACCCATCGGGAAAACAACGCCCTCGGCATTCTCAGCCCCGGATAGATCAATGAAGGGCTTCATCCCGATGCCGTGGTTGTGGACTAAGGGCATATCCAGGCCCAGTTCGCGGAACTGTTTGGTGAGGATGGCCGCTGCCGGTGGCAAGCCGGTCACCAACACCGCCCCGGCGTCGGAGGCTTTAATCTTGGTGAGCTGGGAGGAAAAATCCGTGTCAGCGTCTTCGAAGGTCTCTTCCAACACGATCTCAACGCCGGCCTCGTCTGCGGCCTGGCGAATGGCATTGCGCCCATCTTCACCGTAGGCGTTGTTGACGTAGAGATTGGCTACCTTATCGATACCCAACTCTTTCACATAGCGTACCTGCCAGGGGGCGGTGTGGGCGTTATTCTGTGCTGTCTTGAAGACCCAGTGCCGTTCTGCCACCGGCTCGACGATCTCGCTGCTGGAGGCCATTGAGATAAAAGGGGTCTTGGCTTCCTGGACAATGGGAACTAGCGCCAAACTCTCCGGGCTACGCGTGCCGCCCACGATGACCGCAACTTTGTCGTCTTCGATGAGTTTTTTAGCCAGGGTGATGGCGACATCACCGCTGCCTTCAGTGTCATAAATAATGACTTCGACGTTGATCGGCCGGCCATCGGGACCGGCGATCCCTTCGGTGCCCAGTTGCCCCTGGCCCAGGCGGGCGGCGTCCTGTCCCGGACCGCCCAGGAAGGCGGCACCGCCGGTAGCGGCAGTCAAAAAGCCAATCTTAACAGTTTCCCCGGCAGCCGCTTGGGCGGGCGCCTCGGCGGCGGGCGCCGGGGCCGCCGTTCCCCCGCATCCGACCACAAGCAAAAGGATTAGACTCACCAACAACACACTAATCCAACGCCAACTGTGCGAACTCATGATCACCTCTCCTCACTGAAAGATTGATTGGACGACAAAAAGTGTTGGTCAGCTTAATAAACCATAGCCAACAAGTGCAGGGAGAATAGCATTGTAGATTGCGAGAGCCAATTTTACTTCTAAAGCCGGGAGTCTCCAAATCTTTAAAGGTCGTTAGAAGCCCCACAGCCCAAGATTTTTGGCGGGGATAATGCCACTTAAAGACGTGGGCAAACCGCCTGAAGCCGCGTCACGGTGACCAATTGACTCACAGCCACGCACACGGTCTCCTTAACCATAATATTCGGCATAAAGTTGATCCACCTGCGTCCGCGTTCCGAGCGAAGGGATCACGCCTAGTTTTGTACAGGCGATAGCGCCGGCACAGTTGGCATAGCTCACCGCTGCCCGCAAAGGTTTGCCGGCAGCCAGGGCCACCGCTAAGCCCGAATTGAAAGCATCGCCCGCGCCCGTGGTGTCCACCACCTTGACCGCCACCCCCGGCACTTTTTCACTCCCGGTCTCGGTCAAAATTAGCGCTCCCTCATCTCCCAACGTCACGATCAGGGTCCCCACGCCGTAGCGGCGCAGTTGTTGGGCTAGCTCTAAGGTGGGGGTGGCATCATCCGGGGTCAGACCGAGCAAAATACGTAATTCCGTCTCGTTGGGGGTGAGATAGTCGATGTGTTGAAAGGCCGCCGGCGGCAGCGGCTGGGCGGGCGCCGGATTGAGGATTGTTTTGACGCCGTGCTTCTGACCCAACGCCATCGCCCGGAGGGCTGCCTCAACCGGGATCTCCAGCACCGACATTACCAGGTCGCTCCGGGCGATTTGGGCCTCGATCCGGTCGACAAAGGCGCTATCTATCAGCTTATTGGCCGACATATCCAGAATAATGCCATTTTCGCCGGCCTGGTTGAGGATGATGAACCCGACGCCGGTAGCCAACTGCCGGGTTTGCTGCAGGTAGGTGGTATCAACACCCTCACGGGCGTACAGATCCGTGGCGATTTCGCCCAACTTATCTTGGCCAATAATACCGGCAAAATAAGACGCGGCGCCAAGCCGAGCGGTGCCCACGGCCTGATTGGAGCCTTTGCCGCCGGGCCCCATATCGAAATCGGTACCCAGCAGCGTCTCGCCAAAAACGGGCATATGGCTGGTTCTTAGCGTCATTCCGACCGCAAAGCTGCCCACAACAGTGATGATTGGTTTTGACATAGATTACCTCGCTCATTCAGGCTGGTGGTTTGCTACGGCACCCAGTTAGGGAAGTGTTTGCGATCCAATTGGTCGCTCCTTACCGGAATCAGTTTGAAAGTTGGGGAATAACGGCTTGAGAAAATAGTTCAATACCGGCCGGACTTGGGAAATCCACACACCGGACAATAATATGCTCAACCCCCAATTCTATGTAGGGACGGAGTTGCTCAGCCACCTGGTCGGGGGTGCCGATAATGGGATAATTGTCGTGATAGGGGGTCGCCTCGGCAATGCGCCGAGCTTCCGCCTCGGTTTCGGCAATGGCCACGACTTCAGCCCCGTATGTCTTGACAATGTCGTTGCAATCGCGCCCCACCGCCTCACAATGGGCCCGCAGCACGTTGAGTTTATGAGCGTAGGTAGCGGGGCTGTTCTGGTGAAAATTCCACCAGTCAGCGTGTTTAGCCACCACGCGCAGGGTCAACTGTTCTCCACCCCCACCGACCATGATCGGCGGGAGCGGGTCAGGTTTGGGTTCGCAATAGGCCTCTCGTAGCTGATAATACTCTCCTTCAAAACTGGCCGGGGTCTGGGTCCACAATTTACGGACAATTTGAATAGTCTCGTCCAATTGAGCAATACGCACCGAGGCCTTAGGAAAGTCGTAGCCGTAAGCCAGATACTCTTCTTCCATCCAGCCGGCGCCAAGTCCTAAAATAAACCTGCCTCCGCTCACCAGTTGCAGGTTGGCCGCCATTTTAGCAAGTAACCCCGGGTTACGATACGATTGGCTAACCACCATACTGCCGAACTTTATTTGAGGAAAAGCGGTGGCCAGATGGGCAATCGTAGTCAGACATTCCAGAACACCGGTATCGCGGGAGACAAAGTTGGCCCACGGGTGGACATGATCATCCATCCAGGCCGTATCAAAGGTGGATTGAATTCGCGCCAGCACATTGGATATTTGACGCACAAACGTCTCGCTTGAGCTGTGATCAACAGCAAAAGAGGGCATATGCCAACCAAATTTTATCTTGCGCATAAATTTTCTCCCTTGGTTTAACTTCCAGCAGAATCGTTGACCTCACCCAAGCGGCCTCGGGCCATGTCGATGAAGAGGTTATTCAGCCAAGAGACCGTTGGCCAGACAGGCCGCCTTATATTCCAGTAAATCATCGAACCGTTGCAGCCGGTAACGCGTGCCGTTATGTTGGGCGGAGCGGTGGGCAGCTTCGACGAAGACTTGGGCATCCAAGACCTCATTCTGAGTCACCGCAAAGGGAGCTCCGCTTTCGATATCCTCGCGGAATTGTTGGTGGGCATGACGATAAGCGATGTCAAAACGAGGCAAAAATTCCGGGTAATCGCCCTGTAAGTAGGTCATCTCAAAGGTTTTGGACTCAGGATGTTTTGTCCCATCATGTTGCCAGAGTTCGACATGAATCGGTCCGGGATAACCGGCAAAGCGGCCCGTATGGATTGTGCCTTTGGTGCCGATGAGGTAAGTCTCATTATTGTACCCGGAGGCATGGGTGCGGCTGAGATCCAGGCGCCCCAACACGTTCGACGGGGTGGTGAACGTGACAAAGGCGGTGTCGCCCCCCTCGTCAATCGGGCTGTGGTAGGCTTTGGTGTGATGGACGCTGGCCCAGACCTCGTTGGGAAACTCATCGAGGAAGAAAATCGCTTCATCGGCCACGTGGATACCCATGTCGATGATTAAGCCTCGACTGCTGTAAGTGGCTGGGGGCGGGAACTGGTCTCGCAGGATGCAGCGGATTTCCCGGATATCGCCAATTAAACCGGAGTTGAGCAGTTTTTTGGTGTGCAGCAGCGCCGGGTCATACCGACGTTGTAAACCGATTTGAATTTGATGCGGATCGCGGCCGATGGCTTCAACAAATTCAAATGCTTCTTGCAAGTCATCGGTCAAGGGCTTTTCTAGATAAATTGGAATCTGGGCTTGGACAAACGGCAACGCGTGCCGGGCGTGATCCTTGGTGTGTGAGGCGATAATCATGGCGTCGATCTCCCCGACCAGCTCGCGGACCATTTCGGCGGGGTCATTGAACGTCTTCGCGGACCCGGCCTCGAGCTCTGTCTGAGCGGCCACGACCGCGGCCTGGACATCGTCACCGAGGGCGATGATCTGGTGTCCCTGTTCTTGCACAATAGCCGCGTGCACCTTACCAATGCGGCCCACCCCGTACACACCGTAGTTGAATTTTTTGCTCAAAGGGAAACTCCTTTTGCTTTCACTTTATATTCTTCAAGCTACCATCGAGGCGCGAGTAACTGATTGGCCCGTAACAGCGAAGGTGAGTGAGGCTCCAGACGGGGTCTACCCATAACCACACTCGTCAGTAACCCAGGCAACGCTGATAGAGCGCCTCTATCGCGGCTTGGTCTTGGGCAAACCGGTCTTTGACCTCCCGCCCTCCTTCAAAGTATCTGCCCGTCCGCTCTTGGCCCACCGGGTCGGTGGCGACCCAGACCGGAGTCTCGGCGCCCTGGTCAGGGCTCTGGTGGCCACCAAAGCCGAGGTTGTGGCTCAAGGAGGAGGGGACATCGCCCGGATGGCAGGCATTGACCGTCACGCCTGAAGCTTTCAGCCGCTCGGCCAGGGCCACCGTCAGCATCCGGTTGGCCTGCTTCGATTGGCGATAGGCCTGCCCGTTACTGTAGCGCCGTCGCTTGAACTCCAGGTCATCCAGGTCAAGGTCTCCCGCCCAGTAGCTGGCTACATTCACTACCCGGCTCGGCGCCGAGGCTTTGAGCCGGTCCTCGAAGGCCAGCACCATCCAGACATAGCCCAGCACGTTGGTGGCAAATTGTAGTTCAATCCCGTCCGGGGTCTCCTGCCGGCTGCGGGGTGTGACCGCCGCATTGTTGACCAGCAGGTGTAAGGGTCCTGGCCAGCTTGCAGCCAGGGTTTGAACCTCTGACTTGCGTGAGACATCAACCAACGCATACCGGACGCGGTTGTTGCCGGTAGCTTGTCTGATGTCTTGAACCGCCCGCTCGCCTTTGGCCGGGTTGCGACAACCCAGGACCACCTTAAAATCCCGGGCGGCCAACTGCCGGGCGATGGCCTGACCAATGGCGCCGGTGGCGCCGGTGACCAGAACCACCCTGGTTCGGTTGTCATCCGCCGAAACAGTCATCGTCTCTCCTCCCCGGCGTCGACTCCATAGTCGGACTGGGCTAGCCGGATAGCTTATCGCCCCTACTCTTGCCAACCTTGATCAAAAATTACCCCAAAAGGCAGATTTCTCTCACTTGTGGAACGGTAGTTGGCTTAGATTAGTAATGGTTCTGAGTATAGCATGTTCTGACCAGGATTCTAAAACCAGCAACGACGTACACTCTAAGGCCTGTGGCGTTTATCGACGCTCAGTTTTGTCCAACATAATCTTCAGGTATGATTTCCATTGAAAGATTTTTCTCAAGTCCGTGTCCAGGGGAACCACCCAGTACGTTAGAGAGTGACTTATGATGCAAACTACTATCCTTAGTTCGGTAGATTTTAGCGAAGCGCAGCTCAATAAACTCCGGGCCGTGTCTACTACGGTGGAGGTCCACCAAATGCCGGACACGCCGGTAGCCGAGGTTCCGGAAGCGATAAGAAACCGGGTTAATATCCTCTACGGCTGGGGCAAATTCGTGGTCGAGGCCCATCTCTGCCCCAAGCTGGACTGGCTGCAAACCCACAGCGCCGGCATCGATTATCTGCTGGATACGCCGCTGTGGCAGTCTCAGGTCAAGATTTCGACAATGAACGGCATCCATGCGATTCCCATGGCCGAATTTGCCCTGACCATGATGCTGGCCTTTCGCTGGAAGCTGCCCACCATCCGCCGCTTCCAACATCAGACAAAGTGGCCTCAAAGGCGCTGGGAGATCTTTGCCGGCCCGGAGTTGCGAGGGCTGACCTTAGGCATCATCGGCTACGGTGCGATTGGCCGCGAGTTAGCCCGGCAAGCCACGGCCCTGGGGATGCGCGTTTTGGCGCTGAATCGTTCGGGGAAACGGCGACCGGACCGAGGGTTCCGAGAGCCCGGCACGGGTGATCCGCAAGCAGCGTGGCCTGAAGTCATCTATCCGACCACGGATCTGCTCAAAATGTTACCTCACTGCGACTATGTCGTGCTCCTGGCGCCTTTGACCTCCGAAACGCACCATCTGATCAGCACGGCCGCCTTGGAAAAAATGAAACCGACAGGCGTGCTGATCAACCTGGCGCGGGGCGCTCTGGTGGATGAGGCTGCTCTGGTGAAAGCCCTCAACCAGCAGCAAATTACTGGCGCCGCGCTCGATGTTTTTGAGGAGGAGCCACTGCCCGCCGACAACCCGCTCTGGCAGTTTGAGAATGTTATTCTTTCACCGCATATTTCAGGCTTCACCCCTAACTATGACGAGCGAGCCAGTGAGCTGTTTGCCGAAAACCTGCGGCGCTATTTGAATAGAGAACCACTGTTGAATCTCGTAGAAAGAGCGCGGGAATATTGACTCAAGGTTCAACCCGTAGGCGATAACCAACCCCTGGCTCGGTGGTGATATACTGCGGCCGGGCCGGGTTGCGCTCCAGTTTGTGGCGCAGATTGCTGATATTTACCCGCAGCATGTGCACTTCGCTTTCATAGCCCAGCCCCCAGACCTGACGCAGCAACTGCTGGTGCGTTAAGACCCGGCCCGCATGATTGACCAGTGCCCGCAGCAAATCGTACTCCGTGGGGGTTAGCTGGAGTTCTTGACCGGCTATCGTCACCAAGCGCCGGGCCAGATCCACGGTGAGGTCAGCGGTGGTAAAGATCGGCTCATCAGTGGCCGGCGTAACGCGGCGCAGAACCACCCGCAAGCGCGCCATCAACTCGCCGACACCAAAGGGTTTGGTCAGGTAGTCATCGGCCCCGGCATCCAGGGCGGCGATTTTGTCCGTTTCCTGGCCTCGCACCGAGAGGATGATAATAGGAATTTGGCTCCACTCCCGCAGCCGGGCAGTGACTTGCAGACCGTCCAGATCGGGCAACCCTAAATCAAGGATGACGACATCGGGCCGGTGCTGGGTTACCCCCGTCAAGGCAGCCTGGCCGGTGGCGGCTTCAAAAACGGTGTAGCCGTTGGCGGTTAGCGAGGTGTGCAGAAAACGCCGGATTGCCTGCTCATCATCAACCACCAAGATGCGGGGGCCAGTTTCGGTCATAAGGCCACCGCTGTGGCGGCCAGGGGCAGGGCGACCGTCACCTGGGTGCCGCCGGCCGGGTTATTTTTGGCCCAGATCCGCCCGCCGTGCGCTTCGACAATTCCTTTGCTGATCGAGAGCCCCAGGCCGGTGCCGCCAATTCCGTTAGCGCGGGCCACCCGGTAAAACTTATCAAAGACTCGGGGCAGGTCCGGCTCCGGAATACCCAGGCCCTGATCCATCACGTCGATCAGTAGCTCGGTTGGGGTGACGCGGGCGCCCACGGTTACCGGCCGATCAAGCGGGGAGTACTTCAAGGCGTTGTCGAGCAAATTAACCAGCACCTGGGCCATCAGCACAAAATCCATCGGCACCAGGGGCAAGTCAGCTGGGACCTCAATATTGAGGGCGCGATCCTCTAACCGGTTTGCCAGTTGAGATAAGGCTACGCCAATGACATCCTGAACCTCGCATGGCTCCTTTTTGACCTTCATCGCGCCTGACTCCAGCCGGGTCATATCCAAAAGATTACCCACCAGGCTATTGAGCCGGTCGGCCTGTTCACAAGCAGTGCTAATCAGGATACTCCGGGCAGAAGCATCCAGACAGGCCTCGTCATCGCGCAAACTGCTGAGGGCGCCGGTAATGGAAGCCAGCGGCGTGCGCAGATCGTGTGAGATCGAGTTAAGCAGGGCCGTTTGCAGCCTTTCGGTTTCGCGCAGCAGTTGGGCCTGACCGGCTTCTTCGGCCAGTTGCACCCGGCGGATGGCCTGAGCCGCCTGGTTGGCAAACGACTCCAGCAGCCGCCACTGCTCCGCCGCCAACGGCTCGCCGTCTTTGGTCCGGTGGACGCCCAAAACACCGATGACACTTTGGGCTGTCTTTAAAGGAAGATAGGTACTCGTGACTCCGGCCAGGGTATCGGTGCCGTGACCGGCCGGCTGGCTGTGCTGAAACGTCCACATGGCGACGGCCGCTTCATTTTCACCAAAAGCAAACTCGGGGTTGTTAAAGCAAGGTCGGAGCCTTTCTCGACTCGGGTCTGTTAACAAGATGATAGCCGGCTCATCAAAAATCTGATGGATGTGACTCACGACAATCTGGGCGATCTTTTCCAGTTCAGCCGCGGCGGCCAGATTCCGGCTTAACTCATAGAGACTGGCGGTCAGCGTCTCCCGGCGTTGGGCAGCCCGGGCTTGATCCCGAGCCTGGGCGGTGAGGGTGCTGATGACAATCCCAACCAGCAGCAGCGCGCCGAAGGTCAATAAAAATTGGGCATCGGAGACGACGTAGGTGTAATAGGGCGGCACAAAAATAAAGTTAAAGGCCACCACGCTTAACATTGAGGCCACGATGGCCGGGCGCCGGCCCAGATAAAGAGCGGCAATAACCACTACCAGCAGGTAAAGCATCACCAGATTAATGGGATTAACAAAGGGGCGAAGGGGAAAGCCCAGCAGCGTGGCGAGAACGACCAACCCCGCACTCCAGCCATACCGCGGCCAGGGGTGAGGCCGTCTCAGCCTGGCCCATTTCAACTCCGGCTCCGGCTGCTCCGGGGCGCTGCTGATCACATAAATATCAAGGTCGCCGCTCCGGCGAATAATCTGATCGACCACCGAACCCCGCCACAGCTCCTGCCACCGGGGGCGTAAAGGTTTACCGGCTACAATTTTGGAGATGTTGTGGCTTTTGGCAAACTCAACAATGGCTTCGGCAGCGGAGTGACCGGTAACCGTCCTGACTTTAGCGCCCAACGATTCGGCCAGGTGGAGATTGTGCGCCACCCGCCCGCGCGCTGCCTCGGTCAGACGAGCCTGGCCGGGCGTTTCAATATAGATCGCAAACCACTCGGCGTTCAGGCGCACGGCCAGCCGCCGGGCGGCCCGCACCAACCGCTCGCTGAGCGGGCTGGGGCTGACGCAGACTAAGAGCCGTTCACCGGCCGGCCACGGCCCGGCAATCGCATGCGTTTGCATGTAAGCCCGCATCTGCTCATCAATCCGGTCGGCGGCCCGGCGCAGGGCTAGCTCGCGCAAAGCGGCGAGATTGCCGGGCCGGAAAAACTTTTCGATGGCCCGGCCGGCCTGCTCCGGGACATAAACTTTGCCTTCAGCCAGGCGCTGCAAAAGCTCATCAATGGGCAGATCTATCAGCTCGATCTCGTGGGCTTCGTCCAGCAGGTAGTCCGGCACCGTCTCGCGAACAGTCACCCCGGTGATCTGGGCCACCACATCGTTGAGGCTTTCCAGGTGCTGAATATTGACCGTGGTGTAGACATCGATACCGGCGTCGAGCAGTTCCAGCACATCCTGAAAACGCCGGGTGTGGCGCGAACCGGGCGCGTTGGTATGGGCCAACTCATCCACCAGGGCCAAGCCTGGCCGGCGGGCCAGCACCGCATCCAGATCCATTTCGGTCAAGATGACGCCTCGATAATCGAGCTGACGGCGAGAGATCAGTTCTAGCCCGGTCAGCAAAGATTCGGTTTCAACCCGGCCATGGGTTTCGATGTAGGCTACCACCACCTCAAGGCCTTCGGCCCGGCGCCGGTGCGCGGCTTCGAGCATGGCGTAGGTTTTACCGACCCCGGCCACGTAGCCCAAAAAAATTTTGAGCTTGCCGCGAGACTGCCGGGCTTCTTCTTTCTGCACCAGACTTAATAACTCATCTGGGTTTGGCCGGGCGTGTTCTTGGCTCATTGGAGGTTATTGTAACGCATCCAAACCCAAGTTCAAAAGCAGCACGTTTACCCGCGGCTCACCCAGCCAGCCCAAGGTGCGGCCTTCGGTAGACTCAGCGATCAAATGATTGACCGTAGCCAGATCCAACCCTCTGGCCCGGGCTACCCGGCCAGCCTGATAGCGGGCCGCGGCCAGGCTAAGATGCGGATCAAGCCCACTGCCCGAAGCCGTGACCAGATCGACCGGCACCGGCGCCCGGTTGGTCGGGTCGGCGGCGCGGAGGGCTGCGAGCCGAGCTTGCACGTTTTCCAGCAGAGCAGCGCTGGTTGGCCCCAAATTGGAGCCGGAAGAAGCGGCGGCATTGTACGGCCCCGGCCCGGTCGCCGAGGGCCGGCCCCAAAAGTAGGCCGGGTCATCGAACGGCTGGCCGATGAGGCTGGAGCCAACGGGCTGTCCGGCCTCGAAGATCAGGCTGCCGTTGGCCTGCCGCGGAAAGGCTACCTGGGCCAGAGCCGTAACGGTCAGCGGATACAGCAGGCCGGTGATTAGGGTGAGCAACAGCAAAAGGACCAGGGCCGGTCTAAGTTGATTGCGCATGGGTTAACTCCTATTCT
>CALMIS010000072.1 GCA_937864185.1 uncultured Chloroflexota bacterium
GTTTTGCCCCTTATCAGGCCCTCCTTCAACGCATTGCCGTCCGTTACCACCTCCGTCCCTTTGACCTCCAGGAGACCATCGCCTACATCAAACACCACCTCCGCGTGGCCGGCTCTCAGAACCCCATCTTTTCCGATGGCTTTCTCTCCGGCGTCTATGACCACACCAAG
Source organism: uncultured Chloroflexota bacterium (assembly GCA_937864185.1). Lineage (GTDB taxonomy): Bacteria > Chloroflexota > Anaerolineae > 4572-78 > J111 > JAGRBY01. The sequence goes on from CALMIS010000072.1 coordinate 171, forward strand.
GGCGTCCCCCGCCAGATCAACAATCTCTGTCGCAGTGCGCTCCTGCTGGGCGCCACCGAAAACAAACAAATCCTCGATGAATCTGACCTTAAACGCGTCATCCACGATCAGGACGGTCAGCTTGGTTGACCCTCCTTCTTCTCTAGAGGCCCAAAGCGGGCCTCTTTTTGTCCCTTCTCACGGCCATTTATTCTGGCCTTTTCCTGTTCATTTATTTTGGCCGCTAACAGCGCAGGTAGTGAACGCATCTGACAGGACCGGCCACAAAAACAAGAGGGACGCCAAAAGCTTTTGACAAGCTACCGACGTGAACTATGTTGCCAGGCTTAAGGCCAAGTAGAGCAGCCGTGTGCCCACCACTTGAGTATACTCCACCGCAGATGATGACTTTGTGGGGTATGTGGACGTAAGATTGGCGCAATCGAGCCAACGCCTGCGCATCATTGTGAGGAAAATACCGGATTTGAGCGCCACGCTGGACAGCTGCACGAGCACCGTCTAGACTGATAGAATAGGCTCTCATCAACAAATAGGATGCCTCGCGATCTCGCCAGAAGCGGCAGCACATCAAGAGCGATATGGATGGTAGAGGGAAAAATGAGCACTTCATCCTGGCCAACTAAATTGGTCAGGGCAGTCTCAAGGTGGGACGTCAGCCGGTCCCTACCGACCAGCCGGGGTATCACTAACGAAGTTCCCCACCTCGTTGCTGCGTTAATGATAGCTTGCTGCACATGAGGATGCTGGTTTAGACCGAGGTAATTAATGGTCGCAAAATTAAGAATCCAGCGACCACGTACCCGAACCCAGCATCCGGCCACTGCTTCGACTGGTAGCTGAACCAGCCCATCTCCCGCGCGAAGCCGTCGTACCAGCCAAGGCAAGGTATGGGAGGACCGGCTTACCAGTCGTTCAAGTACGATCATCTTTTATCGTCATTTCAGACGACCACGGTCACTCTCTCAAGTGGTTCCAGCCAGTACTGAAAAACCGGATGCCGGCGTTGAGGGAGTATCAAGTTACTACAGTTCATACTCCTGCTGTGGCATCGCCGTAATAACCTTATCGACTCGATTAAGCCTCAATGCTTTTAAAGGCTGCTGGGCCGGAATTGGCAGCGAAGCCCGGGGGGGATACTGGTTGGCCCTGACGCCACGCAGAAGATGAAGCACGTTGCCTCCCAAAATCGAAGCCTCCTCCCGTTGGGACAAGCGCAACAGTCGAATCTTGTGGATCTCCACGCCCGGATGGAGCCAAGGCCCATCAGAGCCAAAGAGCACCTTGTGCGCCCCCGCCCGACTCACGGCCTGCGCAATATAGTCAAAGCGACGCACGCCGGAGGTATCTGCGTAGACGTTGGGGTAGCGAACCAGCTGATCGACCACCTGCTGATGGGCCCGCCAATCCCCTCGAAAGCTGCCGAGGTGGGGAATGATGAAGTTTACATCGGGATATTGCGAGGCCAGCATATCGACGACGTGAGCCTGGCCGATGACATCTACCAACAATGGTAAACGAAAGGCCTGAGCGGCTTTGCATACCTCGCGGGTTGGCATCCCATCCCGGCCATGGACCTTAAGACCACGAAAGCCCAAGTGGGTCACGGCATATTCAACCATAGGGAAGATGCGATTGGCATCGCGGATAGGGTGGACAAAAGCGAAGCCAATTAGTCGATTAGGATAGCGGGCCACGATGTGGGCCACCTGAACATTTGCTTTGGCGTAGTCGCTATGGAACGGCGCAAATACAATCGTCTTATCAATGCCTGCCGCCCGCGCTCGCCGTAGATAGGGCTCGATCGGTGCGTCCGTGTTCCACGGTGCGGTCATAAGGTCGCCCTTACCGGCGTGGCAGTGACAATCGATAATCATCTCAGGATCTCTTCAAATGAACCTTTAACAGCCGAACTCAAGTTCCGCCTCCGCCTCTCGCACCCGGGCCGGAGGGTTGTATTCCCAATGCCACGGCTCTCTGATATAGGGATAGAAACCAAATCGCCTAGCGTTTTTCGCCAACCATTTGAAGGCCGGTAACTTCCGTAGGTTGGCGGCGTTACCACTGCTGTTTCTGCCGCCCAGATAAAAATCAATGGCCCGCCCAGATTGATGGGCACTACCGCCAGGCGGAGCAACCCACTTGCGCGCCTTGCCGGGCGAGCCATATCGTCTCAACGCAGCTTGCCACAACCGAGCCTGGTGTTGCGAACTACGATAACCTGAGGTGGGCAACAGCAGCGGGTGTCGTATCCCATCGGCTCGAGCAGCGCTTACCATGGCTTGCCACGCCTTTGCCGCCAAGCGGTGGAGCTGTATTTTTCTGCTACGAATTCCGACCACAGTAACTAGATCGCCTGGCGCAGGATCACGTTTGACTCTAATTCGTCCTCCGCCAGGAGTTTCAACCGGCGTTGGTTTGAAACCGGCCAGTGGGCCTTGTCTTGAGACAGGACTCGGCTTAACGGCGCGGCCTGCCAGGGGGATCGCTCCGGCTTTAATGAGCGCTGCCTCCGTCTGGGGTCCGACATTGCCATCGACTCTTAAACCCTGTCGCTGTTGGAAGAGACGGACAGCTTGGCGGGTACGTGGCCCCCAGCGACCATCCACAGCAAGTTTCGCGCCAATCATTAGATTGAGTGAGCGCTGCACCCAGCTGATGTAACGCGGACTACGCCGGTCCACCTCACTCAATCGGATGTCCTCCAGTTCATAGTCTAATTCTCTTAGCATATGTCACCTATCCCAGTTCAAATCCCCACTCTGCCTCTCGCACTCGAGTAAGCGCGACCCGACCATTACTCTGAACCCCTACTTTCGTCCGAGGCCGCGTAATCCCCAGGGTTTCGGCGCTGGTCAGCCACTCCTCGACTTCGTCCGCAATTTGAAGCAGGAGGGCTTCAAATTCGGCCCGGGTCGAGTTCAGGATGTGGGGTTGAGCCAGCCAGCGGAGTACGTCTCGACCGGCAATGGCCATGCGGTTGCGTTGAGAAGCGTTGATCTGCGGTTGGCCCAGTTGGCGCTCTAGCACCACTTCAAGCACATCCCAGGCATTGTCCGCCCCAAAGAGCTTCTTGACATCTTCGGCGCCAAGGTCGGATCGGAGACCCGCGGCCGGATCACTTCAGAAATGCGCTTATCGCGGAAGAATTGAGCCACCTGAGTAATGAAGTGCACCAACAATTTGTGGAATTCTTGATTGGGCTTGGCGCCTGGGGGGGGAGTAGCATTGGTATAGCCAAATACGCGGCGGTAGGCTTGCAACCGGTCACGCTGGGTATGGCGCAAAACTTGGCGCCGGTCGTACTGGTACAAACCATATGCCCCAGCTCCCGATGACAGGCGGACGGTGCCGGCCCTAAACAGCTCTTGA
>CALMIS010000073.1 GCA_937864185.1 uncultured Chloroflexota bacterium
TGGGGGGTGGGGGGGGGGGGGGTGGGGGGGGTTGGAGGGTGGGAGGGTGGGAGGATTGGAGGGTTGGAGGGTTGGAGGGTGGGAGGATTGGAGAGGGGGAGGGGTGGAGAGGGGGAGGGGTGAGATTGAGTTGAAGGAGGCGACGGGTAGCATTGAAGATGAGAGGGAGGGCGGCCGCGGAGAAGAGGGCGGAGAGGAGATTCATGCGCCAGGCGATCTCGCCTAAGGGGAAGAGCATGATCCAAAGTTTGCTGAGCAGGATGTACAGAGGAAAGCCGGTTGGATAAGTGACGCCCAGGATGTGGGGTGTAAACTGGTAGAGCGCTGCGTCGCCCTCGATGACGGTCGGGGCGAGGGTAGAGGTATAAGCGTATAAGCCGCCCAGAAAAATGAGAATCGAAACGGCATGGTGCTTGAGGGCGTAGAAGGCAGTTTGTAAAACGTGGGGCATGGGCCACGGAACGTGATACGCCTTATCTGAAGGGCTAGCCTTGCTCCCTGCTACTCTCGACATGCTATCTGGCCACTTGCTGCTGCTCGTATCCCAGCGACAGGCTGGTGAGGGGCGCCTCGTAGATCAGGCCGGCCCAGCGGCGAAAGGCAGCGACAAGGAGGAGCGTCTCCCCATCGAGGAGCGATGCCCCTTCAGGATTAGCGGCGCTGTTCGAGCTGACCGGCAGCCGGGCCGCGACGGCCCACGGATCGTTGATCCTGCTAAAGCCGATGGCATAACCGAAGCGCTCTTTATCGCCGGTCCACCAGGGAACGGTATTGACCCGTACCTGGTAACGCTGGCCCGTTTGCCAGCGGGAGGTGGGCCACCAGAAGATGGCCGGCTGGGCGTAATCGGTGGCCCCGCCGATGCTGCCGTCTTGGTCGATGCGGTAAACAAACAAGAAATAGTCTTGAGCAGGCGGCTCAAGCGTTTCAAAATAGAGCATCAGTTGAGGTTCGTCGTTAGAGGTAGCCAGTCGGGGTAACTCCGGCTGGACCCCAACCAGCCGGAGCTCGGGGCCAAAAGCGGCTTCGAGCGGTTGGGCCTTGGTCGGCAGGTGATCGAACCGGGTAAAGCTGAACAGGTCTTCGCTAATAGGGACGCGGTCAGCTCCGTTTTTTAGCAATAAGTAACCATCTTGCATCACCACCGGGCCAAAGCTGTGCTCGTAGATGAGGCCGATGAGCAGGTCGTCGTGGGCGCCGTAACGATTGGGCAGTTTAGGGTGGCTTAGATCAAGCCAGATGTAGTCAAAGTCCGTCTCGAGCGGCCCATCCCAGATTGCCAACTGCTGGCGATGCGACACATGCGGAATGAGTTCGGCTTGAGCCAGTAAGCTGGCCTCGGACGGAATGGTGGCCGCTATCTGGCGACCCAACTCGTGGTGCGCCGTCACTGCCGGCCAGCGGTAAAGCTGCGATAGCGGCGTGTAGCCTCGATAGGAGTGATAGCCTAGCGCTGCCAGTAACAGGATAGCGCCGACCACGCTGCCCAGCATAGATTGTAAACCAGATCTGGGATCACGCTGTGGCCCTAAAAGGTAAAACGTAAGACGCGCTCCGTAGTGCTGGATGCGGGCCAACCCATCGATCGTGCCGAGCATTAAGAAAGGCAGCATTGGGGCGGCGTAGTGCCAGGTTTCCAGTTGGCGGAGAGTGGGGTTTTCGCTCAGCAGCGAGAGGGCGATCGAGGGCGCGGCTAAAGCGGTTAAGGGCAGGCCGGCAATCGGCAGCAGTGCCAGCGGCACGGTTAGCATCGACAGGGCTGGCAGGCTGCTGGGTCTAAAAATAAGAGCTAGTACGGCTTCCGGCTTGGTTAGGGGGGACAGGGCAATCTGCCAGGGGGTGTCACCCAGAGTCTCAAACCAGGGCGTAAACATCGACTGTTCGCCGCCGGTGCGATAGGCCGGAATGATGAGTTGGAAGACCACGTAAAACCAGGCCAAACTGACAAGGATCAGAGGCAACCCCTCTTGCCAGCGCCGGCGTAGAATAAGCAGATACAGGCCAATCATCACCACGTGCAGCGAGATGTCTTCCTTGGTCGATAAAGCCAGAAGAAAGCACAAGCCCGCCATAAAGTAAAGTTTCGGTACGCGGATAGGCGCAGAGGAACGAAGGCGCTGAGACGCCTCAGGAGCACGGATTGGGTTTGCCTCTGCTTCTTGGCTTTCCTGTCCTTCTGCATTTTTTCTGAGGGATGGCCACAGCCAAAAGCTGACGCCTCTGGCCTCGAGCGCCCGGTCAAGAAAGTAAATCGCGGCCAGGAGAAACAGCGGGGCCAGGCTAACGGCGTGAAAATCAAACAGGGTCACGGCTTGGGTAGCCGGCAGCAAGAAGTAAGCCAGCACGATCGCCAGGGCCAGCCCCTCGCTTTGCAGCCGGCGGGTGGCCAAAGCGTACAAGGGCCAGGCCGCGAGCGAGAGCGCGGCGGCCTGCAACCAGAAGAGGGTGCGCGGATCCGGGAGGAGGGCGTAGAGCGGAACCAGCAAGAAGAGAACCGGCTCAACGTGATTGCCCCAGCGCTCTAAACTGACGTTGGCCATCGTGGTGTGGATAAAGCCATGGCCGTGAATAAAGTTCCAGAGCGGTTGGGTATAAACCCCGGTGTCAAAGACGCTGGTTTCAAAGGCCAGATGCCGCTGGACGGCATACAAACCGGAGAAAAGAAAATAGGCCAGGCTCAAAACAATGAGAAGAACCCGGGGAAAGCTGAGTTTGAACACAATCCCCCGGCCTTGATTCCCTGGAGGAGAGAGCTTGTCCGGCTGGCTCGGGCTGCTTTTGAGTTTAAGGCTTGGCATTTTCAAAAAAAGAAATTATGGCATTTGCCCTCAAAAAGGCAAGTTCATTACGGTACGGTCAAACCGGGCAGCAAGCAGACATCCGGTTGGCAGTCGCCGGCGGTGACCGGCAGGCGCTGTCCCGTCTGGGGATCATACAATCCGATGGCGATTTGGTAGTCGCCGGGCGGAGCCTCGGCCGCGAGGGTAATGCTGTAGTCATCGCTCAAGTACTCGCCGGGCAGCCAGCCGGAGGTCGGATAAGCGCCGGCGCCCGGCTGCTGATCGACCTGTCCGTATAAGCGACCGTCCGGACCGAGCAGTTGGAAAAAGACCGTATAGTCCAGCTCAGACTCCGCCTCGGCGCGCCAGTAAAGCCGGGCGTTGAGCGTCTCCCCCGGCGCTAGCGTGTTGGTCGACGCATCCAGCCCCAGCAGACTGGCTCGATCGCCATAAGTGACTCCAAGCGCCAGCTCCGGTTTGGGCGGCTCAAACTGGCGAGGCCAACCGGTCACTTCAAAATCGCCGATGGGCAAGGCGAAGATCTCCTCATCGGGTGCTACCGATAGGCTGAAGCGGAGCTTAAGCTCATGCGTGCCCGGTTCGAAGCCGGGGGGAATACGAGCTTTGAGCCAACCACGCAGCAACTCGCCCGGCTGCCACTGGCTGGAGGGATAACCCGCACCGGCCAGCGGGGTGACCGCGGAGACGGCGGTCCAGTTTTTATCGGTTTTGGGCTTGGCCAGAAAGGTCATGCTCATATCCGCGGACGGAGGCGGGGTGCCGGCTTGCCAAATAAACGAGGCGCCAACTTCCTGACCGGCCCGCACCGCCTCGCCCGGCAGCGTCTCAAAACCGACCAGGGTCAGGCCGGGTAATAGTTCTTGCTCAATCGGCAGGGCCAGGTTGAGATCTTCTGGATCAATCGGCTGCGTAGCAGGATGCACCTGGATCTCACTGAGTGCAACGATACCGCCGCCCAGGTCGTCGGTTGGCTTGAGGCGGGCCAGCGACTCTGAGCCGTACACCGCCAGTCGCAAACTATAGGCACCGGGGGGGGTGGCCGGCGGAATCTGGATTAAAAAATAAGTCGATTCTTCCGCCCCAACCGGCCACCGGCTGCTGTTGACCTGCAAAATGTTGCTCACCAGTTGCTTATCGATCTGCGTGACCAACTGCCCGCTCTCGCCATAGAGCAGGGCCGAGACTTTGAGGTCTTCCGGTTGTTCGCCGGTTTTGCGCCAGTTCAGGCGCAGCCAGAGCAGGTCGCCGCTGGTTGCTTGAGCCTTGGCGACGGTGGCGGGGTTGCCCGCGTCGCCTAAAGCATAGCCGGTCAGTTCGATCTGGCCGGCAAAATTTACCTTGGCCTCTGTCGAGGTTTCGGTGGTTTGGAAGTTCGGGCTGGTGGTCTCGATCTGGTAGGTATGGATATCAAAGTACTCAAAGGCCTGGCTGCTCTGGTAGTGGCCGTACTTTTCCAAATAGTAGGGAATGACGTCTTTGGGGTCGGCGCCGGTGTGTTTCGATGTTTTCCACTCGACCACCTTCATCACGCTATGCACGGCAGCGGCCGTGGTCAAGTCGTCGGCCAACGTACGTTCGTCATCAACCACCCAATAATGCGCGGCGGGCGGCTGCTTGAGTTCGGTCAAAAAATCTGTGGTATAGTTCGGATAGACTTCGCCGGCGGCCGTGTTACGCGGTAGAATGAAAGCGACCTCATTGCTGGGTTCATTATTAATGACTTCGGCCATCTCCACGGCATAAACATGATAGGCTGCTTTGGCGTCGTTGGTTTCCGGAAAAATGAAGAAGTAGTTTCGCAGAGCTAGGGCGTTGGCTTGCCAGAAGAGCCAGAGCAAGCCCAATCCCAAAGCCAGGCCGACGCCGCGAGCCAGCCAGGTGTAGCCTTGACCAAAGTTGGGTTGGAGCCAGCGTTGGCCGGCGGCCCACAGTGTCTCAAACAAACCCACCATAAAAATCGCGGCAAAAGTATAGGTCGGCGTGGTGGCGCCGATCGTGCGTAGGTTGTGAGGAATCTGATCGGGAGAGAGGATGCTTGGCAGCAGCATAACACAGAACCAGAGCAATATGAATAGATAAGCGGCCCGGCCTCGCCGCAGACTCTGCCACACCGAGATGAGGAAGCCGAGGAAAATCATCAGCGCCATGGGAGCGGGCAAGGTCAAACGGGCCGGCAACTGGCCGGTGAGCCAGCTCAGCGAGACGCCGTAAGCGCCGAAATTTCCGGTAGTACTTCGCCACAAGAGGCCCCATGGATCGCCCTGGTTGATCTGCGGGTTGAAGAAGCTGGCCTGGCTGACGCGAGTGGTCCCTGGTTCGAGTTCGGGGTTAAACAGGAGGATGTAGGCTATCGGCAAGAGGAGGAGGGCAGCCGTCAGGCCGGTGGCAAAAAGAGACCAGAATTGAGTTGTTAAAAAGGCTTTGGCCGGTGTAGCCGGCCAATGGAGGCGCTGAAACAGTTTAACAATCAACCACTGGGTCATGAAGAAGATCGCGTAGAAAGGAGGGAAGAACACGCCGGATAGATAGATGTACAGCAGCCCGCCCAGAAAAATCCCGCTGGCGATGAACGGGATGAGAGATTGCCGCCGGGGGACGGCGGATGCCTGGGAAATTTGCAGATTACGATTGAGTCCTCTCCACAAAAAAAAGACGGAGGGCAACATCAAGAAAGGTACGCCAATCCCGGCGAAGGCAATGCGGCTGGCCGAGACATGCCAGAGCGAGACGGCCAGGCCCAAGGTGGAAAGGCCCGCAATCCAGCGGGCGCGATTGATCCCGGTCGAGCGGAACACTTCTCGGATAGCCCAATAGTTGACGAAGACACTAACCACGCCGGCCCAAGCGGCCAGTCCCCGGATCGACTCGATGGATGGGCCGAACAGATAAAAGGCGGCCGCCGCAAAATAAAAGCCAAGGGCGCCGCCGCCACCTTGCCCTTCATAGGAATATTGCAACCCCTCCCGCAGGGTCGTCAGGGCCCCAACTGCTCCCACCGCTTCATCGGAGTTGAAACCGGGTGGTACTTCGCCCAGCCGCCAATACCGTAAATAGGTGGCCAGGGCCACAATAACAAGCAGGGCTAACCACTCCATCGCCAAGGACCATCTTGGCTCAATCTCTTTTTTTTCCATAAGGTCGCTATAGAATAATTAGCCCGCCATCGGTGGGCGGGCTAGCAGATAGTCGTTCGTTTCGTTGATTATCATATTCAAATCGCTTAGACTTGGCAAACATTAGCAATTTTGCCCCGAGACCGGCAGAACTAAGGCGCGCCGTCGGCTAAGCATTTCGGCGGAATCGATCCCGATCGACGGCTAAGAGAAATGTCATAGGCTGAAAACAAAACACATTGATTTGTAGGCGGGCGACCTGATCATGAACGAATTATCCCTTTTTGGCTTAAATTTTGGGATTTTTTGCAGGCCCTTGGCTTAAGTATTTTTAATCTCAAGCCAGTTTTAAGACCCGACTATTTGTTGGATAAGCTGCCAAGGATCAAATGTAGCTTTGCCTCCTGAAGCAGACACTATTTTTGGGTGATTTGGCTCATTCTAATTGTTATGAATAGCAAAAAAAATGCTGTTAGATCTCGCATTCGACCGGTCAGGTCAGGAACACCCACGCAAAAACTTATTATCTCAATAAAAAAGGAAAGTTTGGCTCAATCTAAATGTTAGGTATAGATAAAAACGCATTTTGTGAAGTTTATTTGACAAAAAAATTCTCTAAGATTACCATTTGCCATAGTTACCCAAGATAAAACAATCAAGTTTGCCAAAAACAGTGAAAATCAAACGGATGGGAAGAGCTTATTGACGAAATCAGATCTGTTGAGGCTCTATGCAGTTGTTAGGTGGAGCAATAATCCAAGCTTGTAGTACGGATTTAGCTCCGCCGGAGAGTTTCTTCAAAAATTTATTGATAAGTTCACCTTATACAAACAAAAAGGAGTGCAGAATGATTACCAAAAAGTTTATGAAGTCCAAGCCCGAAGTTCAAGTTACGTTTGAGCTACCCGGCAACATTGAAGCGAGTGAAGCTGCCTTAGTAGGCGAATTCAACAATTGGGATAGTGCCGCTAATCCGCTAAGCAAGACCAAGGGCGTATGGAAAACAACGCTAAAACTGGAAACCGGTAAAGAGTATCAGTTCCGTTACCTGGTCAACGGCAGCGAGTGGTACAATGATGATGCCGCCGACAAGTACGTGGCGAACAACATCGACGGTGAAAACTCTGTTCTTGTGGCAATGAATTAACATTTTTTGGAAGTTTAGTGCATAGAGCTTGAAGCGTTCCATCGTTGGTTCAGATGGAACGTTTTTCATTTAGGAGAGGAGTGTGGCGTGCGCATCGGCATCGACATCGGCGGCACCTTTACTGACTTTGTTATTTTTGATGAAACCAAGCAGCAGTTCCAAACCTTTAAGCTTCTTTCTACTCCTGACGCGCCTGAAGACGCAGTTTTATCAGGTCTGACTCAGCTATCCACCAGCCGTTACCAAATTATTCACGGTTCAACAGTGGCCACCAACGCTCTCCTTGAACGCAAAGGCGCGACAACAGCGCTCGTTACCACGACCGGTTTCCGTGACGTCTTAGAAATTGGTCGTCAAAACCGGCCGGATATTTACGATCTCTTTAGTCGCCGCCCTGAGCCGCTGGTGCCCGCCTCTCTCCGTTTTGAAGTAGCCGAGCGGATTGATCATCAAGGGCGAGTGCTTCAACCTTTTGAGGCTGAAACACTCAGCCCACTGATCGATCAACTTCAGAAGCGGCAAGTCGAGTCCGTGGCTGTCTGCCTGCTCTTCTCCTTTATATATCCGCAGCACGAGCAGACCATCGCTGAGCAGTTGCGTCAAGCCGGCTTTATGGTCTCCCTGTCCAGCGAAGTCCTCCCCGAGTTTCGAGAGTACGAGCGCACCAGTACGACCGTGGTCAATGCCTATGTCGCCCCGGTGATGACGCGTTATTTGGGTCGGCTAGAGCACGAGAGTCAGGCTCATGATTTTCGGGTGATGCAGTCCAACGGGGGCAGTATCCGCGCCGCCCAAGCCCGGCGTGAGGCGGTTCGCTGTGTCCTGTCCGGTCCGGCCGGTGGGGTGGTGGGGGCTAAGTATGTGGCCGAAGCGGCCGGTTTTAACCAACTCCTGACTTTTGATATGGGCGGTACCTCCACCGACGTTTCACTGGTTGCCGGTGATATTCAAGTGACCACTGAGTCGGACATTGGCGGTCTGCCGATTCGAATTCCCGTAATTGATATCCATACCGTTGGTTCCGGCGGAGGATCGATCGGTTATGTTGATGCCGGCGGGGCACTACGAGTTGGTCCGGAAAGTGCCGGGGCCGATCCGGGACCGGTCTGTTATGGCCGCGGCGGACACCGTCCGGCAGTCACGGATGCCAATCTGCTCCTCGGGCGGCTGCCGGCTGACCACTTTCTAGGTGGACAGATGAGGCTCGATGTGAAGGCGGCGGAACAGACCCTGTCCGATTTGGCCTGGCAAGCAGGCTTATCGGCTCATGGCTCACTCAGTCTGGCTCAAACGGCGGCTCTGGGTATGATTCAGGTGGTCAATGCGCATATGGAGCGCGCCTTGCGCGTCATCTCGATCCAGCGTGGCCACGATCCCCGCGATTTTACGCTGGTTTCATTTGGTGGGGCGGGCAGCCTGCACGCCGCGGATTTGGCTCGCAGCCTGCGCATTCCGCGCGTACTCATTCCGCCTAACGCGGCCACTCTTTCCGCTTTCGGCATGCTCGCCGCCGATGTGGTTAAAGATTATGTGCAAACCGTTATGCGTTCCGGTGAGACTCCCTATCATGAACTGCAGGCCCTGCTCGAGCCGCTTTTGATCCAAGGTCAAGCCGAAGTTAGGGCCGAAGGTGTGTCCGACAATAAGATCAGTCTGGAACCTCTGCTTGATCTGCGCTATCGAGGTCAATCTTATGAATTAACGGTGCCGCTAACGCCTAACTTTACGGCCGCTTTCCATGCTGCCCACCGGCAAGCCTATGGCCATAGCGAAGAGGGCAGACCGGTGGAGATTGTTAATCTGCGTTTGCGAGCGGTGGGCCGGCTGGATCGCCCCCCACTTCAGCCGGTCGCCTTTCAGCCGGCTCACCCTGCTTCTCCTTTCGACCGCCGCCCGGTGGTTTTGCTCACCGGTTCCGAAATGGTGCCCCTATATAATGGAAGCGAGCTCCAAGCCGGTCAAACGGTAGCCGGTCCGGCTATCATCGTCCAGCCCGATACAACGATCTTCATCACTTCGGGTGATCGGTTAGGGGTTGATGTTTATGGCAATCTCTTGGTGGAGGTCCAGTCAAAATGAGCTATGACCCCATTCAGCTTGAGCTTTTCAAGAATCGTTTCGCCTCTATTGCCGAGGAGATGGGTGTGGTGCTGCGCCGAACTTCATACTCACCTAATATAAAGGAAAGACTTGATTTTTCTTGTGCTATTTTTAACGCCCAAGGTGAGATGATCGCTCAAGCCGCCCACATCCCTGTCCATCTGGGGGCCATGCCGGTTTCGGTAAAGTCCGCCATCGAGCGGCTTACCTTTGAACCCGGCGACGTGGCCATCCTCAATGATCCGTTTGCCGGCGGCAGCCATCTGCCCGACATCACCCTGATTACTCCCGTCTTTATCAAGGCTGAAACCGATGATTGGCAGGCTGAAGCGCCAAAAGAGGTCACACCGGCTACCTTCCAATCCTCCCATCTCCCAACCTTCCCTCTCTTTGGCTTTGTCGCCAGTCGGGCCCATCATGCCGATGTGGGGGGCATGGCGCCCGGCTCGATGCCGCTCTCAACCGAGATCTTTCAAGAAGGGCTCATCATCCCACCGCTCAAACTGGTCGAACGGGGCCAGCTTAACGATGGGGTGATGCAACTCCTCCTGGCCAACGTCCGCACCGCTGAGGAACGCGCCGGAGATTTGCGAGCTCAGTTAGCGGCAAATACCAAAGGCGTCGAGCGCCTGCTGGAGGTGATTAATCGTTACGGGCCGGCTGAAGTATCCCTCTATATGGCCGGCTTGTTACAGTACGCCGAGCGGATGACTCGTGCTCTACTAGCCGGGCTGCCGGACGGTGTCTACGAGTTTATTGATTATCTGGATGACGACGGCATCGATCCTGACCCGATCAAAATTGCCGTAAAAATAACCATTCAAGGGGACGAAGCTCAGGTCGATTTTAGCAACAGTGCTCTGCAAGTTAAAGGTAGTGTCAACTCGGTTTACGCCGTCACGTTATCCGCTACTCTCTACGTCTTTAGGGCGCTGATTGGGCTTGATATTCCGGCCAATAGCGGTTGTCTGGCTCCCCTTAGCTTGATCGCGCCCGAAGGCACGGTGGTCAACGCCCGACCGCCGGCTGCTGTGGCTGGGGGTAACGTTGAAACCTCACAGCGGATCACTGACGTGCTTTTGGGCGCGCTGGCTCAAGCCGCCCCGAGCCGGGTGCCAGCCGCTTCCCAAGGAACCATGAACAACGTCTTGATCGGCGGGTGGGATCCGGAGGAGCAGAGAGCCTACACTTACTACGAGACTATCGGCGGTGGGATGGGGGCCGGCGCAAGTGGACCAGGGGCTGACGCGATCCAATGCCATATGACCAATACGCTCAATACCCCGGTCGAAGCCTTAGAGTATGCCTATCCGTTCCGGGTTAAGCGTTATGAGATTCGGCGAGGATCGGGTGGTGAGGGCCAAACTTCCGGGGGTGACGGTCTTTGCCGGGAGATAGAACTCCTTTACGAGGCTCAAGTCACCTTGCTCAGCGATCGCCGCCGCTTGGCGCCCTACGGGCTGGCAGGTGGTCAGTCCGGACAACCGGGGCGTAACACGCTCATCCGGCATGGTCAACGCGTTGCCCTGCCGGCCAAAACCACTCAAATCCTCCAACCTAACGATATCATCTGTATCGAAACACCAGGCGGCGGCGGTTATGGTAAGAAAACTGCCGGTAATAACGTCTAAGCCATAGGTTTATTGGGTATAAAATCAAACCTTAAAGTTTTGTTCATCATTTGACACTGATACCGGTTTTGAAGTATAATACTTCTTCGCAGTTGCGGCATAAAAATTTTTAGTATTTCAGCCCTTCATTTTGAGGTGGCCTTCCCCAAAATTAACAGCCTCTTTCTGTCAGTGGTGACCAAAATTTAATAGCTCAAAGTTAAGAGGTAGTTTTCCATACATGTTAGGAAACATGCAAAGCGATATCCAGGCAACGCTGCTTGAGCATTCCGCTCCGCTTTGCATCATAACTTCTGCTTATTAGGCTTAAAATTGGCAACATCTCTGCAACAAGAGAGCTAGGCTCAGTTTGACTTGTGTGGCAATTAATGTGGTAAGTGGGTGGTCTGGAGTTTATATTAAGGAGAATAGGTCTACATGTACGTAAATAAGTCCGCGCGCAAACAATATGCTCGTATTCCTGACATCTTGAGTTTGCCGAAGCTAATTGAAGTTCAGCTTGAGTCCTTCAAGCAGTTCCGCGAAGAGGGCTTGTTTGAATTGCTTCAGGAAATTTCTCCTATCGTTAGCTTCAATAAGAACTTGGAACTCCATTTTCTGGATTATCGCTTTGACGAGCCAAAATATAATGAAAAAGAATGCCGCGAACGAGACATTACTTTTGCCACTCCTCTTTGGGTTAAAGTACGACTTGTCAATAAGGAGACGGGGGAGATTCAAGAGCAGGAAGTCTTTATGGGAGATTTCCCGCTGATGACCAAGAACGGAACGTTTGTCATCAACGGCGCCGAACGGGTTGTGGTGTCACAGTTGATTCGCTCTCCAGGCGTCTACTTTACTGTGGAAGAAGATCGCGCCACGGGTCGCAGCCTGGCGATGGCCAAACTTATCCCCAATCGGGGAGCCTGGCTCGAATTTGAAACTTCTAAACGCGATCTGATTTCTGTGAAGGTCGACCGCAAGCGTAAGCTGCCGGTTTCTATTCTGTTGCGGGCTATTCAAATCGCGGAGCTTGATGAGGAAATCCTCAAAAACGCTATGAAAGACTCTAGCATTTTTGTGGAGCGTGGTTTGGGGACCGATGAGCATCTTTTAAGTCTGTTTGAAGACGTTGATACCGATACGGAACACCAGTTCATTCCGGCCAGCATCGACAAGGATCCAACTAAAACGGTCAACGAAGCCCTGTTAGAGTTCTACAAAAAACTGCGTCCCGGCGATCCACCCACCATTGAGAACGCCGTCAGCTTTCTCCAGTCGCTGCTCTTCTCTTCCCGCCGCTACGACTTGAGTAAAGTGGGGCGTTATAAAATGAACCGCCGCCTTGGTCTTGATATTCCGATCGATTTGCGAACCCTGACCACCACCGATCTCGTTAGAGTTGTGGCCCGAATGATTAATATTAACAATGGTAAGACTCGCCCGGATGATATCGATCACCTGGGCAACCGCCGCGTTAAAACCGTGGGCGAGCTGCTGCAGAACCAACTCCGGGTAGGCTTGTTGCGTATGGAGCGCGTGGTCCGGGAACGGATGTCGATCCGCGACCCTGAGCAACTCTCGCCTATGTCGCTTATTAACATTCGGCCGGTCGTGGCCGCGACCCGTGAGTTCTTTGGGGGTAGCCAGCTCTCGCAGTTTATGGATCAAACGAATCCGCTCGCCGAGCTAACCCACAAACGGACGCTTAGTGCTTTGGGGCCTGGTGGTCTACGCCGTGAGCGCGCCGGTTTTGACGTGCGTGACGTGCATCACAGCCACTACGGTCGCATTTGTCCCATTGAAACGCCGGAAGGTCCGAACATTGGTTTGATTGGTCGTCTGGCTGCCTTCAGCCGGGTTAACGAGTATGGCTTCATCGAAACACCGTATCGCCGGGTAATCAACAAGGTAGATCCGAGTAACGTGAAGTTGCTCACCAATACAACGCTTCGGGTGGATATCAAAGACCCAAGTACAGGTAATGTAGTTTTTGGAAAAGGTACCTTTGTTGGCGAGGAAACGGCCCTCAAAATTGCCGAACTAAAACTGGAAGAGCCGATCTCGATCAAAGCTAAAGTTACGGATCGAATTGAATACCTCTCGGCGGATGATGAGGACGATTACATCATTGCCCAGGCCAATGCCGACCTCGATGAGAATTGGCAGTTCGTCGATGATCGGATCAGTGTCCGTTATAACCAGACTTTTATGCTGGAAGTGCCGGAAAAGATCGATTACATGGACGTATCACCCAAACAAATCGTCGGCATCAGCGCGGCCCTCATTCCTTTCCTTGAGCACGACGATGCTAACCGGGCTTTAATGGGTTCAAATATGCAGCGCCAGGCCGTGCCTCTGGTCAAACCGGAAGCGCCGATTGTCGGTACCGGGATGGAACCTCAAGCGGCCGTCGACTCTGGTCAGGTCCTGGTAGCAGAGAAAGCCGGTGAGGTTATCAGCGTTACCGGTCAAAAGATTATCGTGCGTGAGGAAGATGGCGATGAGCGGGAGTACACGCTCCGCAAGTTTAATCGCTCCAACCAGTCGACCTGTATCGATCAACGGCCGGTTGTTTTCAAAGGGGATTTTGTTGAAGAAGGCCAGGTGCTGGTTGACTCGAGTTCGACGGACGGTGGTGAGTTGGCCTTGGGGCAAAACGTCTTATGTGCCTTTATCAGTTGGGAAGGGGGAAACTATGAAGACGCCATCCTGGTCAGCGAAGAGTTGGTGCGGCTTGATAAATTTACCTCTATCCATATCGAGAAGCATGAGATAGAAGCTCGTGATACCAAACTAGGCCCTGAAGAGATTACCCGAGATATTCCCAACGTGGGGGAAGATGCTTTACGAGACCTGGACGAAACCGGGGTAATTAGGGTTGGGGCTGAAGTTGGGCCGGCCGATATTTTGGTTGGCAAAATTACGCCCAAAGGCGAGACTGAACTGACGCCTGAAGAAAAGCTGCTGCGTGCCATCTTTGGCGAAAAGGCCCGGGAAGTGAAAGACTCTAGCCTGCGCCTGCCCCCTGGCGAAAAGGGTATTGTGGTGGATGTCAAGGAGTTCTCGCGTGAAGAGCATCGCGATCTGCCGACAGGGGTGGACCGGATGGTCCGGGTTATGATTGCTCAACGCCGCAAAATTACAGAAGGTGACAAAATGGCCGGTCGCCACGGTAACAAAGGCGTTATTTCTAAAGTGGTCCCAATTGAAGACATGCCTTATCTGGAAGATGGAACGCCGGTGCAGATTATTCTCAACCCGTTGGGAGTGCCTGCTCGGATGAACATCGGTCAGATTCTAGAGACCCACTTGGGTTGGGCCTCGAGCCGTCTGGGCTTTCGGGCCGTGACCTCGGTCTTTGACGGGGCGGAAGAAGATGAAATTGCGGCTGAATTGGCTCGAGCCTGGCTAACAGACTATGCCTGGAGAAAGGTTACCGATGAGGCTTGGGACTGGATTGCTGACCAAGAGTACAACGAAGAAGAGCTAGAAGACGAAGAAGAAGCTCGTACCATTTTCTTGTTGGAAGCGTGGCTTGAGGATTATGACGGCGACTATGATGCCGAGCGCATCGCTGTCGACTCGGTTTACGCGCGGCGGATTGTCTTGCGCCACTGGCTAAAAAAGAATGGTTATGATCCAGACTTTCTGATTGCTTACGAAGGCCAACGGCGACCGCGTGAGATTGGTTTGAAAGCTCGCCAGGCCGTCCGGATCACCTGTTTGCGTGAGTGGCTACGGGCTGCCCAAGAGACTCTACAGCATCGAGCCGACGGTCGGTATTCAGCGACCTTGGCCGAGTTGGACATGGAGACTGTCACTGATGAAGAGATTGACAAGTATGCGTTGACCGCTTCCCGCGAACTGCAACTGCCCATGCCGACAACCGGAAAATCAGTTTTGTACGATGGTAAGACAGGTGAACCCTTTGACCAGGCGGTCACGGTCGGGATTATCAACATGCTTAAACTGGCTCACCTGGTAGAAGATAAAGTTCACGCGCGTTCGACCGGACCATACAGCTTGGTCACGCAGCAGCCGTTAGGTGGTAAAGCTCAGTTTGGCGGTCAGCGCTTCGGGGAAATGGAAGTGTGGGCGTTAGAAGCCTATGGCGCTGCTCATACCCTGCAAGAGATGTTGACGGTAAAGAGTGATGATGTGGTTGGCCGGGTAAAGACTTACGAGGCTATTGTCAAAGGTGAACCGATTCAAGATCCAGGCCTGCCGGAAAGTTTCCGGGTGTTGGTCAAAGAGCTGCAATCGCTGGGGCTATCCGTAGAGGTCATTTCTGAAAGTGATGAAAAGATGACCTTTGGCAAAGAGGAGCAGCGCGAACGGTTACCCAAACTGGGTTTGGGGTTGGGTATCCCAGGCGGTGCTCGTTAGAAAAGAGAGTCTCACCGTTTAATCCTGGCAAAAAAACCAAAAACTTAATTTGACAGGAATAATCGGTTGTGTTAGACTAACCTTTCGTGCGTGGTGGGTACAATCATTATGTAACGGGATAAGCGCCTGATAAGTAGCATCCCGGCCCACTGAATACAGCCAGATAATGAACAAGGCCATCGGAAATTTGGCTGTCCGGTGGCCTTGTCTACTGCCTAAAGGTTTTGTGAAAGTTAGAACTGGCAGGTGTTGGTCGAGTCAAAGTTTCGGCAACCTGCCAGATCTGTGTCGAACAACTGTAGTTATAGGAGTGTTTCCTTGCCAACCATAAATCAGCTTGTACGAAAAGGCCGAAAACTTAGAAAATCAAAGACAAAGGCACCCGCATTGCGCTTTACCTACAATGCTCTAAAAGGACGGATGCAACCCAGTGACGGCTCGCCCCAAAAGCGGGGTGTCTGTACCCAAGTGCGGACAATGACACCTAAAAAGCCAAACTCGGCGCTGCGTAAGGTGGCTCGGGTGCGCCTGACCAACGGGATCGAAGTAACGGCTTATATTCCCGGTGAAGGGCACAACTTGCAGGAGCACTCGGTGGTGTTGGTGCGGGGTGGCCGGGTTAAGGACTTGCCTGGGGTGCGTTACCATATTGTCCGGGGAGCGCTGGACTCAACCGGGGTTGACAAAAAAAGACGCGGTCGGTCAAAGTATGGTACCAAGCGACCAAAAGGTTAAGTGCTGTTGCAGAGTAGTGAACCTGGTTGGATCGCCTGTCGTTGATATACATGAGCTTAATGCAGAGTTGAGGTTAAGGGATGGCTAGAAGAAATCGTGCCCCAGTGCGGTACATTGAGCCGGATGTTAAGTACAATAGTACTTTGGTAGCTCGCTTTATCAACAAGTTAATGAAAAGCGGCAAAAAAACGGTGGCGGCTACAATTTTTTATGATGCGCTTACTATTGCTGAAAAACGTGCTGGAAAACCCGGCATTGAAGTTTTTGAGCAAGCGATTAAGAATGTGACGCCGCTTATTGAAGTTCGTCCGCGGCGGGTAGGTGGCGCTACGTATCAAATTCCTATGGAGGTCCGTCCCGAACGCCGCCGTAGTTTGGCGATTCGGTGGTTGGTTAATACTGCTCGTGGCCGCTCCGGCAAATCTATGGCTGATAAGTTGGCCGCAGAGATATTAGATGCTTTTAATAATCAAGGGACAACTGTCAAGAAGAGAGAAGATACGCACCGTATGGCGGAAGCCAACCGGGCCTTTGCGCATTATCGCTGGTAAGGCAACTTAAAAGTTGTTGCTTTTTGAAAGCAGTGACTTCTTAAGCCAAAACTCTACCAGGCTCTATATTTACCAGGCATTTGAGACGAGTTTTGGCCTTTTGTTGTCCAGGCATTGGTGTAAGTTGGATAAGAGAGTAAATCATGAAACGAGAATATCCGCTAGAGCGTGTTCGAAACATTGGGATTATTGCCCACATTGATGCGGGCAAGACCACTGTAACTGAACGCATCTTGTTCTATACGCAGAAGATCCATCGCATTGGTGAGGTCCACGATGGGGCGGCTACCATGGATTGGATGGAACAAGAACAGGAGCGAGGGATTACGATTACCTCGGCAGCAACAACCTGCGTTTGGAACAATCACCAAATTAATATTATTGATACACCTGGTCACATTGACTTCACTGCTGAAGTTCAGCGTTCACTAAGAGTACTCGATGGTGGAGTGGTCGTTTTCGATGCTGTCGCTGGCGTCGAACCTCAGTCTGAGACGGTTTGGCGGCAGGCTGACCTGTTTAACGTACCTCGTATCTGCTTTGTCAATAAGATGGATCGGACCGGGGCTGATTTCAAGCGTACTGTAGGGATGATTGTTGATCGACTTAAGGCTAATCCTGTGCCCATCCAAATGCCAATTGGGGCTGAAAGTGGTTTTAGGGGGGTCATAGATCTGATTCGGATGGAAGCGGTCTTCTATTTGGACGATCTGGGTACCAAGTCGGAGGCTACGGAAATCCCGGCAGAGTTCCTGGACGAGGCGGAAAGCCTGCGTGAGCAGATGCTCGAAAAGGTGGCTGAGACAGACGATACCTTGATCGAGAAGTATCTTGAGGGCGTAGAAATTTCTCCTGATGAAATCATTCATGCCCTACGGATGGCGACGCTGTCCGGCAGTGTTGTACCCGTATTGTGCGGCTCTGCCTTAAAAAATAAGGGGGTGCAGCGGCTACTCGACGCAGTCACTTTTTATTTGCCGTCGCCTAAAGATCTACCGCCAAAAATTGGTGTCAATACTTACACAAAAGATGAAGTAACCATCTTTGCCGATGAGAGTGACCCCTTTGTGGCGTTAGCCTTTAAGATCGTAACAGATCCGTTTGTCGGTCGCTTAACCTATATGCGGGTCTATTCCGGTACTCTAGAGGCCGGAACTACTATTCTGAACACGGTCAAGGACAAACGAGAACGCATTGGCCGTCTGCTACAGATGCATGCCAACTCCCGTGAGGAAATTAAAGTTGTGCGCGCTGGGGACATTGCGGCCGTGGTCGGCCTCAAAAATACGTTTACCGGTGAAACTCTGGCTGACTCCAAGTTGCCAGTAGTAATGGAAACTATCAAGTTCCCTGAGCCGGTTATTAGTTTGGCCATTGAGCCTAAAACTAAGGCGGACGAGGATAAATTATCGATTGCCCTGCAAAAATTGGCCGAGGAAGATCCTACTTTTCAGGTTAAAACTGATCAAGGCACCGGGCAAACTACTATCTCTGGGATGGGAGAATTGCATCTGGAGGTTCTAGTTGATCGTCTGAAGCGTGAGTTTAAAGTTGAAGCCAGTGTCGGTCGGCCACAGGTAGCTTATCGGGAGACAATTACCCGCCCGGCCAAGGCTCAGGGACGTTTTGTCCGCCAATCCGGTGGGCGTGGGCAGTTCGGTGATGTTCATCTTGAAGTTGAGCCTCTAGAAAAAGGTAAGGGGTTTGAGTTTGAGAATCGTATCGTTGGCGGGGTAATCCCGAAAGAGTACATCCCGGCCGTTGAGGGTGGGGTCAGGGAGGCTTTGTCAACTGGTGTGGTGGCTGGTTATCCGGTGGTCGATATCAAGGTGGCCTTGGTAGACGGTTCCTACCACGAAGTAGACTCCTCAGAAATGGCTTTTAAAATTGCCGGCTCGATAGGCTTTAAGGAAGCCATGCAAAAGGGGGCACCAGTGTTGTTGGAGCCGGTAATGAAAGTTGAAGTAACATCTCCTGAAGAGTTTATGGGTGATGTGATGGGTGATTTATCATCACGCCGAGGCCAAATTGAAGGGATGGAGTCGCGTTCCGGCGGGGTAACCGCCATTCGGGCGATGGTTCCGCTGTCGGAAATGTTTGGTTATGCAACGTCACTGCGTTCAGCAACTCAGGGGCGCGCTACGTTTACCATGGAATTTGATCATTATGATCCGGTTTCTGACTCTTTAAAAGAGAAAATAGTCTCTAGGTAACCGGGACATAAGTTAAAGTAGTGACGAGATTTGCCAAAGCAGTTCTAATCTGTATAATTAAAAAGTTTTGTTTAACGTCGTTAATACTGCTTGAAAATCTCAGGGTTCTTGAAATTTAGCTTTGTTTTTAAGGAGTGATCAATGGCAAAAGAGCAATTTGTGAGGAGCAAGCCGCACGTAAACATCGGGACGATCG
>CALMIS010000074.1 GCA_937864185.1 uncultured Chloroflexota bacterium
GCGCCCCGCCGGGGGTGCGTGGTGGTGGGATAGTTTCAATCCCGGAGCGAGATTTTTGGTGAGCTGGCCGTCATTGCGTTCAAGCCGAGAGGATTGGCCTCAGAGTTTCAATCTCCGAGCGAGATTTTTGGTGAGCCGGCTCGGGGGAGACCTCAGAGGGGCAAACCTGAGTGAGGCGTTTCAATCTCCGAGCGAGATTTTTGGTGAGCCGGCTTGCTGTACAGGCTCCACGAGGCCGAATCAGGCGTGTTTCAATCTCCGAGCGAGATTTTTGGTGAGCCGGCTCTATGACCCCTACAGTGTAGAGGCGCTGGATGCCTGTTTCAATCTCCGAGCGAGATTTTTGGTGAGCCGGCGTCCGGGTCGTGTCGTTAAGGAGTTGCCATTCCTTGTTTCAATCTCCGAGCGAGATTTTTGGTGAGCCGGCCCATAGTCCGGCATCAGCCGGCGGCTGCTACGGCCTGTTTCAATCTCCGAGCGAGATTTTTGGTGAGCCGGCCATTTGTAAATGCGGCGTCCCGCTGTTGTCCGATAGGTTTCAATCTCCGAGCGAGATTTTTGGTGAGCCGGCCGCCCTAGGTCTTGGGGGTACGTCCCGACAAAACCACAACCTGTCGTGGCTGTGAGCACCCCTCGGATCGAGCACCGAAGCACACATAAAAAATACCGGAGGTGCTCGATTCAGGCCGGTGGGTGCCCAGCTTAAGCCTCTCAAACAATGATCGTGGTCTCATCCTTAGGTTTTTCCCCGCCAATCGTTTCCACTTTGCCGGCACACCCGGCGCAGAGTGGGTAGAACCGGACGCTGTCATCCTTTTCACTAATCAGTTTAGCCAGTCTCTGGCGAAGCTGCAAGTTTTGTTTGTCGGTCAAGTGGCACTCAAACAGACTGTACTGGGTCCACTTGCCGTAGCCGCTGAGGGTGTTGTGGACTTTGGTGCGACGCCGATCGCTGGGGATATCGTAAGCGATGACGTACAAGGTCTTGCTCATCGTCTTTTGGTCCTTTGCTAACGCACGGTAAAGGGAATATAGGCGGGGGTCTCGGCCAACAACCACTTGCCCAACAGCCGGACCTGGACCTCGATGGCCTGGCGATAGGTGACTTGATAGTCAAAGGTCGGGTGGCGAATGGTAGTATTCAGCCGCTCCTCGTACTTCTGCAAAAAAGTGCGCCGCCCCTGGTCGGTCAGGTGATAGGCGCCCAGGGTTTCAGTGAAATCGGCGGCTTGCAGCGCTTTGGTGTTGATGACCGAGAGTACCACTGAGTCGACGATGACCGGCCGAAACTCCTCGACCAGGTCCAGAGCCAGGGCCGGCTTGCCATACTTGGAGCCGTGTAGAAAGCCAACGTATGGGTCGAGGCCGGTCAGGTTGATCGCCGCGGCGACCTGGTTGGTCAGCAAGGTGTAGCCCAACGAGAGCAACGCGTTGACCGGGTCGGTCGGCGGGCGGCGGGCGCGTTTGGTGAAGCCGAGGTCCTGTTTGAGCAGCCGGCCAAAGACGCCAAAGTAGTAAGCCGAGCCGCTGCCTTCCAGTCCCAGCAAGCTGCCCCAGGCGCTGTTGGCCTGCGGCCGGCTGGGATTGGGGGGTGGCAGGTCATCGGCCTTGAGGTGCTCGACCTGCCCCAGGATTTTGGCCAGTCCATCGACCGCGCGTTGGACCTTGTCATCCCGCTGCTTGCGGTTGGCCCGCATCAGCAAGGTCCGCATATTCGTCAGTTTGCCGCTGACAAAGGCTTTGGCCACGGTCAGGGCCCGGCCGGGATTGTTGACCACCGCCTGGCGATGTTGGGCGATGCGCAGCCCGGCATTCTTGGTGAAGCCGTTGCTGGTCCGGCCGCGAAACTGGCCGTGGTAGCTCAGGTGACAGACTTCGACCTGCTGCTCCAGCAGGGCTTGCAGGGCGGGAGCGGTCACGGTGCAGTTGCCAAAGACGACCACCTGCTCGACCTTCAGCAGGGGGATCCGCACGTTGCGAGCCTCGGTCTGAGCCTCTTTGTTGGCCGGAATTTTGACCACGAGCGTATCGCCGTCCTTGGTCAGGGTGCTGTACTGTTCGGTCAGGTATAGCGTTGTCACACGTTGCTCCTTTGACTTAGTTGCTTGACTTCGCGCGGCTGGCAAATCGGTTCCATCGAGCAATCCTTGCACTTGGCTCGGGGTTGAAGCGGTGGCGGGCGCTGGTCTTGCTCGAGCAGGACCAGCGCCCGCGCTACGGCCGCCTCGGTCCGGGCCCGCAGCGCGGCGTCGAGCTGAACCGTCTCTCGGCGGCGATTGCCCCAGTAGAAGATGAAGCCCTGGTCGATGGTTTGGCCGCTGCGCTCCTCCAGACAGAGAGCTTGGGCGCAGAGCTGAAGGTGGTCGTTAAGCCAGCGGCTCATCTTGCCCCGCTTGTGCTCGATGGGCTGCAACCGGCCGGCCTCATCCTCCAGACAATCGACCAGCCCGACCAGCCGCAGCCGGTCGCTCCAGACGTAGACTTGGCGCTGGCTGGTCAGTTCGCCGCGCTGCTCGTGACCGGGTTGGTGGGTGCGCTCGTGGCGGTAGATGCCGTCGAGCATCGGCGCATTGATGGCCAACTCGCCTTCCACAAACATCAACCAGAAGCGCCGCTCACAGTAGGCCAGTTGGTTGAGATAGGAAAGCGGCAAGTAGTCCAGGGTGTCGATCATCGATAGACTCCTTTCGCCATAGCGCCGCAGGCCAGGGGGGAGCACCCCCGGGACTGCCGGTGTCTTTTCCCAATGGATTCAATTGTTAAGGTACCGTCTTTCATTACGCCGCCAGCCGCCGCATCTGGCCCATGCCAAAAGCGGTCTTAGCGCCAACGCCGCTGTAGAACCCTAAATCGACCAGCAGGTTAAGCAGGCGGGCCAGCCGAGGCTCGTCGTCAGCCGGCAGCCGGTAGGTGACTTGGCCCTGACCGCCCAACTGTGGGCTTTGCCACAGATAGTAGACCTGCGATTCCATCCTGTAGCGGCTGACGACCACGGCCTGCTCGGCGTAGGCTTGGACCGCGTCGGGGTCGAGCTCCGGCGGCAGGCAGTCTGCCCAGCGGCGGGCCAGGCTGCCAAAGAAAAGGCCCGGGGTCGGAAAAAGCTCCATCCGCTTGGCTTCGCCCTTTTTGCCCAGGCTGAAGGCGGTCGGGCTGGCAAACTCCACGGTCATCGTCTCCGTCGCGCCGACCTTGGCCTGAAGGCCGGGTAGGTCGGCATAGCCGGCCCAGGGGTCGCTGCCGGGCGTGGTCAAGAACTCGGTCAGGCCAAAGGCCACCTCGCCCAGACGCAGGGTCGGTCCCTCGGTGGGGCGCTGCTGGAGCGGGGAGAGCAGAGAGTGCATTAGCGTGGTGAAGATATGGTCGCTCAGCAGGGTAAAGCGCAGTGAAGCCGGCTGCCCGGCCCGGACGTGAAGGTGACCGTTTTTGGCTCGGCCCCGGGTTCGCAAGGGCGAGACGGTGTAAGGCTTTTGGCCGTCCCAATCGTGCAACTGCTGCGACAGGTTCGGGTCGATGGTGCGCAGGATGTCCAAGAAAGCGCCGTTGACCAGCCGGCCGCTCGTCCGCGGCAGGAGGCCGTCTTCCAGAGCCGTGAGTTTGACCACGGCGGAGAAGAGAGTGGGTGAAGTAGTAACAAGTGATGGATCATTTACTTTCTGACTCACTATTTCACTCCTTGAGCATTTTATTGAATGAGAGGTTAACCGACTGTCACTTTTCTCAAAATAGTTCCTTCGACAACCTATAAAATAATGGCATCCGGTTTAGCCCGATCCTTAAACAAGAAGTGGCTCCATAACTCACCGTCGGCGTGGAAAGCAGCGGTTCCCAAGAAGGCGCGATAAGCTTCATCCCTGGTGCCATCCGGGAAACAAACAGTGAGACACTGCGCCCATAGTGAGGAGTTGCGCAACCGGGCAATCATTGCCCCGGTGTCCGCTGGAGGGACAATCAACAGCGGCAAATAGGTCTGGGCCACCGACTCGACGATACTGTCCTCCAAGGCCCCAGCCAATATATCGCCACCCCGTTCTCTAACCTGCAACCGCAGACCGTTGAGCGCCACCGGACGCTCGCACCATTTGTCTTCAAATTCGTCGCGCTCTTCACCCGTCTCATAGACCAGCTCTAAACTCAGCTTTGGCTCGCGTTGCGCGGTTAAGGCAAAGTAATAATCACCTTTTAGCTCAGTTGAACCATAGTGTTGTTGAAATTGGCGACGGCCCAACGGCGGCGATAGCCAGTAATTACGCAACAAGTGAAACAAGTCGTATTGGTTGACGGTTTGGGATGAAAGCCAATGTTGCGGATCATAAACCACTGCCACCGGCCCCTGAAACGAGTCGCGGAAGGAAAACAAAGCCCGAGTGAGGGCCACCTGACTTTGGACAAAGGCTTGCAGCCCCTGCCGTTGAGCGTCACTGGCTAATAACTCTTTAAGGTGAGGCCGCAGCGCTGCCGGTTCAATCCGCTCCTCGACGCTGGAAGCTTCAAGCCAAGCTAACCAATCGGACAGATGACCGGCCGTGAAGTTATCGTATTTAATTTGTCCCTTCTGAGCGTCTTGCAGCCAACGCTGCCGACTATCGAATTTGGCAAAAAAGCCTTGCAGGCCCTTTCGGGTTCGCCGACTGTTGGGGGCAAAGATGCTGCGCACCCGTTCGTACAGGGCCTCGATTTCCGGCTCCAAATCGGGCGGCAGCATTTTGTGAACTTGATAAATAGGCCAAAACGATTCGGTGATGGCATGAGTGCGGATGTAGCCGGTTAGGGTGTGTTTGGGCGGCAGTTCATCACAGGCAGTGACAAGTTGGGCAAATTCCGCACGGCTTAGGGTTTGACCGGCGATAGCCGCTAAGGCGTGGACCGCATCCTGCGATAGACAGGCGACGCCTCGGCTGGGGGTGTCGAACTGGGGTTTGCCCAATACGCGTCCCGCCCGGCCCAGGCGCTGGATCAATTCATCGCCGTAGCGTGCATCGCAAATGATAAAATCGACATTTTGGCGAGTTTTGTTGCCTTTAATAAAGTTGTAGCCGATGTCCACCGTTGGTGAGGCTAAAATGAGACGTTTGCCGGTATTTTTGACTCGCTCTTGCGCCGGCTCTGGGCCGGTAATGCGCCCCATTTGAGCATCGGTCAGAACCTGCCGCAGGCGAGCGTAAATATCGTTGATGCGGGCCAGTGAGCTGCTAATGACCGCGCCATCTAACTCTTGCGACTTGATCCAGGCTAAGAGGCCTGCCTGATGAGCCGAAAGCCATCCGATCAAATCATAGGCAACAAGGGTCAGCTCAAGGGGAGCCAAGGTGGGCGTTGTCGCAAAATCAGCGCTTTCAGCCGGTTCATTGGCGGGACTCACTTCTATCCAACGCGAACCAAACAGGCGATCTAGATATTCCACCACAGCAGGGGATGGCGTCGCCGACAGTAAACAGATTTTACGTCTCTGGTGGTCAAAGTAGCCAAATTGATCGAACAAGGCAAAGGCAAACAGAAAGTTACTGAACTGTTTGGAGTCGTAGTAGTGAAACTCGTCAATAACCAGGTAATCAAACGCCATCAGAAACCGTTCGAAGAGATTACGTCGATCGTGCGAGCCGTAGCGAAAATAAAGGGCGTAGTAGAAGATGTCCGGGTTAGTCACCAGCACGACCGGTTGACGGTGGGCAGCCTGTTGCTCAAACTCCTGGTAGTTGCGGATGAGCCGCTGCAAGGTCTCGCCGGGACGCAGACCGCTATCGTAAGCCCGGATATCCGCCGCAGCCGCCCGCAGCACCTTGAAGTCCAGGTTGTTGTCAGCGATAAACTGCTCGATATCCATGGCGTGTTGGGCCAGCAGCGCATTAGTCGGTGCAATGACCAACACATTTTTGCCTTGTCCCTTCAGCGCAAACAGATGCAGTAAGCTGGCAAAGGTTTTGCCAGTGCCGGTGTTGTAACTGTTCATCACCAGGTCGTAGTGGCGTAGCGCCTCCATCGTGCGCACCTGATGATAGAGCGGCGGTTGTTTGAAGCCCCAAGGATTCGTTGGGTTGAGCTTTTCAGTTTGAGCCATTAAAGAAAGCGTAATCACGGTTATTCTCCTACGAGTCGGGCAATTGATCCACGCCAAACCGCATCCCGGCTGGCAGGAGCGTGCCGTCTTTCAGGTGGTAAAACTGGCCGCTCAACCGAGCATTCCGCATTAGTGGCGCCGGCGGGATATTGATCAGGTCAAAAATCGTCAGCGCCGTAGCTGCCGGTAAGTCCGCCGGATTGAGCAGAAACGGCATGGTCACGGCCTGCCGCTCAATTAGGGTCGCCGAAACTTCAGCCGCTTCGACCCGGGCCTTGCTCATAAACTTTCCCAGGCGAATGTAGCGCGGTATGGTTAACGGTTCCTGGCTAAAGACATAGGCCACCGCCCGGTTGCCGATGCCTAAGCAACGGATGCGGCCGTACTGCGGCCGGCTTTCGGCCTGAACTTTGGTAGGCTGTTGGCCTGGACGGGCCAGACGCCAGGTTTTACCTGCGCCAATGGCTTGCCCGCCGTCGGGCCGGGTCACGATAGCCCCGGCTCCCATAGCGTACCAATAAGCATCGGGTTGGGCGTTGAACTGCCCCAGGGTAAAACGCGGCTGGTCAATGAGCGTGCCAGGCGTAAGGTAGAGGCCGCGGGCGTTCAGGGCGCTTAAGTGCTCTTTATAGTGAATCGTGCCGTCGTTAAAGTAGGGCGACTGGCAGAAGTTGAAGGCGTAAGCCAGGGCGATGTTGCCCAGTACGGGCTCGGTTTGGTAGGTGGCGCTAACCTCGCGGCTGCTAAAGAAAGTGGCTTCCAGCAGAGTTAGCTTGCAACGATAAATGTGCATAGTATGACCCTTCTTAGGCTTGAGGGCGGTAAATCTGGCTGGTCGCCTCCAGAAGTTGGGTAATGGCCTGCTCGTCGTTGTACAGGGCAATAATCTCCTCGGTCAGCGACCCTATGTCATCGGCTGAAGCAATGGTCACTTGCCCGACAACTTCTTCGGCCAGAGTCTCGGTTGCCTGGCGAACCACGCTCACCACTGTGGACAGCCTGGTCGGAAAATCAGGCTCGTCTGTGCCGTTACGAAGTTGGTCGTAAACCGCCTGAGTTAGCTCCAGATTGCTGAACAGCTCGCAGTTGCTAAAGACGACGCCGGCCAGCACATTCTTGACCTTGCCAATGCGCGAGGAAACCGCCCCGTAACGCGAGGAGCGCAGAATATTGCCCAGGACATACCGGAACTCATCAGCCGTCACATCCCGCAGGGTTTCCATATCCAGAAAAATCGTTTCAGGCTTGACATACTCATCCGTGCCGATGCTGGTGGATGCCCGGCCCGACTCCGGGTCGCGCATGGTGCTGTTATCAAATAAGGCGTTGAACTGCTTTATATCCGTCACGGTGCCGGCAGCGTGCAGGCTAAAGGCGTCGTCGGTGACCACGCGCGATTTTTGCGCTCCCCCACCCCCGGCGGCATAGCCATAAATCATACAGTCCATACACTGCTCACAGGGATTGTTACGGTTCAGGGCGCAGATACCGCTTTTTTCATCTTTGGCAAAAAGGAGGTTTTTAGCTCGCAGCAGTTCTCGTCCGGTGCGGCGCTCTACCGCGGTTTGTTTGCGCTTGCTGATAACCACGCGCTGAATGATCTCATCGCCGTCAAGACCGGCGTGGACAAACTCTTTACTTAGCGGTTCGCCGCTGCCTTCGGTGCGAAAGATGGCTTCGGACTCCACCCGGCGGACCAGCAGCAGGGTAATGTAGCGGCCTTGAGGATAGTTACTGTAGGTGGGCAAAAAATGGTCGGCATATTTTTGTAGGGTAGTCATTGAATTTCTCCTTAGTTGTACGGTTTAAGTTTAACTTTCTTCTTCAAGCTCAAGTTCAGTCTCTTCTGCTTCAGCCTGTTTACGCGGAATCTGTTCGCGGATATAGAAATGATAGGCCGAGCGCAACAGTTTTTCATCACTGAGCATCCTGCGGACATTACCGCCATAAACTTGCTGCAACACGTCGTCAAACCAGCCATCGACAAACGTTTTTATCGCCTCGTGTTTTTTACGGCCTGGTTTGAACCGTTCATCATCGATGACTCGCTCCAGATGATTGAAAATGTCTTGACAGGTTGCGGCCTTTAACGTCTCCCGGTCGGCGATGCCACCGGGGTGGCTCAACTTTTGAAAGATTTCCTCAAAGGGAAAGAGCAAGGCGTTTTTCTTGAGGGACCTGGGGCTGCGAATACCATTTTGCCAGGCCAGGGTGGCTAATCGCTGCAATTCTTGGCTAAGTTGGGTCATGAATTTACCTCCTTTACTAAGAGCCAAAGTTTGAATATGGGGCAAAGCCTGTTGTGACAGCCAGGTGAGCAGGCCGCCTTCTTCCTGCCCGCGCAGACGAGTCTCCAACAGTTTTTCAGTTTCGTAATAGATGAGCAGCGGGCTACCGTAAAGCGCCCGCACCAGCCGAGCCGTGTTATCCTCATTGATGAAGGTCAGCCGCCGCAGGGCGAACAGATGGCTGACCTCCTGCCACAGTTGCTCTAGCGGGCCGGTCTGGTTGCCGTTGACGTACTGCGCGTAATCGTTGCGGGGCAGCAAACCCCGACACGCCAACGGAATGTTATCGACATAGACATCAGGAATGTCTTCTTTGCCCAGCGGCGGTACCGGCGCATTGCTCAGTAGAACTTTGACGCCAAAGTGGCGCTGGAGGAGGAGCGCATTCCATAGAACAAACAAAAATCGTTCGGTATCGTTATCGCCGCTGGGATTGAGCGGGAAGACGAGCAAATTACCCACCGTCTCCGCGTAACGGGGCAGGTACAGGCCGTAAGGTTGTGGCTTGTCTTTGTTGGTCCGGCTGCGAAACGTGGGGGTGGCCACCCGGGCGGCAAGATAGGGGGTGGTACTATTGGCTACGGTGAGGGTGGGAGGTTGAGCCGCCGTATCTTCGCGGGTAATGCGCGCGATCGTCTGGTTTAAGCCCTGAATGAACGGCCCTGTCAGGAAACTGTAGGGATATAAATGAAGATAGAGCGTTTTTTCGCTCCTTATTTCGGGATAGTTTAACTTTTCTAAGAGAAATTGTAACTGGCAGACGGCGCAGACATATTTCTTCGGTTCGCCCGGTCCGCCGCGCAGCCGGTTCGAAAAGGTTTGCACCGTAATGTCGGAACGCACATCGCCGGACATCCATTTATTGGTGGGAAATGGGCCGCTGCAATAAACACACTGCTGGTGTTGATGGCTCACATAGTGGGCCAGGTGCTCGCCGAAACTAACAGCCGGTCGTTGCCCCACACTGAAAACGGCGTAAAGCTTAAGATAGTCGGTAAACAACTGTGCTTTGGGATCGTCCGCCTGATCGCCTTGGGTTAGTTCAGTGCCGTCCTTCACCAAGCGTTGATAAATTTCTTCTTCGGTGAGTCTTAAATCGTGAGAGAGGACATAGGCCCTGGCCCATAAGGCATCAAAGTAAGCGTAGTAAGCGTATTGATCGGATGGTAAAGACAATAGATTATAAATTCTGGCCCACGGGTCAGCTACGATATTGCTGAAGTGCCTGTTTAGAAAAATGTAGTAAGCCCGGATCAGTTCGGCCAACCGAAGACGGTGGGGGTCCGTACTGACCAGCGGCTCCGAGCCGGCTAACGCCGCCCGGACGCGACCGGCCTCGGCAGGGTGGGCTTTTTGGGCCTTCTCAAAACCGCGCTGGGCCCAATCTCGAGCCTTGGCTTCGAAATCGGTCGGGTCGGGATTGCGTCGCTGAATGATGTTATAGATTTCTTGAAAGATTTTTTTGAACGGTACACCCAATTCTAAACATTTAGGATCGACCTTAATGCCTGAGGGGGCAGGTTGGATAAAATCGGCAAAGTTGGCGCTGGTCAAACTGGAAATGGTGGCGGCAATGCTGAGGCCGATACGCTCAAGGTCATCCGGTCCTACGGTCATCGTGAGCTCTTTTTCTAACAAGTAAGCCACCCCATCCGGGTAGTAAAGCAAGGGCACAGCGCCATACTGTTCGCGGAAATCTTCGACTATTGCATTATGAATAACGTTGGTCAAAATGCCTCGAAGTTCGGTCAGTTGGTGGGTGATAAAGATGTACTGGCGGTCTTGGCCGCTGTCTGCCAGATAGGCGTTTAGATGGGCCAAAAAGTCGGCCTTGCGAGCCTCCTCTTTCAGTGGGTGGGGCAGGGCAATAATGTCGGCGGCCCGCATCAGATGGAGTAGGGCGTTGACTCGCTCCAGGCCCAAGCCATAGACTGAGGCGCGTTTAACGATCAGCCGCTCCCCGCCAGCGTGATGGTGACCGGAGTGACCCCGCACCAGGCTGGTGATGTCTTCGGCGTAGTCAGCCCACGTTGGGAAGAAAGCCGTCAAGCCCAAACGATCTACTTCGGCGGATAGCGTTTCACGAGTGGCCAGTTTGTTAAAGGCGCGCTCCGACTGTTCAGACACTTTGTTAATATCGTGAATGGTAAAGGCTGTGTACAACACCCGTGCTTCCATATCGGCCAGTTTTAACGTCTCGCGCAGTGTCTCTAGCGCCAACACTCCATTAAGGACGTGGGTATAAAGCGACTCGCCGCCTTTGCCGCCATACTGCATAATGGCTTTATAGGGAAGCAAGCTTTTATTCGCTACATGCTCGATATAGTCATCAAACACGGATACTGCGTCGCTTTTTCCAATCAGTAGGGTAATGCGTTTGAGGTCTAATGGATCCAAGGCGTCATCCCTCCATTCTTGATATTTTGCCCGGCAAGGTTATCTTCTGAACCTTGCTTTTAGTCTACCATAGCCACTTGCCCACAAGTATGGGTAAGATAATCGGAGTTGGTCGGTTAGTCGGTTGGTCGATTAGTTGGGTAATCAATTAGATCACCAGGCTAAAAGACTACCTCCGCCCTCGGCCCCGCTCTCGATGGGCCTGTAAGTTTAGAATTTCAGCCACCTCAAAGCGGGGTGGCCGCGCCCATTCCACCGGGTGCAGGCGCACGCAGTCGGGGAAGTAGCCCATCAGGCCGTGGAGTTCGGCCAACAGGGCCACGGCGATGAAGTTGAGGTCTACCGTTCCAGAATTCCGCAATGCCCGATAGTGAAGGTCGTATCTTCCGTGACCCGAGCACCGGGGGCATAGCAAATAATTGCCTGAGACACCCGCCATTTGCGCGTCGCAACTTCGTTATCTCGCTCCCAGCCGACCAGCGGCTCGATTGATCCGGTGATACCGGTAACTGCTTTGGCCCCTGTGGCCAGGGCGTGGGCCGGAATAGTTTCGCTTGTCTTACATTCCACCTGCGGTTCATCTTCCCTCCCACCTATCAGCTTTGGACTATCGGAACAAGGTTGTATCCGCCCCCAACCGTAACCCCGCTCGCCGCCTAATTGGAGACAATCCAGTGCTTCTTGCCAATGCTTCAATTTATCATCCGAGTTAGCTGCCTCATTGACATACAAATTACCAACTAAATAAACCTGAGACGACTCCCCACCATTTAACGGCCGTGCGTGAGGTCGAATAAATTCAACCTCGTGCAGGCTGCCTTCTGCCGCCGCTTGATGGTCGTAGTTCAGGGCGGTGCTAGCGTAGCTACTGAGAAAACGATAGGTAAAGTCATCATCCCAGGGATAACAAGACGGGCCGGCAGGGTCAAGGGCCGGATAGAGGTAGGTGAAGCAGAAATTGTTCCTCACTTTTTCACCAATCGCTTCATAATCAGTTCCCTTTGCCCCGGAGATCGTCTCCCGCGTCAATCGAGCCGTCAACGCCGCCCATAAAACTTTCCCCGGCACGTACCCTCGGGTTTGTTGCAGGTTGCTAACTTTGCGATAGCCGATGTGCAGCGGACTGAGCAGGCGAAAAGCCAGGTTGTAGCGCTGCCAGGCCATTAGCTACCCTCCTGCATTTTGGTTCCATTCGTATCGGCCTTGGCTGCCTTTGCGCCATAGCGGGCGTAGATCAGCGTTTGTTCGTAGAGGTCGCGGACAAAGAGAAGCGTATCAAGATTCTCGCAGATCTGATCGGAATAAGTTTGTAAAACCTGTTGCGGGTTGCTTTGTCCGGTTAAGGAGACAGAGAGTTCTGGAACTTCATTCAAAAGATTGTACAATTCGATACTGAGTTTTGGCGCTATTTTTGCCTCGTCGCCGGTGCGCGACAAAAGGAACAAGATACAGGCATAGACGCCTTGTTCTTGAAGCACCCCCAGGGTTTTGGTCACCAGGTTCTCCACTTTTTTGGCGTCGTTGTTGACTTCTTTACATCCTTCTTTAACTATTTTTTGAGCGTAGTGGGCTGCTTTTTGATCTAGGTTTAGCGTTGTCATGATGATTTCCCCGCATTGAGCAAGCGCACCCGGCCAAAGCCGCGTGTGCCCATCCCACCAATGCCTAAGTGTTCGGTCAATTTCAGCCCGGCGCTAACCACATCTAAGGGGCACTGCCAGGTTTCGCCAAGAGAAGCGCCGGTATGATGGGTGTATTCATTTTCCTCTTTTCCATTCTTAGTGATTTTTTCAACTTTGCACTTTTTCTCAGTTAGCTTAAATTCTTTCGTGAAATCATCTTCAACTACATCTACCCACAATAATGTTGCCCGGGGAATAGCTTCGTAGGTAAAAAGCGCCCCTTCAGAGGCCGCGCCGGTGTTGGGATCAATGCTGACCGAGGTTCGGACCTCCAGGTTGGAATTGACGACCTGGCTAAAGAGTTTGTCGGATACAAGGACTGTGCGATCCTTGATCTCAGCAGGGATGCCGTTTGGCAATGAAAAATCTCCATCTTCTTTTTCCAGCATCAACCAGCCCAAGTTGAGATAGTTATGACCACTCAACCCGGAGGAAAGCTTGACTTTATCATTTTCCACTTTGTCTTGAATGCCGAATTCATTTAGCACACTTGGCGAGGTTACCCAGACCGGCCCGGCCAATGAATGCACTGGAAAGAACAAGAGCCGAGCATCCCCAATGTTAACCCGCCCGCTCTGACCCCCATCCTGACCCTTTAAATAGCCAAATGTATAACAGATTGGGCATTCGTTGTCGCGGCAATGCCGCTCTTTTCCTCTATTTTCATCACCCTGACCGGCTCCGGCGCAACGGCGGCTTTCGTAGCGATAAGCTGCATATTGCCGGATAGCCCCATGCAAAGCCGTGCCGGGAATTTTGGGCAAGCGCGTTCCCGGCTCGCGGACGATGCTGTTATCGACCCGCCCCAGACGATTGCCCCCGGTGCCGACATGGACCGGGTCCAGAGTCATCAACAAAAAGCGTTCCTGGCGATAGAGATTATTGCTCATCGGTTGTCTCCTTTTTAGCTTGGCTGCGCTCAGGTTTTTCTTTCATAATGCTCATATAAAGTTCTATGACATCGGTTAGCAGGCCGTTGACTGCCCAGTTGGTCAGATGGTCGATTAGTCGCTCAGTTGGGTGGTCGGGTGCCCCATTGGGCTGTAAGGCGATGGGCCAGGGGTTGAGCAATTTTTCACGGCCAGCTTGGGGCCATTCAGCGTTGAGGATGGCCTCCCGGCAAAATTGGTGATAGGTTTTATCCAAGCAGGAGGCAGTTGGTGTTGCGTACCATTCCACCCGCTTGCTTTCAATCAAGTCACGCAAGGCATAGATTTGGTTGTTGGTCAGGCCCTCTTTGCCACCGATAACCTGCCAGGCGCCCTTGAGGACCTGCACCTCATCCAGAAGATAAGGTCGGCGCAAGCGATCCCGTCGCTGACCTTCGTCGTCGTAGGCAATCTCAAACCGCCGCCCGGTTGTGTCCAGCCACTCGAAGTCGAAGGTGGCCGGGGTGAAGTAAACCTTGTCCTCTGCCTCCAGATCACCGGCGTGAACCAGCCAGCAGGTTTCTGATTGCCCAGTGGTCGTAGGCCGCAGACCCTTGAAAGCACGCTTGCCATCTACCTTCCGATCATCGCCGTTGGTTTCAAGAAAGATGTAGGGGTACCAGTTATCTTCAGTTGAGCCATCGCTCATCACGGCTGGAACATACCAGGTCAGATTTTTTCGATCTCCTAATCCTTCCAATTCGACAGCGTAATATTCGTCAAACTGTTGAGTGTCTGTTGCCAAATATGCAGCATCGGACGGTGGCCTGGCACGTTTCTCCGGTTTAACCATAACCCGCCATTTTTCCCCCTGCTCCCCTGCATCTCTGCCCCCCTGCTTCCGGTCCAACATTCGCCGTCCGGCCTCCAAAGCCGCTCTCAGCGGAGTGCGTCGGTGGAAATAAACCACCCCCAGATGTAGCGGCAGCCGGTTGCGGACTTTGCCCATTTCCCGTTCGTATTTCTCTTTGATCGCCCGCGTCACGTCGAGGGCTTTGTCCGCCGGAACGAGGGTCATGAAGGTGCGCGGTTCGGAGAGGATGGGGATGGTGGTCGAGTAAGCGGTATCTTGATAGTCAACATCTGCAATCTGTATATCAAATTGTGTGTTCTTTTCATCATCTGAGATAAGCCGAAGTACACGCTTTCGTCCTTGTTCATTTTCTTTGTTTTTGTCAAGCCAAGCACCAACTTCCAAGGCTGCATCCGCTGGATTACGAAGTTTGGAAATTGGAATGTTGAGCTGAATAGCTGTGTAAGAAAGATTGTCTATACTTATCAGATAAGAGCCATCCCATAAAACACTCATGCGAGTTTGACCCAATAAGTCCAACTCGTACGTTTGGCCCTCTTTCAAATCAGGTGAATTAGCTAACTGAATAGTTAGACGACGACGGCTATCGGCGAGAGCATGGTTGGCAATAGATTGGCTTTCGTGCCAGAACGAGCGAGTGGTTTCCCACACACGACGAAGACGGGCAAATGAAGGTGTCTTAGTAACACGGGTACCTGAACCATTAGTTGAGGTTGGTGCTTTTACCAGCATTGTTTCAACAAATTGGCCGCTCAGCCAGTCAGTTAAATCAAATGTTCCAATAATAATTGCCAAACGACCGGTGCTATCAGCCACTTCATCTACCCAGATGGTCGTATTTTGTGCGTTCATCCATTCGGTCACTCGACCCTGCCGACGTTGTCTACAAATTTGGCAGTAATTTGTTTGTCTACTGACACAGGGACGCAAACCACAAACGGAGCAAACTTCGCTGTATGTACCTTCCCAAGCTTTCTCTATTAGGTTGGCATCACTTTTTAGAACAGTCGTTAAAGACAGAAGTTTGCCAATTGGCGGAATTTTATCGTTGCCTTTTCGGTCAGGGTCTTGACCCCACCACGGCGTCTCATCAAGCACAACTTCAGGAATGATTTCACCATCTACGTCAAATTGTTTAAGAATACAGTCTAACAAAGCTTGACCTGTAGCATTTTCTAAGCTTAGCAAATCACGCACATTGGGAACAACATAGAGCGAGCCATTTTCATCTCGATAAACTTCAGTTGCCAGAGGATAAGTTTGCTCTAACAACACTTGCACCTTGTCAAATGCATTGTTCAACGTGCTTTGCCGTGCTTTTACGTCCGGCAAACGCGAAACGTTGGTGACATATGCGAGACCATTCGTGCGAACGCTCAATAATCGCCAGCGCAAGTTCCTCGCTTCAGTAAAATTAATGCTTTGTTCCTTTTGAAAACATGCACCAACCAATGCCGTTTTGTACAAAACCCCTACTGTGTGGCTCCATTCCCATAATGTGATTTCATTGCCCGATCTACGAGTATCTCCTCCTACTTGACTAAAAAGATGCTTGAGTTGTTTCTGCAGGTTTGTTCGATCCGTAATTGGATTGCTAATCAAACTCCAAGGTATAGTGTTAAGGAGCATATTTGTTAGATTTTCAGGAATCCGAGTTTTTTCAAACCCAAAAGGAGTACTCAAATAAGCAGGGTAAATTTGCTGATTATCTCCATCCTCTTTTTCAATATGTGCTGTGCGGTGGCAACGATCTAAGTAGCCTTCTACAAAATCATCCCTCTTCCTGTTTTTTGCTAAAGCAAACGATAATCTTGTATCGAGAAGTGTGATTTCGATATCGGGAATACAATCGCCTGTATCTTGTCTTCCTGAAAAATCTGGTGCATTAATGACATACTTTTTAATCTGTTGATCAGTACACTTGAAATCATCGTGTAACCAAGCCGCAATCTCAGCCAAAAGCAGTGCATTTCGGTTGTCAGCGATAATCTTCAACTTGTCCCTCATTTCACCGCTCCTACTTTTAACGCCTCAGCAACTCTACCTGCCAACTCCACCAACGCCGAAAACGAATTAAAAGGTTGAGGGGACCATTGTTCTATTGGAGTTTGAATAAGTTGCTCAGGCTCTTCTTGGGTTGGCTTGGTTTCAGCTAGGGCCTGCCCTTCCCGCTCCAACCAACCTTTGGCTTTGGCATAGAGTTGCTTGTCCGGCTTGGTATATTTCTTACCCCGCCCTTCAATCAACTTCCGGTACTCAGCCTCCGGTATCAAACCGCCATCTTCGGCCTGAAAGTCAGCGTGAAGTTGATTAGGGACAGAGAGATAGCGCGGTAAATCAGGTGCGGGTGGCGTGGGGGCTGGTTCAGTTGTGGTGGAGAGCGAAATATCTGCCTTGATCTGCAATTGACCTTGTCTCATCAGGTTTTCTTGAGCTACTCCAAATCCACTACTCGTCTTGGCCCCAAAGCCGTACAGGGTAAACATCGCCTGCAATCCTTCGGCCACCAGGCGTAAATCCTTAGCGACTTGGTTGCGGGTCTCGGCCTCATCCTTGCCGATGCGGTCGAGGGGGACGTAGAGGAGAGTGAAGGCCCCGGTAGCACCTTGCGGGACGGACTCAAAGTAGATTGGTTGTTGGCCTGCCCCTGTTTGGCGGTCCTGAGGATTAATCACTTCCAGGTCGATTTGGTCGAGGAAAGTGGGATAAAAATGGAGACGACCTGAAAGAAAGCCGGTGCTAGTATATTCTTCTTTCAATCGCTTCCGATAGTATTGGGCTAATTGCTCATCGGCTGACTGCCTGTCCAAATAGGCTTCAAATTTTTTATCATCTAGCCCGACTTCTATTTCGTTGCCAAATAACCGGGCCAGTTGGAGACGGCGATCAACCCATTTCTCATCAAGGAGGTTATTTTTCTCCTCCACCAGTTGATACATCATCGCCGTCCGTAGAGAGCCTTTCCACTGACTGGGGGCGACGTAGGGCAGTTTGAAGACCCACTCTTTTTTAACTGGATTATCAATGATGTAAAAATCGGTATCATCCTGACTGAGGTAAGGTTTACGAAGGGTGAAAGTGA
The DNA here is from genome assembly GCA_937864185.1 of uncultured Chloroflexota bacterium. GTDB lineage: Bacteria > Chloroflexota > Anaerolineae > 4572-78 > J111 > JAGRBY01. The sequence goes on from CALMIS010000074.1 coordinate 17,248, forward strand.
AGTGAATGACCCAAGTGCCAATCGGGAAGATGGTAAGCCAGGTGTCTCTGCGTTCTTCATTGGTTATATCTGGCAGCCATAGATTTAATCTTTGCATAGAGTCACGTGCTCTAACCACAAGCACTTTGGCAAAGGGTGTGTCAGCCGGATTGCGAGCGTGTACAAGTGCCTGATACTCCTTGCGGGCTTCCTCCTTCTGTTCAATCAACGCACCAGCCAACAATTTAATTCGAGAGTAGATATCCAGGTTTTGGTCACTGACAATCTGCTTAACCTCTTCTTTGGTGTTGGAGGGTTTCGTAGCGTGCAGTTCATATTTCATAAGACATCTCCCCAATTGAGCAAAGCTTGTAAAAAATCGCCACCCGTTTCTTCCGCTTCTTTTTCCATCCAAATAATTGACGGTTTTGGTAGCGAAACTCGATTTGAATTCCAGAGACCTCCTCTCTGAGCCGCTTGCCAATTTCGTAAGCTGGGGTCTATTGCCCCAAGCCATTGCTTGAGATATTTCAATACCTCATTGCGTGATATTTGACCTGGTAGATTTATGGGGATCCAACCCCAAATGCGAAATTCGTAGTTGCTCTCATCTACAGCATAAGCGTGCGAAACTTGGAGTAGTGACTTATGTTGTTGAACCACCTCAATTCCTTTGTCTTTTGCCCCAAACCAGGTACGACAATTTTGGCACTCAAACTGCTTATAAGGACGGCCCTGGCACCGCTGGTGTTGATTAACCGTAGGTTTTTTTGTCCAAGTTTGCCGGCATCTGGAACAATACCATCTATCTTGGTCTAATTTGCCATAGTCAGCTTGATGATATCTACCGTTCAAAACACCCATCAAATACCAGCGAGCTGGTGCATTAGCACCGCTGCCCGTAACAATATGGTTACGAATTAAACCCCGTAGATGATAACGCAGAACAGGGGCTATCGGCAGGACATTTTGGTTGATATAGAATTGTAATTCACCCTTGTCTACTTCAGATGTTCGTTCAAGGATAAAACCTTCCGGATTTGTTGGCTTCGGAAATTTAACTTTTGCAAAGAAAAATTCGTTCAATTTGGGAAGTTCATGTCCAATACCGCTCCGCCTACTTGCACGTTTTTGTAATTTATCATAAGTGATCAACGCAGATCGAATATTTAAGTCAGGACTTGTTTGTATCTCGGTTACCCCATAGCCTTGCTGTGTACGAGCGCCCAGTCCGCCCCACTTGTCAGCCAAGCTTAATGAACATCCTAACATCTGGAGCATTTCATCTTGGCTAATCCAATCCAAAAAACGAGTGGATAGCAGAATCCCCTCTATATTTTGTGAAAACAAACCTCTTCCCAGAAACCAACCACGATTGTTACTTGTTGTCCGAATCTTTAATCGTCGATCTACACTTGGATTTTCAGGGTGATCCCAATCGATCCGAAATGCCCGTTTAATTCCTGTAGCACCAAATAAAGCACAGGCATCACATATCCTTCCCTCTTTGTCCGGGCACCCATGTTCACTTGGATCACACGCCCAGCCCCCCAACCCCCGTACAATCACCTCATACCACCAGCGCAGGCTGCCAATAATGCCGGTTTCGTGCAGCCGGTTCATTGTGCC